>JBELAA010000015.1:0-17844 GCA_049509315.1 Sedimentisphaerales bacterium | reverse complement strand
CGGCGGGAATAGCCGGATTAGGCGGTATTATCGCAGCGACGGGGGCATACGCAGCAGACGCAAATACCCCCGGCCCTAATGAACCAAACGCACCTGAGCCGAATGCACCACCTGCGCCAAAACCCGAAAAAATACCTACCCGGAAACTGGGAAAAACGGGCGCCGAAGTTCCTATACTATCGCTTGGTTTCGGCAGGCCAGGTGAACAGATAGTATTGAGACAGGCGCTCGACTGGGGCGTGAACCACTGGGATACGTCGCTTTTCGCGGCAAATAGCGAACAAAGTATTGGCGCTTTTTTGGCGAAAAATCCCGACCTCAGAAAAGATATATTTCTCGTTACCAAGGAAAGTCAGTCAAAAACAGCCGACGACCTGGAAAAATGCCTGCAAACATCTTTAAAGCATCTCAATACCAGTTACATAGACCTGTATTTCGGCGTGTATATGGTAAATGATATGGTCCGGTTTACTGACGACGTAAAACAATGGGCTGAAAACGCCAAGAAGCGAGGCGTGATAAAACATTTCGGCTTCACCACCCACCAGAATATGTCTCAATGTCTTATGGCCGCATCGAAGCTTGACTGGATTGACGCCATAATGACGTCATACAATTTCCGGCTGACACAGGACGCCGCTATGCAGGAGGCAATTGAGGCCTGCCATAAAGCCGGGATAGGTCTTATCGCGATGAAAACGCAGGGTATGAGACCCCGCGGGCCGGTAAATTCTGCCAACGTGGAAGCAGACAAGAAAATGATTGCCCATTTTACCGATAAGGGTTTCACTGAAGGCCAGGCAAAAATCAAGATGGTCCTCGATGACAAGCGAATAAGCACCGTTTGCTCGTCTATGGCCACAACCTCGATGCTTATGACCAATATCGCGGCGGTTTTAGACAAGACCTCGCTTACCGCCGAAGACAAAAATGTGTTTAACCAATACGCCCAGGAGACCTGCACCGGCTACTGCGCGGGCTGCTCCCATATTTGCGGACCGCTTGCGGCGGGTGTCCCGGTCAGCGATATTATGCGGGCATTGATGTATCATAACAGTTACGGCGACAAGGCCGGGGCAAAAGAGGTTTTCGCACAGATTCCCGCCGAAATCCGCAATCGCCTGTTGAGCGTCGATTACAGCGCAGCCGAGGCGCGCTGCCCGAACCGTATGCCGATAGGCAGGATAGTTGCCGACGCCGTAGCATTGTTTAGCCAAACATCGGCTTGAGCTTGAGCGTAATGATTGCTGTCGTTGCCCGATAGAGGGGACAGCGTAAGACGAAACTTTTCAGGAGAGCATGTTATGAAAAAAGTAATGTTACTGGCTGCCGGGATTTCGATTTTATCGTTTGCCGTGGCTTTTGCCGAGGACCAGCAGCCCGGCAAAGAGCCGAACCAGAAACCTGAACCAAACCAGAAGCCCCAGCCCGCCGCTGCACCCGCTTTTCAGCAAAAAACAATGGAAGTCGAGCAAATGCGCGAGCAGGCGCGCCAGCGAATCCGCGAAAGAATGGAGCAGAGGCGTCAGCATGCCCAGCAGCAGGGGGCTGTGGATATGAATGCGATTGCACAAAGGAGAGGCAGGGTAGATGCTAATCTGGCCGGCGGTATTGCCGACGCCAATGCGGCCCAGCGCAGAGAGGCGGTAATCGAGCAGCTTTTATCACAGCAGGAGGAAAAATACCGCGAACGCCTCGCCCGGCTTGACAGGATTCGGGAGCTTGCCAAAGAGCAGGGCGACGCCAATACAGTCGAGAGGGTCGGTAAACTTATTAAGCAGGACCAGCAGCTTCACCAGGTAAAGATGCAGCGTATGAGTCGCCAGAAGGAAATGATGGCCGGAAAAGGGCGTTTGCCGGGCGCATCCAGAGAGAACCTGGTGAAAATTGAGAAGGTTAAAGAGGTGAACGTTCCTGACGCCAACAGGAGCGCCAGCGGGCCGCCCGTGGAAAAACGACAGTAATTGGCCGGCTGGATGCAGGATTTGAATAAACGGATTGCAGTTTTGGAGATAAAAAGATGCTTGGTAAATTGATAACCGTTGTTGCTGTTGTAATGCTGACTATCGCCGGTTTTGGCTGCAAAAAGAAGCCGGCCCCGCCCGCTGCCCCCGCCGCTACCCCCGGCCAGCCGGCGGCTCCTAAAGCCGAGGTAAAAAGTCAGGCCGAATATAACGAAATGGCAAAAAAGCAAATCACAAAGGACAATATGCAGACCGAGCTTGACAAAGTTGAAAAAGAGGTTCAGCAGGAAGGTCTGCGTTAATCCGCCTGCGGCGGATAAATCGGCATTTGGCCGGCGGTTGTATGGTTCAATTGACTGAGAAAATAGTCATTCCTGAGAAAGAGCTTATTTACAGATTTTCACGAAGCTCCGGCCCAGGCGGCCAGAATGTAAACAAGCTCAATACCCGTGTTACGCTTTTGTTTCACGTGGCGGACAGCCAAACTTTAACCGGTGAGCAGAAACAGCGTATCGCCGCCAATCTCTCATCGAGGATTTCAGAAGATGGTTTCCTGACGGTCGTTTCGCAAAGGCACAGGACGCAGAATGCCAATCGCATAGCCGCACAAAGGCGCCTCGGGGAATTGCTCGCCTCGGCGCTGGTTATAAAACGCGAGCGAAAAAAGACCGCTGTTCCTTATTCCGCCAGACAGCGACGCCTGCAGCACAAACGCCGCCGGGGCGAGATTAAGCAAATGAGAAAATCCGTCGCTTTTGACTAAACTGTTTACAATAATTAGGTGGCTGTTCCCATTTGTTTCATTTGTTTCCCAGATTTCCCCCCAGATTTCCAGATTTCGACAGATTTCCGAGAGTGCGTCCTTCCGGTTCCCCAGAAGGTGGCTACGGATTTGTTTTTTGATGCTCCGCGGTAACAGCTATCGTAACAAATCATCGCGCGATTCATACTTGCTAAACACTTGTACAACCGCTTTGTGTCCTCTGATCTCCGCGATGCCTTTTGGGGTCTCCCTGCCAATGGGATTTTGAATCAAATCTGAATCACGACATCCTTGGAACTGGCCTCTGGTGGTGGAACATGCTCCTTTGGACAACAGCAGTTCAACGACCGCTACATGTCCATTTTCCGCTGCACAGAACAGCGCAGTTCGCTCCAGTGCGTCCCTCGCTTCAATATTGGCGCCCTTCGCGAGGAGCGCTGCCGCCACAGAGGCAACCCCTTCGCGTGCAGCGCTATGCAACGGAGTCCACCCTCGAAGGTATTGGTCCCGCTTCGGGGCGCGCATGTCTGCGCCGTTAGCCAGAAGGAACTCGACCACAGCTAGATGTTCTGGACGTTCGCCAGATGCCGCGCGCAATAGGGGCGTCCGATCACCGCAATTCACGTCGGCTCCTCTACTGACAAGCAGATTCACAAGCGCTAGACGCCCCTTTTCGGACGCACGGTGGAGTGCGCTGTAATCGTGGTCGCAGCCCGCGTTGATGTCCGCCCCCTTGTCCAGCAAGACCCGAACAATCTCAACATGACCAAGTCCCGCTGCGTGCTCTAGTGGTGTTTCGTTATTACCACCGAGATTCACATCAGCCCCATCTCTAAGAAGTAGCATTACCACGCCCAAGTGTCCGCCACGCACTGCAATATACAGTGGCGTCATCCCCTCCAGTGGAAAAACCCGGTATGCTGCACTGGCATTAGCACCCTGTTTCAGCAGTCGCTCGCAAGCGGCGAAATCCCCTCGTTTCGCTGCCTCGAAAAGCTCATCATCCAATTCCGAATTGCCCGACTTTGTTGAGTTCATAGGTGTCTCCTTTTCCTTATTATTTTTTCATTTGTTCCTAATATTACACGAACTATATTCTCTTTCAATGGCAATTTTTCCGCTGCTGCTTTTTTGACAGGACATTAGAAATATCGTAACCGTTCACGGTATTTTGGATAATTGAAGTAAAACTTTGTTTTTGTCCGATAAAAATTTCATGGACAAAAACGTCATTATTGAAAAACAATCTGCTGAAATAAAGACGTTCAAGAAAACAAATAGGAACAAATGGGGACAGCCATCTATTATTGTCTTTATCTTCAATTTTATTTCACCGAGTCATCCATCGGCAGGCCAAGCTTTTGATACAGCACTCTCCTGCTTTTCTTGTCCTTATCGACTGTTGCCCTTGCGAAATCGGCGACGTCTTTTGCCTTTGCCCTGGGCACAACCGCCACGCCGTCGCCGTCTGCGAAAATCACGTCGCCGGCCTCAACCAGCACGCCGCCGCATACGATGGGCCGGTTAACCGATTCGATTTCGTTTCTTCCCGGCGGGACGCCCCGGCCTGCCTGTCTGTAATACAGAGGGACCTTTTCGACGATTATCTGGTCGGTATCGCGTGCGCCGTTATTGGTAACGACCCCGACGCAGCCCTTTGTCCGCCACCTCATAATATTGTTGGAGCCGATGGTGCCGGTATCGATGCCCTGCGGCTCCTCAATCACCACGATTGTCCCCTTGCGAATCAGGGACACAAAATGTTCGGCTGAAATTGTGCCATACCATTTGTCATACCAGGCGTTAAATGTCTTGGCGTCCATTTCAGAGTTATTCGGTTTATTGGTGGGGACATACCTTGCCGTAACGGCGGTGCCGACGATGCGGTGCGTAAAATGTTCGGTGTCGCGCCACAGCGGCTTAATCTCCGGCGACATCAGCCCGATATTTTTCAGGCCGACCTTATCCATCCCGTCAACGACGTCGGACAGGCGCAAACCCTCGAACAACTTCAATACCTGCTCATCCTCTTCGACACTGTAAACCTTTGTTGGTATAAAGTTTTTGCCCCCGCGCATTTGTTCGACTGCCGAATACGCCGATGAAATTATTGCCTGAGGCGACTGGTTCGGCTCATTGGGCTCGCCAAAAACCGGCGTATTTAATAAGCCCGGCGTGAGGATTGCCAGCGTTACCAAAACCGCCAGCGTCATCTTCGGTATTTCGGTCTTCATTGATTGCCTCCTTGTTTATCAGGTAAGTTCGGCCTCGATTGTTTGAGCCGCCGGCGCTTCCGCGGCGGAAAGGCGGACCCCGAGCTGGAACGCCTGCTCCATCGCAGCGGCATTTTCTTCGATTTTACCCGCCTCATCGACGCTGCCGACAAACAGGTTCGCGAAATATCCCATTTCGAGGACGTCAAAATAGTATTTCATAGTCAGGCGGATGCTGTCGAACATTTTTTTGGTTTTCGTCCCGCCCACCGCGATGACCATTCCCTGCCGGGTGTTCGGTTCAGTCCGGCTGATTGGCTTTTTGAGCAGATATTTGCTCGCCCACAGGCACTGGCATCGGTCGATTAAAATCTTTGCCTGCGCGCAAACGGTCATAAAGTATATCGGCGTCGCGAAAATAAGACGCTGGGCGTTGAGCATTTTTGAAAGCACCACATTGAAATCGTCGTCGATGATGCACTCTCCCGTCCCGTAACAGGCGCCGCAGGCCGTGCAGGGTTTTATATTCAGCTTGCATAATTGCAGATATTCGGCTTCTGCGCCCGCCGAGCTTGCCCCCGCCATCGCCTTGCGTAAAAGCAGGTCGCTATTACTGTTTTCCCGCGGACTCGTTGATATTCCGAGAACCTTCATAAATCCCTCCTGTAAAAACTACCTATGGCTTCTTGTTTCCCTTACAGCGTTTTCGTAATCGGCGCTTATGGTATTAATCACTTCCTCGAGCTGCTTGACGTTGTAGTGCAGGTCGGGATATTTTTGCGCCAGCGTTTTGAGATTTTCGAAGTCGGTTTTTGCGCCTCGCAGAATACTCAGCGCCTTGGGCGCCGGCTGCGGATATTTTATCTGTTTTTCCTTGAGGTCGAGGGATTTTCTGATTTCGTCGGCGCGGCGTTCGATTATTTGCAGCTCTTTTCTCGCGTTGGCCATTTTATTTTCCACGACGACGTTTGCGTCAATCAGGTGTAATTGTTTCAAAAGCTCATCCCGCGATTGCACAAGCCCATCGGCTATTGTGCAGTTGACCGCTTCCTCGGCGGTAAGGGTAACAAGCGACCCCGATTTGTTCCACGTTCGCACCACCTGCTGCTCGGGCTTTTTATTCACCGGCTCGATAAACAGCCGGCTTCCCTGCTGGTTGACCTCGACAACATCGATATTCCGGTCGACCATTGCCCTGGCCAGCAGTCCGGGGCGGTCATTTTGCTGGGCAAGCGAGGCGAGATATGCCCGCCAGGCCGAGCTTGATTTCTCGTCGATAACCTCGCCGTAGTTTTTCTGTTTGTCTTTTTCGTCTTTCGACAGCGTAACGAGGGTGGCTGCGCCGATGACGGTATTCTTTGCCATATAAATTTTGTTACAGGCAAAAGCGACAGCCGCGCCTGCCGACAGCGCTCCGCCGTATTGGCCGCCCTTGATAAACGCGATTACTTTGCATTTGCCGCTTTGAGTTATTGCCGCGCACATTCGCTTGGCGTAATCGATTCGTCCGCCGGGGGTGTCGATTTCGACTAATATCAGGGCGGGACTCTCATTCGAATCATCCGCTATTGCCTTCTCGAAAGCCGCCGTCTCAATTTCCAGCATTATCGGGTTGTCCACCGGCAGGACTATTACCTTGTTGTCGGAAAAGCAGACCCCTGCCCATATAAAAACAAATACTATTGACGAAAAGAGCAACGCCCGCGGTTGTTTAATTTTCATAACGTTTGACATCACAGCTCCTTACTAAGGTCCGAACGTGATTATTATACATAATCAGGACTTGAAAAAAAGCATTTCTATGGTAAAAGACATAAAATCAACGCGGTTATTTTACGGGTATCCGTTATGGCGGTTCGATTCATTCTCGGCAAGTCCGGCACAGGCAAGACGCATCATTGTGTCTCGGCGATAGCGGACTCGCTCCTGCAGCCGACAAAACAGCCGCTTTTGCTTTTGGTCCCCGAGCAGGCGACCTATCAGGCACAGCAGGCCATCCTCAACGACCCGCGGATTGCCGGTTACAACCGGCTGCTCGTCCTTTCGTTCGACCGCCTCGTCGGCCTTGTTTCGGGCCAGAAAGCAAGGCCCGCCATTTCACGCTTAGGCAGGACAATGGTCATTCAAAGGGTCCTTCGCGATTGTGCCGACCGTCTGACGGTTTTCGGTGATTGTGCGCGACTGCCCGGCTTAGGCAAACGTTTGGCCGAAACAATCAATCAGCTTCAGCACAACGCCAATACCCCCGACGACGTTAAGGCGCTTGTCGGCGAAATGCAAAAAAAATCCGCCGACAAACTAACAACCGCCAAATTTGCTGATATCGCCGTTGTCTTTGAGGAATATATCAGGCATATCGAGGGTAAGTTTATCGACCCTGATATCCAGTTGGCCGCCGCCTGCCAGGCCGTCGCGAAAGCCGATTTTGTCAAAGGCGCGAAACTATGGGTCGATGGTTTTGCCGGCTTCACTGCCGCCGAGCTTGCGATTCTGACCGAATTGCTCAAGGTTGTCGAGGACGCTCAAATCGCGTTGTGCCTTGACCCGACGACAATCGACTTGTCAAACCCCGACAAAAGCCAGGTTGACCTTCCCGATTTATTCGGGCCTACTGTGCAGACATACGCCGAGCTAATCGAGCGAATTAAAAAATGCAAACTCAAGCTGACCGCCCCCCTGATTTTGAATAAGCCGCAGCGGTTCTCACAAAATGCGCCTCTCGACCACGTGGAACGCAGCATTTTTACAACCCGGCCGGGTAAAATCGCAGTTGACGGCAAAATCAGGATTATCTCGGCTCCCAACGCTCGTGCCGAAACCCAGTTCATAGCCCGGCAAATCACGAAATTAGTCCGGCAAAACGGTTACCGCTATCGCGATATCGCCGTTATCGCCTCAGACCTCGACAGTTATGAAAACTATATCAAGTCCAGTTTCGAGGATTATCGAATACCTGTTTTTATAGACAAGCGCATACCCCTGAGTAGGCATCCCGTAATTGATTTTCTGTGTTCGGCTGTGTCCGCCGTTACAAATAATTTCGCCAATAATGATATATTTGCATACCTCAAAACCGACCTTCTCGACGTTGAGCGAAACGATGTTTACCTGCTTGAAAATTATTGCGTCGCCTTCGGAATTGTCGGGGCGGACTGGCAAAAAACCGACGACTGGCGATTCGCCGCTGAAAATGCAGAAAGCCCCCAGGTTTATCCTGGGGGTTACAACCAGCAGCAGGTTAATCGGATTCGTAAAAAAGCGATTTCCCCGCTTTTGCGCCTTTACGAAAAGATTGACGCCTGTCGGGAAAAACTAACCGCTGAGCAGTTCACCGCGCTCATTTTCGATTTTCTCGAAACAGCCGGCGTTCGCAAAGTCCTGACGGAATGGGTCGATGAGGCGTTTGAGAAAAAGGATTTTGTTACTGCTGATGAGCATCGCCAGCTTTACGAGCGGCTTGTTGACGTTTTCGACCAGTTGTGCGAGGTGTTCGCCGGCGTCCAGATGAGCTTTTCGGATTATTTCGAGATTGCTAAATGTGCCTTTTCGCAAATCACACTGGCCTTCATACCGCCTTCGCTCGACCAGGTGCTCGTCGGCTCAATCGAGCGAAGCAGGCATCCTGATTTGAAAACCGTTTTCCTGCTTGGCGCAACCGAAAGGCAGTTTCCCTCGCCCGTCGCTTTCGACAGTATCCTCAGCGAAGACGACCGCATCGCCGCCGGGGATTGCGGCCTCGAATTATCGACGGGCGTCAGGCAGGAACTGGCGGGCAGGGCGTATCTGGCGTATATCGCCTTTACACGGGCGTCGGATTCACTCTACATTACCTACCCGGCCGTTGACCAGAAATCAAACACCGTCGTCCGCTCGCCTTTCATTGATAACCTCTGTCAGCTTTTTGATGACCTGCGGGAAGAGCGAATCTCACCGATTGAACCGGCCGCCGATGAGATTTTCAGCCAATATGATGTTGAGGATTTGCTCTGCATTTACAGGGACGCTCGGCTAATTGAGCTGGCGCCTCGGGTTTGCGGGGCTATAATTTACGAAAATAAGGCAGGATTGAACGACGCTCTTATTGATAAGTTGTTTTTAGGCACCGTATCGAGTTCCGCGTCACGGCTGAGCACTTTTGCCGCCTGCCCTTATAAGCATTTTGCCAAATACGTCCTCGATTTGAAAAAACGTGATGAGTTCAAGCTCGAGCCGCTCGATATGGGCGATTTATTTCACCGCGTTCTCGACGCGTTTACCAAAAGGGTTGTCGCTGAGAAAATCAATTTTGAGACCGCCAGCGCCGATGTTCTGATTAAAATCTTAGACGAGGAAATCGAACGTATTTGCCGGCAGGACGCTTTTATTTCAAGGTTCGCCTCGCATAACCTGCATAACAGTTTCATAATCGAATCGGCCGTGGATTATCTGCACGATTGCGTTGTCGCCGTATCGCAAATGATTGTCGCGGGAAGTTTTAGACCCGTGATGTCGGAAGTGGTCTTCGGCAGGTCTGAATCTTTCGGCTCATCTATCGGCGAGTTTGCGATTACTCTCAACGGCGGCCGGCGGCTGCTTCTTAACGGCCGAATCGACCGCATCGACATCGCCGGTATCGACAGCCGCAAAGTGGCGCTGGTTTTCGATTATAAGACATCCGAAGAGACGTTCATCTGGGCGGAATTCTTTTATGGCCTTGATATGCAGCTTCCCATTTATCTCAATGCTGTTCTCAAAGCCGACGGCTCTCACAAAATCGCCTCCGAAGTCGCAGGCGCGTTTTACCTGCCTATCAAGCCCAAACTATCAGAAATCGCGATTAGCGACTTAGCCGACAGCCAGTCCAAATTCGCTCACAAGGCCAGGGGCATATTCAACGGTCGATACTTCCAGCAGCTCGATTCCACGACCGAATCCGGCTGGAGCCCTTTTTACAGTTTCTACGTTGGCGAGGAAAAGGGTCAATACGCCAATTACGACAGGAGCAGCGTCCTCAAACCCGATGATTTCGATGCCGTCCTGAAATTCACTGAGGGAAAAATCGCCCGTATTGCCGGACAGATTTTCTCAGGCAAAATTGATGTCAATCCCTATCGGCTGTCGGGAAAGTTCCCTTGTGAAAACTGTGATTATAAGCCCGTCTGCCGGTTCGACTGGCAAATCAACGATTACAACCTGCTTTCCGCAGTGGGTAAACAGCAGGTGATTGAGAAAATACGAAATACAAATGAGCCAAAAGAAAGTTAACTGGACACAGCAGCAAAGCCGGGCGATAAGCGAGCATAGCCGAAGCGTTCTTGTCTCGGCTTCAGCCGGCACGGGCAAGACCGCTGTGCTGTCGGGAAGCTGCGTCGATATAGTTCTCGATAAATCGGCCTGCCCCGACGTCTGGAGCGTTCTTGTCGTTACCTTCACTGATATGGCCGCCGAGCAGATGCGTCGCCGGATTGCCGAACAGTTGAGACAGCAAATCGATGCGACCCAAAATGCCGAAATCCGCAGACACCTGTGCCGTCAGCTTGTTTTGTTGGGCGCAGCCGACATCAGCACAATTCATTCTTTTTGCAAGCGCATTATTACCGAGCATTTTCACCTCCTCGGCCTCGACCCGACGTTTCGCGTTCTCGACGCCGACGAGGCCAAACTGCTCAAGGCGGAGGTTCTCGAAAAAACAATCGACTTCGGCTGGCAGCAGGAACACATAGCCGCCGCTTTGCGCCAGCTTCTTACCCGCCGGGACCTGCGAACAACCGACGGTTTTCTCACCTCAATAATCCGCCTGAGCGATTTCCTCGACGGCGTTCCGTCTCGCAGCGACTGGTTAACCCGTGCGAAAACCATTACCGATGCCGCAGACCCCTTCGCCACTGACCTGGCGCAAAGCCAGAAACAAATTATTTCCGAAAAACTTCAGGACGCCCTTGACCGTTTGACCTTCGCTTTGAAAATCTACCAGTCAAAAAGTCCAGCAGGCGTTTGGGCGGAAAAATTCAGACATAACTGTATCAGGCCGGTTCAGCATTACCTCGGATTGCTCAAGGCGGACAACTGGGATACTCTCGCCTCGGCGTTAATCACATACGAGAAGCCGACGGTTTACAAACCCAAAGACGCACCCGATGTCGCTGACGCGGTAAAATCGATGGCCGATGACGCTGTTAAGACAATCGCGTCGCTCAAGGACTTCGCGATTCTGAATCCCGACTACCTCGGCCGACTCGCCGGTGCGGTATCGACGCAGACGCGTGCTTTAATCGAGCTTGTCGAGCGTTTTGATTATTTTTATACGCAGGCCAAATGTGCGGTCAACTGCCTTGATTTTGCCGACCTCGAGCACTACGCCCTTAAACTTTTGACCGCGTCAGAAAGCCCCCAGGTTTATCCTGGGGGTTTGACCCCGTCTCAAACCGCGCTGAAACTCCGCGAAAAATACAAATACGTGTTCGTCGATGAATACCAGGACATCAACGGCGTTCAGCAGGCGATTCTCGATATGCTAAGTGCACCGGGCCGGCTGTTCGCAGTCGGCGACCCCAAGCAAAGTATCTACCAGTGGCGGGGGGCCGACCCCGATATATTTATCGCACACCTCAAACGCGCCTCGACCAAACCCGCCGGCGACATAGGCCTGCGAGTTGACCTCAACGTCAACTTCCGCTCAGTTAAGGGCGTTCTCGATTTTGTAAACTCGGTCTTTGGCAGGATAATGACGGGGGCATTTACAAATATCGACTACGACGAATCCGCTCACCTGCGACCTCCCCTGCAAAACAGCAGTGTTTCCAAAACTAATCCCGCTGTTGAAATGCACATCCTTGACGAGCAGCAGGCGGGTTACGAGTCGTCGCGGTTATTTAACGACAGGCAGTTGCAGGCGGCGATGATAGCCCGACGAATCAAGCAATTAGTCGGTGAAAATAATGATTGCGCGCCGTTTCAAATCCCCGATAAAAAAACGGGCGGCGTTCGGCCTGTTGAATATCGCGATATCGTTGTCCTGATGCGCTCGCTGGCGGGTAAAAACGACTTTTTGGAGGTTTTGCGATTAAGCGGCATACCCGTAAGCTGCGAGGCGACCGCCGGCTATTTCGAGGCGACCGAAATTACCGATATGCTCTGTCTGCTCAAGGTCCTCGATAACCCTCGCCGTGATATCGAGCTTGCCGCGGTCCTGCGAAGCCCGTTTTTTAATCTTACCGATACCGACCTTGCGAAAATCCGGCTGACATCCTGTCTCTCAAAAGCCCCCAACTTTATGTTGGGGGTTAACCCCCAGGATAAACCTGGGGGCTTTTACGATTGTGTGTTAAATTGTTCCAAATCACAGGATGACCGCGACCTCGCCGATAAGCTCAATGCAATCCTGACCACAATCGACAAATGGCGCACTATCGCCCGCAGGGGGAATCTGGCCGGGCTGATTTGGCATATTTATCGCCAGACGGGCTCGTTATCGTTTGTCTGCGCTCTGCCCGATGGCCTTGCCCGAAGGGCCAACCTCCTCAAGCTGCACGACAGGGCAATCCAGTTTGAAAATTTCTCCGGCGGCTCAGGCGTCCCGTCCCTGTCGCGTTTCATTGATTTTGTCGAGAAACTTTTGTCCGCCGGCCAGGACTGGGCGCCCGCCGAGCCCGAATCCGCCGCGGGAAACGCCGTTCGCGTCCTGAGCGTTCATAAAAGCAAGGGTCTTGAATTTCCCGTCGTTTTTCTGGCCGACCTCGACAGCCCCTTCAATAAAAAAGCCGACCGCAAGGACTGCATTATGGATGAGCGCCTGACCCTCGGCTTACAGGTCATCGACGCCCAGAACAATTCCCGTATCGATTCGCTGGCGTATCAGGTAATCGAGCAGCGTAACAGGCAAAAATCATTAGCCGAGGAAATGCGAATCCTCTACGTCGCTATGACAAGGGCCGTTGACCGCCTTATTCTCGTCGGCTCAAAAGCCCCCCAGAGCTGCCGGCACATACTGAGTTCCGCCTCCTTTTTTAATGATAAGGCGATCCCTCACTGGCGTCTCGCCTCCTGCACAAGCTGTCTCGACTGGATTCTTCTGGGGCTGGGTAATCTTCCCGCGCTGCATAAGGCGTTTCAAACCGGCCATCAAACCGCCGCAGCCGATGATTTGTTTAGCGTTGAGCTTTACGACCAGCCCGAAATTGCTAAATTGTCTTCTGCTATTCAAAACTCAAAACTAAGCACTCAAAACTCAACACTCAAAACTCAGCCAGGCAAGCTCGATTTGACACAACTCAAACAGTCGCTTAATTGGCGTTACCCTTTCGGCGATGCTCCTCAACTGCCCGCCAAGCGCAGCGTAACGCAGTTTACTCATCGCAACGACGAATTCACAAAACTCGATTATTCCCTGACGCTGAATCGAATGCCGAAAGCAGTGCTTACCGCTGAAATGCTCGACGGCCGAAGCATCGGCTCAGTTACCCATCTGGTTCTGTCTCAAATTGATTTGGCCGCCGGCGTAACGGCCGAATCAATAACTCGTTTGATAAGCTGGCTTGTCGCTGAAGGTCAAATCGCGCAATCCCTTGTGTCATATATCGATATCGACTCGATAATAAAATTCTTCAAAACCAACCTCGGCCAAAAGGCGCTCGATAAAAATAATACTGTCCTGCGAGAATGGCCCTTCACGTTTGCAGTTCCCGCCTCCCAGTGGTCCGAATCCGAAACGCACGATACACGACGCACGACACAGGACTATATAATCATTCAGGGCATAATTGATTTACTGATTGAAACGCCTAATGGGCTTGTTATCGTTGATTTCAAAACAGATAACGTCCCCGCTGACAAGCTCCCCGACCGGGCAAAACTTTACCGTAGCCAGCTCGACCTCTACGCCCAGGCCGCCGGGGCGATTACAGGTAAAAAGGTTTGCGGAAAATGGCTGTATTTTCTCAAACCCGGCTGTATAATTGAGGTCTGAAAAACAGCAAAAACAACTAACGGGGATACAGGGTGATTATGACAGGGAAGATAAAATACCATACCGTTTTTCTGGCTCTCCTGTTATTTCCTTATAATAATTCTGTTTTTGCTCATTGCCCCCTGATAAAATTGTCCCCTTCTGACGCAAATGCCAATGACAGGTTCGGTATCTCAGTTGCGATAGACGGCAATTTCGCCGTCATAGGCGCTTACGGATGTGATATCAACGGTATTGCTGACTCCGGTGCCGCATACGTCTTCGAGCATACCGGCTCAACGTGGCTCCAGCGGCAGAAACTAACCGCCTCAGACGCCTCCGCCGGCGCACAATTCGGCCGGTCCGTCGCTATCGAGGCCAATACCATAGCAATAGGCAGTTATCTCGATAACAATACCGGCTCTGCTTATATATTTACTCGTTCGGCAGGCGTGTGGTCTCAACAGGCCAAACTAACCGCCCTCGATGCCGCCGGCGGTGATTATTTCGGCTACTCCGTTGCCCTCGATGCCAATATCGCTGTAATCGGCGCTTACGAATGCGATATTAACGGCATTGACAATGCCGGCGCCGCCTACGTCTTTTCTAAAACCGACATCGGCTGGGTCCAGCAGCAAAAACTTACGCCGTCAAATGCCCAAAAGAACGACCGCTTCGGCTATTCGGCGGCGATAGACACAAACGCTGTTCTAATCGGCTCTTATTGCAGCAGCCCGTTCGGAATCCGTTACGCCGGCTCGGTTTATTACTTCACACGAACCGCCGGGGTCTGGTCACAGCAAGCCGTTCTTACGGCTTCCGACCCCAATGGAGATAATTATTTTGGTTGTTCCGTTGCTCTTGACGCTAATATCGCTGTAATCGGCGCTTACGAATGTGATATCAACGGCATTGCCGACGCCGGCGCCGCCTACGTCTTCTACAAAACTGATACCGGCTGGGTCCAGCAGCAAAAGCTTTTCGATACAATCGACCCGTGCGAGGAAGAGGATTTCGGAAGGTCGGTCGCCCTCGAGGGCAGTGCCATTTTCGTCGGCTGCCCCAATAACCGGGTTGATGGCAACCAGACCGGCTCTGTTTTTGAATTTGTCCGAACGGGACAATCCTGGATGCAAAACCGGCTGCTTTCGGCGGACGATTCAAATGACGGCGACAATTTCGGTTTTTCAACGGCCGTGTCGGGCCGAAATCTTATCGTTGGCGCGCATTTTAACGCTAATAACGGCGCATCCTCCGGCGCCGCTTATGCTTTCAATAACACCTCGGCTGATTTCGACGGCGATTGCGACGTTGACTTTGCAGATTTTGCCCTTCTCGGCGGCTCTTGGCGGCAAAACAACCCGTCGAGAGATATTGCCCCCTCTCCCTCTGGCGACGGCATAGTTGACATATATGACTTGGCCGTCCTGTGCAATGACTGGCTGACAGGAAAATAAAGCGACTCTTAAGATTTACTCCAGAAATATATTTCTTTAAATGATGCAAGGATCATGACTACAGCTGCTAAAATAATTAAAGAACTAAGAATTTTTAGTGTAATCGACATTGTTTTTATTCGCTTAATTAAAATGTAAATGCATAAAAGAGCAGTTATGATACCGGTTGCCATGCTTTTGAGATGTTCGGTTACCGTAGTTAAATCAACGATACCGAAATAATAGCTTAGAAAACACAGGAAAAATCCTATTATAAAAATCGTCTTGTTACTCAATTTTATCATTGGTAGTTCCTGTATATTTAGATTTCTTCGGCATTTTTGCGATTGAGCAATAAAATAACATAAGTAATGCGAGGAGGAAATCTATTCCTTTGAAGTATATGAAATTTCCTGCTGGTGCAATCAAAAGAAAATAGCTTGAAACGGGAATTCGCGTTTGTATAATGCTGCTTTTCAATTTACGGTGTTTTAAGGAGCATTCTCGAATGGCAAAAGCGGCAAAGGCAAACGCGGTAGTAGGTCAGTCGGGCGGACCCACAGGCGTTATTAACGCGTCTCTTGCAGGCGTGATTGAGGAAGTCAAAAAGCATTCCGAAATCGGCGAGTTGTACGGCGCCGTCCACGCGGTAACGGGTATTGTCAAGGACCAGTTCATCAACCTAAAAAAAATACCGGCCAAAACCCTTGAATCGGTCGCCGGCTCGCCGTCTTCGGCTCTCGGCTCGAGCAGGGATAAGCCCGATGAGGAATATTGTGCCAAAATACTCAATGTTTTCAAAAAACGTAACGTTCGTTATTTTTACTACATCGGCGGCAATGATTCGGCTAATACCTGTTTCATCATCAATAATATGGCGCAGAAGGCCGGCTACGAGCTTCGATGCTGGCATATTCCCAAGACCATCGACAACGACCTGCTCGTAACAGACCATTGCCCCGGCTACGGCACCGCTGCTAAATTCGTCGCCTGCGCGCTTATGGGCGACGACCTCGACAACAGGGCGCTGCCGGGTATCAAAATCGACGTGATTATGGGCAGAAACGCGGGCTTCCTTACCGCCGCTGCCGCCCTTGCCAAAAACAGGGATGACGCAGGCCCGCACCTGGTTTATTTGCCCGAGCGGCCGCTTTCGATGGAAAAATTCCTTGCCGATATTAACGGAGTTTATTCCCAATACAATCGCTGTGTCATCGCGGCCAGCGAAGGCATTTGCGATACCGACGGCATAATCTGGACCAAAAAAATAGCCGACACAGGCGAAAAAGACGCCCACGGCAATGTCCAGCTTTCCGGCACGGGGGCGCTGGCGGATTTCCTGGCTGCTCAAATCAGGAACAGTTTGAAAATCAAACGTGTTCGTGCCGACACATTCGGCTATCTCCAGAGGAGTTTCGCCGGCTTACAATCGGCGGTTGACGCCAGAGAAGCAAGGGCTTGCGGCAGACAGGCGGTAAAATTCTCACTCAAATTATCAAGCGGCTCGGTCGCCATAAAACGCTTGAAAAGCGCAAAATATGCTGTAGAATTGTTCGCAACCGAGCTTGGCAGCGTCGCTGAAAAGACAAAGCCAATGCCGAATGAGTTTATAAATTCGCAGGCAAACGGCGTTACAGACGCCTTTGTCAAATACGCGTTGCCGCTTACAGGCGGCCTGCCGAAAACTGAATACCTTGGCAATTACCCCAGGGTATGAATATGAGCCCTTGGAGGGGCGAAAGGCCTGTTCTGCTTTTAAGAACAGGCCTGTTTTTTTATCCACTTTTTATGCCTAATGAGAATTGCAGGCCTCGATGATTTTGGTTAATATCCCGCTTATGCAGATTATCGCCAAATGTCCGTTTTGCGGCTTTTCCTGGCTGTTGGATGCAATCGCCGCCGACAGAAGGGTAAAGTGCGAGAATTGTCATAAACTCTTCAAAGTTCCACCGCTCGAGGATGTGCCCGAGGCAAAGAAGGTTATCGACCGCGCCAAGGGCAAATGCTACGTTGACGAATCAGGCAAGACCTTCGGCTGAGAATCCTCGGACGGCTCAATTGCCTGTCCTGTGAGTATTTTCTCGAATTCATCCTCGTGCACAAACGCCGTATCGCCTTTCGGGCTGTGCTTTGCTAACATTTTGATTGTCGCCGCGAATTTCTTGTCCAAACGCGCGATAAAACTGTTCGGCCTGTTACCCTGCGGCTCGGTAAACTCAATCTGGTAAGCGTGCAGGGTCAATCGGTCAATAAGGGGCTTCTCTTCCTGGTCAAGGCCGAGCCGATAATTCTTTTTGAATTCCGAAAGCATAATCGGCAAATTACTTCCATAAAGCGGGTCAAACGCCAGCGGCAGGCCGACACTGGCTAAGTGCACGCGAATCTGGTGCGTCCGGCCGGTCAGGGGATTTACCGCCAATAGCGCAGCCAGCCCGAAATCCGCTAACAGCCGCCATTGCGTAATCGATTCCTTGCCCTTCCGATTGTCTATTACCATAAGCTCGGGATGTTTTTTACTATGGTTAATCGGGGCGTTTATTGTGCC
>JBELAA010000149.1:0-5717 GCA_049509315.1 Sedimentisphaerales bacterium | reverse complement strand
TTACCGGCAAAGAGCAGGTCGTTCTATTCGGGTCATAACTCGGCTCACCCGTTATTTTGGGAAACGCCCCTCCTCCGCGCACCCAGGAACAGTCTTTGTCCGTCATTGTTTGGTCAAACGTGGACGTTATCACTGTTAAAGACGGGTCAACATCGTTGCTTAACGCCTGCGGGACTGTTTTCACAACAACCGGGGCGCCTGCTCCTTCTGACATTGTTTGTTTTTCTTCACCTGCACTTTGGTTTATCTGATTAAAAAACATCGCCAGCATCACCGCTAAAGTTATTACAGCGGCCCTTCTTGGCATAATGAAACCTTTTAAATTAGCGTTACTCATTTTGATTCTCTTCTTTTGTTTTTCATCAAATTTTTATAATATGCTTCCATAAAGACGGGTTTTTTTTCCGCAAACATCGTGTCGTGAAATTCCCTGATAAGTTTGGCCAGGACTTTCGCTATAGCGCAGCCGATGCGATGCCGTGTGAATATGGAGCCGGTATCCTCGAGGTTTTCCGCCGGGCAGCCGCCACAGCAGAGAAACAACGCAGGGCAGTTACGGCAGGCGTCAAGCTCGTCGTCGGGGACGGGCGTATTTATAAATCCCCTCGAGCGGTAATTAAACGACGGCTCATAAATTGAGCCCAGGCGCCAGTCAAGCTCGCGTTTTTTCGACCACCGGTGGCAGGGCCAAATATCGCCGTTAACGTCGATTAGCGCCATTCCCCTGCCCGCCCCGCAGGCCTGCCTGCCCGGCCTGGGTATCTGACCTTTGGCAAGCGTGGCACAACCCTCATCGAAAAATTTCAACTTAATAAACGTTCCACGGCGCATCAGGTCCATTGTGCGACGCGAAACTATTCCGAATTGCCTGCCAAACTCTTTCACCGCCGATTTGTTCCATTGCGGATACGACCCAGGCACGAAAGCTATGTTTTTATAGCCCATATTAAGAAGATACCCGAAACTTTCCGGCAGGTAGCGGATGGTATCAGGCAGGACTGTCGCCCTGGCGGTGGTGAGGGGTCTCAGGGCCAGAATTTTCGGCAGGTTTCTTTCGAGTAAAAATGAGGTTGGCCGGCCGTCCGGAAAATGCCTGTGCCGGTTATGCGCATCAGGACAGCCGTCTATCGAGGTATGAAAACCAAGCCCCCACCGCTTCCAGAACTCGATAATCTCGTCGGACATAATCGTCCCGTTGGTTGTGATTCCGAAGTGGATTGACTTGTTATGCTGGGAGGCCCTGCGTTTGGCGAAAGGCACGAGCTGTTTTATCAAATCGAATCTCAAAAGTGGCTCGCCGCCTATGAAATTGACCTGCAGCCGTCTTGCGTCCATACTCGCGAAAATCAGCCAGCAAATCGCGTCGCGTGCGGTCTTTAGCGACATTTCTTTTTTATTTTTTTCCTTGAAGCAGTAATCGCAGGCCATGTTGCATTTGACCGTAAGGTCGAGGTCCATATTGGTAATGGCAGGCCCTGTAACCGGCAGTGAGCCGGAATCGACCAATCTTTGTCGGGCCTTCCTGTTAAAGGCCGACGGCTTACAACAGGTTTCGATTTGCGCAATCATCAGCCAGCGTCCTTTAATACGTTGTTTTTGATTTTATCGAGATACTCTCTTATATCAAGACACTCCCCGATGACGCGCCGCATCAGGTTCTTTTGATTCAGGCACCACGCCTCGGCTGCAATTTTATGCTGCCGTCCGGATGCCTCGGGAGACCTGTCAACGCCGTCGCAAATCCGCTTCCAGGCGCATCTTTCGCATCGCCCGGACATCGGGACTTTTATTTGTAATTTCCCTATAGATATGCGTCCCGCCGCGAAGGGGAATCGCCTGAATCCGCGAAGGTCGCCTGATTTAGTTATAAGAGCATTGATAAAATGTGACTGCACTGGACCTGCCAGCCGCTGCTCAATCTCGCTTACCGGCTCTTCGATAAATTCGGCCAACTGCCTGTCGGCATACAAAAATGCCAGCACATCTGAAAAACCATTCAGGTCGGCGCCATTAAAACCGATTCGGCAATCGAATCGCGGCGACAAAAAATAAGGCAAAATCCCTGCCCCGGCAAGCTTATTCAATCGCAACGCCTTTTTCAGTAATTCGCTGACCTCAATAGCGTTTTGGCCTGACCAGTAAAACAAAACGGGTATCTTCAGCCCATATTCCGACATTGCAGATAACGCCCGCGCATTGTCGCCTTTCAAGTCAGCGGGATAGCCCAGGTCGGGACCGAGAATGAAACGCGTGAGAATCCTACGCATTACAAGCCAGTTCATAATTTGTTTGTCTGGGCGGGAAAAAACGCCCTCGATTATAATGGCTGCCCGGACCTTTAATTCGACCAGCGAATTAAATATCCGCGATGTGAATTTTTGCAGCCGATTCCATTCAGGGGGATTTTTACCTGTTTCAATTATTACGTGAACGCTCACGGGTTTCTTTGCGAACGCCGCGAGCCGTTTAATGGCCTTATCGGCCGATTTAAATGATATTTCAGGGTATCGCAAAAACAGTCGAATTGTAACAGGATAACGCTTCTGAGCCGGTTTTTTCCCCCGTGCTATACCTAAACCCGTCAAACGCCCCGGCTTTAACACCCAATTCTCAGGCAAAATCCGCGCATCGCCTCCCGGCAGGTCCACCACATAAGCCTTCCCCGATTTTGAAATAACCACAGGTGCCTTGAGCTTGTCCTCAAGCTCCTGCTGTCGTCGGTTATTGTCTATTTGCATACGAATCGCCATTCTCGAATCCAAACCAAAATAAATCAATCCGTATTTCCCATTGCCGATAGACGCGATTTAACCTCCCGGCGTCTTGGGTCGGTGGGTAATACCGAAGTTAAAAACTTCGTGTAGGTCTTCTTTGCGGAATCCATATTGCCGGTCTGGTCATAGGCGCGTGCAAGATTGTAGAAAACATCAGCGGGGCATCGCTCTTGCGGAATCAATTTCAAATACGCCTCGTAGCACCTGATGGTATCCTGCGGGCGGCTGTTTTTAGCGTAAATTCCTCCAAGCTCGCGCCAGCCGTCCTTTGCGACGGCACAATTTTCAAATTCGCGCACTAAGCGCTCATACGAATCAATAATCAAGGGTTCTGCCTCCTCGCGGGGCATATTATTGGCATCGCTCAGTTTCTGATAACTTTGTCCGAGCATATACAGCGACCGCGTGCGAAAGCCGTTGTCGAAACGCGAGCCGGGCGAGCAGCCATACCGGGAAAAGCCGTCGCAGCAGCGTCTGTAATACGTTATCGCCTCGGCATACTGGCCAAGCTCAGTGCAGCAGTCCCCCGCCCAACAGCACGCCTCGGACGAGCGTGAATTTACCGGCAGCTTCTCGGTAATAATCTGGAACACTTTCTTTGCCCTTCGGACCGATTCAGCTATATTGCGATTACGATAGTACTTCTCGCCGATGATTATCGCTGCCAAAGGCAAATCCTGATGGCCCTTGAAATCAGTAACCACATTATCGAAGGCCGACTGCGCCCCGTCATAATCCTGCGAATTGATAAGCGCCATTACGTCGGCTATTGCCACCCGCAATTTTGCCCTGTCCGCAAATGAGCTTCTCGGGTAACTCTCAACGATTCGCTGACAAACCGGTTTGGCCTCATCGAGCCGGTCAACCCATACGTATCTTTCCGTAATCCAGTAAAGCGCCTCCGGCAAATCAGGGCTTGTCGCAAAATCGGCTGTGAATTGCTCAATCGCCTCCCTCGCCTTGTCGAAGTCCTTTGCCAAGATTAGCGCCATCACCCCGGCTCTTGCGATGCCCATTTTTGCCTTGTTTGCCATCGGACTATTCGGAAAATTTTGCAAGATTCGCGAATATCCGCCTTTGGCATCCTCAAACCGGCTGACCCTCTCGTATCTTTCCGTAATCCAGTAAAGCATCTCCGGCAAATCAGGATTGCCCGCAAAATCAGCGGCCATTTTATCTATTACCTCTTTTGCTTCCGCATACTTTCCCGACATAATAAGTGACATCGCCTCTGTCATTGCGTTACCCATCTTCGCCTTTTTTGCCCAGGGACTATCGGGATAATCACGGATGATTTGTTCGCAAATCTGCTTTGCGTCCTCGAACCTGTCGAACGTCTGGTATCTTCCCGAAATCCAGTATCTCGCCCACGGCAAATTAGGGCTGTTCTTAAAATCGTTAATCAGCTTGTCGTAAGCAACTCCCGCCTCTGAGAATCTGTCGCCATCGAGAAGCAGAAATATTGACTCCCTTGCCTGTGAAATCTGCTGAAAATCGTCAGCTGGGCAAAGGGCGACATTGATTGCGAAAACGCTCATTAACGTCGTCAAAAACAGAATTGATTTTCTCGACATTTTTACCTCTCCAAAATTAAAGCGGTTAAATGCACAAAAGAATAATTGAATGACCAGGAATTGTTTAGATATGTCTCCCGCATCCTGCGGTCAAGTGTCGAACAACAAACCATGTTGTTGGGTGTAGCCATAATCAACTCTCGGGCTTATACGCTTATATGGTCGCCTAATTTACTCATCGGGTGTTTGTTGTCAAGAAAAATATGTTTACTTTTGTAGATATTTGCAATATTTTTAGCTTATCCCTCATAAAATTACCCGGTTTGGCACTAAAACAACCTTTTTTAAGCGCCCTAAGTCAATCACAAGTTATGCCGATTAAAAAACAACCGTCTTGAAATTTCTCCCTTTGAACCGGATAATAGACAATAGTTTAAAACGTCGCTTAACGTAAATTTAGGCAAGGTTCTTTTATGAAGATAGCTTATTTCGATTGTTTTTCGGGCGCGGCGGGCGATATGCTCGCCGGCGCAATGCTTGACGCGGGGCTGGATTTCGATTTCCTTAAAAGTCAGCTTGCGACGCTGAATCTGCCGGAAAAGAACCTCGAATTAAAGAGCAGCCAAACAAAACGTGCAGGATTACTCGCCCTTCGCTTTATCCCTGTTATCAAAGAAGAGCACCACCATCGCCATCTCGAAGACATAAAGAAAATCATCAATAACAGCAAGATAACAGACAAGGCCAAGCAAACCGCAATCGCCATCTTCGAGCGACTCGCACAGGCCGAAGCGGCAGTCCACGGCAAAGACCCCAACGATATCCATTTTCACGAGGTAGGCGCCATCGATTCGATTGTCGATATCGTCTCGGCGGCAATCGGTTTTGACGCACTGGGAATCGAGAAGGTATATTGCTCGCCGCTTGCCGTAGGCGGAGGAACCGTCAAATCGGCCCACGGAACCTTGCCCGTCCCCGCCCCCGCCACCGCTGAATTGCTCAAAGGCGTCCCGACAGTCGGCGGCCCCATAGACAAGGAGCTTTTGACCCCCACCGGCGCGGCTATCCTGACAACCGTCGTCGAAAGTTTCGGCCCCCTTCCACAAATGAAAATTGAGGCGACTGGCTGCGGCGCGGGAACATTAGACAGCGAGCAAATTCCAAACGTCGTCCGGCTGTTCATAGGCCGGACAGACGAGCAATCGCAGGCGTCCGCCGACAGCGTATGCCTGCTGGAAACCAATATTGACGATATTAACCCCGAAATCATCGCCGCCGCGACCGACAAATTGCTTGCTGAGGGCGCCCTCGATGTCTGGACGACCCCTATTATTATGAAACACTCCCGCCCTGCCATTACATTATCGGTTATCTGCGGGGTTGCCGAAATCGGCAAAATCGAGCAAATCATTTTCGAGGCGGGGCTGAC
>JBELAA010000148.1:0-5785 GCA_049509315.1 Sedimentisphaerales bacterium | reverse complement strand
GTTCGCTGAGGGCGTCAATACATATTAAAAAGAAAACATCGAGTAACGCCTCGCTACCCGATGTTTTCCGGAGGGGAGAAAAACTTAGTTCTGCTTTTCTCTTTATCGGCTATCAAAATATCATCACTTTAACTCAAAACCTCTTACCCTCTGAGGTCTTATAATATTACGGATTAGAGCGAATAAAAGTTCTTAAGAGATTTGACAAAAAATGTTAAACTGGGCAAAATGACGGTTAACAAAGGGTCATTGGCTCGTCTGCCCTGCTTTTCCTGCGGTAAATCGTAATTCCTTTGCAGCCAAGATGATACGCCAGCCAATATGCCTTATTCACACTCGATTGTTTTGCCCTTTCGGTGAAATTTATCGTCTTGCTGACCGCGGCGTCGCAGTGCCTTTGAAAGCCCGCCTGCATTCGGATGTGCCATTCCGGCGAAATATCGTAGGCGCATTTGAAAATATTGCGGATTTCAGCGGGAATTTGGGGCATTTTCTGAATACTGCCGGTTTTGAGAATTTGTTCGGCCAACTCATCGCTGTAAAAACCCAGCTTTTCGGCTACCTTCTTAAATACGGGATTTACCTGCAACAGTTTTTTGCCCGACAAGACCTGCCTCATAAAAACCAGCGAATACATCGGCTCAATACCCGATGAGCAATCCGCTATGATACTTATCGTGCCCGTCGGTGCGACACAGGTAATCGCAGCGTTCCTGACCTTGATGTTATATTTGCTTTTCCAGATGCTGCCCTCCCAGTTCGGGAAAGCCCCGCGTTTTTCAGCTAACTCACTGCTCGCCTGCCGGGCTTTCTTATTTACAAATTTCATAATCGACTCACCCAGTTCCTCGCCCTGCCTGCTGTCGTAACGAATACCAAGCATAAAAAGCATATCGGCAAAACCCATAACGCCTAAGCCGATTTTGCGGTTGCCGTGAGCGATTCGGGTGGTTTGCGTAACGGGATAATTGCAGGCGTCGAGAATATTATCGAGGAACCGCACGCCGAGTTTCGTCGTTTCAGCAAGCCCCGACCAGTCAATTTCGGGTTTTGTGTCGGCGTTGATGACAAATTTCGCGAGGTTGATACTGCCTAATGTGCACGCCTCGTATGGCAACAACGGCTGTTCGCCGCAGGGGTTTGTCGCCTCAATATCGCCAAGTGCAGGCGTAGGGTTGTCCTCGTTGATTTTGTCGATAAACGCCAGCCCCGGGTCGCCCGTCTTGTGCGCGCAGGTGATTATCGCGTTCCACATATCGCCAACGGTGTAAAATTTTTTGGTGTCTTCGCCCAGCGGTCCCGGCTCGCCGGGATTCCCATTAGTGAGTTTATATAAGTCCTGTATCGTGTAATTATTGACGTCGATACCTCTGGGCAGCAGATATTTCTGGCCCGACCGCGGGTTTTTGACAATCTGTAACGTCCGGGGCTGCTTGTCAAGTGTGTTCATCCACTCGTCGGTAACTTTTATTGAAATATTGAAATTGGTAAACGCCTTTAGGTCCTGTTTTGCGTGCAGAAATCGCAGTATATCGGGGTGCGTTATGCTCATCATCCCCATATTCGCGCCCCTGCGAAAAGCGCCCTGCTGAATCGCGTCTGTCGCCTGCGAAAACACCCTCCAGAACGAAATCGGCCCCGACGTTGTCCCGCCGCTCGACGCCACCCTGTCTCCGGTGGGGCGCAATCGGTCTAATGAAAATCCCGTTCCGCCGCCCGCCTTTTGAATCAGCGCAGTTTGTTTTATGGTTTCGAATATCCCCTCGATACTATCCTCGATGGGAAGCACAAAACAGGCGCTAAGCATACCAGCCGGCCTGCCCGCGTTCATAAGCGTCGGCGAATTGGGCAAAAACTTCAGCGATGCCATTACCTCATAAAATTTCTTGTGCCACTGGCGGATTTCCTCATCTGTCGCCCCATAATTTTTCTCGTTCGACGCTACGACCAGCGCCACCCTGCTGAAAAGCTGTCCCGGCGTCTCGATAATTTTCCCCTGCTCATCCTTAGCCAGGTATCGGTTCTCCAGCACCGTTACTGCGTTTTCACTTAATACCGGCTCCTCGCCCACCGGTTGCACTATATGTTGATTATCATCGCTCATACTGTATTTCTACTAATTTATACGACTCGATATTGAGATACCCTATGGTTTTTTAATCCATTTGAATCTGAAAACGTCCCTGATGCGGTCGGTCAAGCGCACGCCCAACCGTTGTGTGCTCGTTGAAAAATCCACGTCCTTGAGGTCTTTGGCCGTCGGCTTTGCCGTCCTGCTGCCGAATACCGCCGATATTATTCCCGCCAGAAAACCGAAAAAAGCATTTATTTTTCGGCGTTCGGTCATATCGGGTTATCTCTGGATTGCCATTTTTGTTGCGGCCAAAAGCTCTTCGCCGGTCCTGTTTTCGATTGTCGACGCGGGCCAAAGCTGGTGTCTCTCGATGATTTCCGGATTGGCTTTGTAATACTGCGTTACAGCCGATATGCCCCCCTCGACCTGCCCGGCCGTTTTGTAATTGTGCTCTAATAACCAGCCGCTCATCTCATCATCATATTCGGCGGGGTAAATCAACGCCACCGTATATTTGTCATCGCTAAGCTTCGCCAGGTTGATTTTCGCCCTGCAGGGAACGTCCGTCTCAACGCCTGATTTGACCAATCGTTTGTAATCAGCGCGGGCAGTTTCGATATCGCCGGCGTAAAAAAGCATTCCCGCCTCAAGCTGGAATATCTCACGTCGGACGCCTTTCAATTCCAGCCGGCCGTCGGGGTATGCCTTGTGAATTTTATACGCCTTGCAATCCCTGAACATTTCGCTTTCAAAAAGCTCCGCCGCCTCCTCGGCGGTGAACCCCACCCCCGTAGTATCCCCAAAATCGACCACATACAGGCCGACGTATTTATCCGGTTTTTCCATTCTCGGCAGCTTCATAACCCGCTATTTTAACAGCGAATTTCACGTATTGCACGAATTTTCCTTCCACCCAAACTAAACCAACGCTAATCTGATACTACAACCCCCAAACCCCGAAAACAATCCCCTTTTTTATGCAATCAAAAAACTCATTTTTGCTTCAAAAACGATTTTTCAGGCGCTTATACGCGTGCGTGCATGTTTTTAACTGGCGACATTCATTGTTATTTTGTATCAGATTTCCCAAATAGGAGTAGCACCTTGAATAAGGTTTTGATAGTATAGAGACGGCTCAGCAGCGTAGCTGAGCAGATTTAAATGGGAAATCTCAGGTAAAACAGGTTTGACATTAAGATGGCCAACGAAGGTCTTCTTCCCGGCGAAAAAAAGAGGGAATCTTCGTCTTACTTTGTATGGGTCATTCTGCTGTTGGTTTTGCTGCTGGCGGTATTCCTGCGATTTGTTAATTTTGGCAAATCTCCTCCGGGACTCAATCAAGATGAGGCCTCAGGCGCTTGGAATGCCTATTGTCTGCTGAAAACAGGCAAAGACCAGGTCGGAGTTTCGTGGCCAATTTTTTACACACGCGCCCTTGGCGAGAATAAAAGCACGCTATACATGTACCTTCTGATACCTTTTCAAGCCATAGGGGGGCTGAACATAACCACAACTCGTCTTCCTGGGGCAATATGCGGCGTGCTGACCGTGCTGTTGATTTATTTTGTGGGCAGGCGATTATTCGACCGTCAAACCGGTCTTATGGCGGCGCTGCTGCTGGCATTAAACCCCTGGCATATTCAGCAGAGCCGATGGGGACATGAGGCGAGTATAAACGCGTTGTTGGGATTGGCGCCGCTGGCTATGCTGCTGTGGGCGAACATGCCGGTAAGCGACAATGCAGAAAGGAGACCGAGGCCTGTTATAGCCGGTCTGGCCGGGATTGTCGCAGGTATTTGCTGTTACGGCTACCACGCGGTAAGGGTTTTTATACCAATTTTTCTTTTAGCTGTTATTCTTGTAACGCTGCCGGCGTGGGGGCGATGCCTCAAGACCCGAAGGGGTGCATCGGCCATCTTTGCTTTCATCACAGGGTTTGCTGTCACTTTCGGGCCAATGGCCTGGCAGCATATTTTTCACCCGGAAGGCATCGGTCGTCATATCTCGTATCAGAAAATGTTCTGGAACAGTTCCGGCACATTTACGACGTTTCTGAAAAACGTAGCCGGCCGTTATTTTCCGCACTTCGGGCTCGACTTTCTGTTCATAAACGGCGACCCTTTCAAAATCCAGTCGCCGCCCAATATGGGCCAATTCCACTGGTATATGCTGCCAATAATGATTGCGGGATTGATTGTCATACTTTGGCGATTGAAGAATTCCTCCTCGGCGAGGATTTTGCTGGTTTATGTAATCGTTTACCCTGTCGGCGATATTCTCTGTCCTGCGCGTGGTATGCACGCACTACGCAGCGCACCGGGTTTATGCGGTCTGGTTTTGTTAGGCGCCGCAGGCGCAGTGATGGCAGCAGGATGGCTCTTGAGCCGCCGCCGTTCTGTGGCTGCAACTGCCATAGCGATCTTCGCTATCGCCGTGGTTATCTTAAATGTCAGATACCTCTGCTATTTCTACGGCGACTATAACCGCGAGTCGCTAATCTACCACGGCTATAACGTCGACCTGCTTGAGGCATGTGAATGGCTGAAACCTCATCTTAATGAGGTTGACGCTGTTTTTTTCACTACTGATAGTTTGAATATGCCTTACGTTGTTACTTTGGTAGCACTCGGCCACGACCCCAACCGCTGGTTTAATGAACCACGTGAATTCTTATCCGGCGGCGAATGGGATTATTGTACCCATTATGGGAAAATGTACTTTATATACAACCCCTCGTTCACACAGAGTTTCTTCGCCCTGCAGCAAAATTCCCGCCCGAGCCGTGTTATCTTCATCGTTCGGCCGGACGAATTTGATTTCGACAAGCCGGTCCATCGCATATTTTGCCCGGATGACTCAGAAGCATTTGTGATATACGAACTGCAGGTTCCCGTTAGAAAAGACTCCGGTAACAATTGAATGAACACAGCGCCGATTTCAATACCTCGGGCAAAGCCGCTTATCCCGAATCCCCGAATCTGCGAATCTGGGGACACCATACTTATTTCTTGACACCTGTTATTGCTGTAATGGTCCAGCGGTCTTTTGCGTTAGAATGGGCAAGATAGAACGACAATTTTAGAAAAACTGAAAGCATTCCGAAGCATTCAATCCTGATTCTAAGCCGGTGACATTTTATTTAGACCCGCTTGTTTTCGGCTATGACCCTAATCAATAACCAATTATAAATTGAGTAATTATAATACTTTGTGTCTTGCCCGTCCTCGAATGCTGTTACCGGGGGTTGAAGGAGTCGAACTATCTCCAAAATCTACTACATACAGGCCGACGTATTTTTCCGGTTTCTCCAGTTTTGGCAGCTTCATAGCCCGCCATTTTAACAGCGAATTTCACGTATTGCACGAATTTTCCTTCCGGCTTTTATCGCCTGTCAATGGAAATTTATTTGTTGACATTATCTTGGAGGCGTCAATATAATCAGCGTATTGCATCGGGGGATATTGCAGCTTGTGAAGCCGGTATTTTTTGAAAGAGGGCAAAAATGAAAACAAATCGCAAAATCACAACCAGGTTCAGGGAAATACTCAGGCAGGAGCTTCAAATCTGGCAGTCCGACGGCCTTGTTTCGGCTGAGCAATCCGCCGTCATATCGCAGAAATACCGGCTTGACCAGATACAAAAAGAATCCACGCACCTGCTGATACTCGCTATTTACATTATCGGGGCGGCCCTCATCGGCGGCGGCGTCAT
>JBELAA010000147.1:0-5791 GCA_049509315.1 Sedimentisphaerales bacterium | reverse complement strand
TATATGTGGGGGCTATACGACCGGCTGAATATGCACAGAATTTACTTCAGCGCCTATCAAAAAGCCCTCGGCAATACTGAAATCGACAAATTTCAACAGCCGCAAACACAGCCCAATGAGCTGTTTATGCGCGAGCATCGCCTGTATCAGGTCGATTTCCTGATGCGTAAGTATGGCTTCACCGAATCGGATATCTGCTTCGATAAATCGGGCAATTTGTCGCTGGAGGCCGACCCGAAAGAGGTCTGGGCAAAACAGCACCCCGATTATTTCCCGGTCAATATAAACAAGGCGTCCAAATTCGAGCTTCTGCGTGTTCCGGGCCTTGGCCTTATCAGTGTCGAGCGTATTTTAGAGCAGCGAAAGACATCGCGAATCAACGCAATTACCGACGTCGGCAAACCCGCCGCCCGGCTCAAAAAGGCAAACGAATACCTGGCTTTTTGAAAAAAACATCAAATTAGCGCAGGAAAGGAACACAGAAGCTGAAATCAATATAGGGCCAAAACAACCAAAAGCCGTGAGAAACTCATGGCTTTTTTATCCCCCGATTTTGCGTTCCTGAATTCTACATGAAACGATTCTAAAAACCTTCTTTGCAAAAAAACAATCCTCTTTATAGGACTTCCATTTGTTCCTATGAAACCTTGTGTGTTTACGAAGCCGATTTTCAGGATTTTCCTGCTTCATTTTGGCCGATCCAAAACCGATAACACGGCTGAAATCCTGCATCACCAAATTGGGGGTATGCTGAAGTAACCTGTATTAGCTTATGTAAAATACGCTTTGGGCTTTCATGGAAAGAGTTCTGCACCCAATGGAAACGTGGAATAAAAAAGACAAATTTAGTCCGTATTTTCTAATCCTGCTGTTTGTGATTATGTCCGCGGGCATAATCATGACCGGATACTTCTATTATTCCAATTACAAAACACACCTCCGGGTTGAAGTTGAAAAACAGCTCTCCGCTATCGGTAAACTAAAGGCAAATGAGTTGCTGCAATGGCGAGAGGACTGTCTTGAAGACGGCAGCGTTTTCTACAAAAACGCGGCATTTACCGCCCTGGTGCGTAAATACTTCGATGACCCAAACGACCAGGACGCTCAAAAACAACTGCGGACGTGGTTAAGCTGTTTCCAGGCGGCCCAACGATATGACGGCGTATTCCTGCTTGATAACCAGTATCGCAAAAAGATAATAGTCCCTGAAGTCCCTGAGCGGCCCGTTTCATACGTTTCACAGCAATCTTCCGAGATTCTGCAGTCGGGCGAGATTGCCTTTGAGGATTTCTACGAGAATCTGGAGAACTCGCGAATATATCTGAAGGTCCTTGTTCCCATCCTCAACGAAAGCGACAAACAGATAATTGGGGTGGTCGCACTGCGTATTGACCCTGCGAGGTATCTGTATCCCTTACTCAACACCTGGCCTGTGAAAAATATTTCGGCGGAAACGCTGCTTGTCCGGCGGGAAGGAAATAGCATACGTTTTCTTAATGAGCTGAGGTTTAAACAAGGCCCTGCCCTCCATCTATCTGTTTCAATCAAAGAGAACGAAACGCAGGCGGCAGCACAGGCGGCACTGGGCAAGGAAGGTATAGTAGAGGGCACAAATTACCGCGGAGTGCCTGTGATAGCAGATGTTCGTGCGGTGCCGCATTCGCCGTGGTTTATGGTCAATCGAATAGATTCCTCCGAGGTTTTCGCATCGATTCACCAGAAGTTACTTGGCATAATCATTTTTATCGGCGTCCTGCTGGGAGGAACAGGGGCATGTTTTGGGCTTGTCTGGAGATGGCAGCGGCTTCATTTTTACAAGGAAAAGTATCAGTCAGCCAAAGAATGGAGCACAACATTCGATTCAATTACGGATTTGGTTTCGATTGTTGGCAGTGATTTCAAACTCAAAAAAGTCAACAAGGCCTTCGCGGATGTTTTTGGAAAAACGCCGGAAGAATTAGTCGGCCAACACTGTTACGAGCTGGTGCACAATACAAAAGAACCGCCCGCGTATTGTCCCTGCAGGAAAACACTGTCAACTAATGAACCCGCAAAAGCAGAAACTTTTCATGAGGGGCTTAACAAGTATCTGGAAATATCCACTTCTCCCGTATTGAATAGCCGCAATGAGGTAACAGATGTAGTTCACATCGTCAGAGATATTACCGAACGCAAGCATGTGGAAGAGGCATTACAAAATAGCGAGAAGAAGTACCGCGGATTGTTCGAAAGCTCGCGTGACGCCCTGATGACACTCGAACCTCCCTCGTGGAAGTTCACCTCGTGTAATCAGGCAACATTAAAACTGTTCAAGGTTGATACTGAAGAAAAATTTGCGTCACTTGGGCCGTGGGATGTGTCGCCTTTGCAACAGCCGGATGGTTGTGCCTCCGCGGACAAAGCCAAGGAAATGATAGAAAAGGCAATGAAAGAGGGTTCATCTTTCTTCGAATGGATACACAGGCGAATTAACGGCGAAGATTTCCCCGCTACTGTGCTGCTGACCAGAATGGAGCATGACGGAAAAATACTCGTCCAGGCAACAGTCAGGGATATCAGCGCGCAAAAAGAGGCGGAAAACAAGTTGAAGCAACTCAATGAGTCATTAAAAATCGCAACCACCCGCGCCAGCGAACTGGCCGCTCAGGCCCAAAAGGCCAACGCAGCCAAAAGTGAGTTCCTGGCCAATATGAGCCACGAAATCCGCACGCCGCTGAATTCCATTATCGGATTCACCGAAATATTGCTCAGAGAAGACCTTTCTTCAGAACACAAAGACCGGCTCAGAACAGTTTGTAACAGTGGCAGGCATCTTTTGCAGTTGATTAATGATATTCTCGACCTTTCCAAGATTGAAGCAGGCAAGATGACTATCGAGATAACAAAATGCTCGCTCGCGGAATTAATCGCCAGAATCGAATCGATGATGCAGCCCTTCATGGCAGAAAAAGGTCTGGCATTTGCTATTAACGAGAAAGGCCGACTCCCCGCGAACATCCTCACCGATTCGGCACGCGTGTCACAGTGTTTAATCAACCTTGTGAATAACGCCATAAAGTTTACCAAAGAAGGGCACGTTTATCTGAACATCTCAATGGAAGACCATAACGGCAAGTGGTTTATCCGTTTCGAAGTGGAAGACACAGGCATCGGTATTTCGTCTGAGTTCCAGCAAAAGATATTTGAATCATTCCCTCAGGAAGACAGCAGTATTACTCGCCAATATGGCGGAACGGGCTTAGGTCTGGCTATCACTAAAATATTCACGGGGCTTCTCGGCGGCACAATTACACTCAAGCGCGAAAAAGACAAGGGGTCTGTTTTCGCGCTTGTAATACCGGCGAATATCGATATGGCAAACCAGCCCCTTCTGGACAGACACAGCGTCAGCCGTGAGACAGCTATAAATAAACAAGTCAGATTTAGCGGCAGCGTCCTGGTGGCGGAAGACATCGAGTCAAACCAGATGCTGATGAAAGTCCTGCTGGAAAAAATGGGCATCAAAACGACATTCGCGGATAACGGCAAGGAGGCGGTTGATAAAGCCAAGGGGCAGAGCTTTGACCTCATCTTTATGGACATTCATATGCCCCTGATGGATGGCTACGAGGCAACCAGGACGCTTAGAAACAACGGCGTCAAGACCCCAATTGTGGCGTTGACCGCAAATGCTATGGAAGGCGATGATAAGAAATGCCTCAATGCCGGCTGCGATGATTATTTGTCCAAGCCGGTGATATATACAAAGCTGGTGGCAATGCTCAGCAAATTCCTGGGAAAAACAGATTCGCCGGAAGCTGCTGTGCCGGCTGAAAATAACAGTCATATAACGCAACCAGATGATAACGATGATACCAGTGATAATGAAGTAATAATCAACTGGGCAAAGGTCCTGGCAAACGGCATAGATGAGCAACTAATAAAATAACTCATGCCGACTTATCTGGCGAGCAACAAAGAACACCTTCAGAAACTCATTTCCGCTGTAAAAGAGGCCAACACGACAGATATAGTATCGCACGCCCACGCTATAAAAGGAGCAGGAAGAAATCTGGGGGTAGTTCCGTTATCTAAAGCGGCTATGCAGCTTGAAATGATGGCCCGACAGGGTGATTTGTCAAAAGCTGAAGAGTTGTTGAAAAGCGTTATATTCGAATTCGACCGGCTGGAAAAATTTGTTTCGCAGCCCGACTGGGTTGAAATTGCAAAAAATTCGTCGAGCGCTAAAGTAGCTTTGACATAATATTCGTTGCTATTTTAATGCATCGCCAAACCTCAAAAACCGGTGTTTCGAGCCTAAAACGCAGCGATACGAAAAAATCATCAAAAATTCCTTTGCGTTACAACGAGCTTCTGGTATAATAACCGCCTGTTGAGTATATTCTTTCGTCTCTCAGGAGTATCCTCTTCAAAATTAATGTGAGGGACACAGTATGTTTGAAGGCCTTTCATAGGCCAAAGGAGCACAAGTGAGTACAGGTAAAGTAAAGTGGTTTAACAGCAAAAAGGGATTTGGATTTATAGTTCCGGATGACGGCGGCGAGGATTTGTTCGTTCATCATTCGGAAGTGAAGTCCGGCGGCGACCTCGCTGAAGGTCAGGCCGTCGATTTCCAGGTCGGCCAGGGCAAAAAAGGCCCGTGTGCCGTCAGCGTGACTGCAAAATAACGCAACTTTGGAATAAGCCACGATAAAGGGCTTCGCAAGATGCGAAGCCCTTTTTTTTAATCAAAAATAGGGTGTGCTGCCCTGAGAAATTCCTTTGGAATTTCCAGGACTAGGTCCCGGGAATCCTTCGGATTCCACGGGGCGCACACCAGATTCATTAATTATGTCTAAATTATCAGCATCGCGTCGCCGTATGAGTAAAACCTGTACCTGTTCTCGACGGCGTGCTTATAGACATTCAATATCGTCTCAAGCCCCGCAAATGACGCAACCAATGCAAGCAGTGTCGAACGCGGCAAGTGAAAATTCGTAATCATCGCATCGACCATTCCAAACCTGAACCCGGGCAAAATAAATAATTGCGTCGTCCCGTCCCCAGCCCGCACCTGCCCCCCGGCACAGATTGTCTCCAAAACCCGCACCGATGTCGTCCCCACCGCGACAATCCTGCCCCCCACTTTTTTTGCCTCATTGATTACCTCTGCGTTTTTCCGGTCAATACTGTATCGTTCCTCGTGTATCCTGTGCTCTTCAAGCGTCTCAGTCGTAACCGGCTTAAAGGTCCCTTCACCAACGTGCAGCGTTATATACGCAACCCTGAGCCCGCTTTTTTCGAGCTTTTCAAGAAGCTCCTTAGTCCAGTGTAACCCCGCCGTAGGCGCGGCAACCGCACCCGATTTTTTAGCGTAAACCGTTTGATAACGCTCCTTGTCCCGGCCCGCCTGTATCAAGCCGGCGTCCCGTTTGATATATGGCGGCACAGGCGCAAAGCCAATCTTTTCCAAAATTTCCTCCGTCGATGACTCCTGCTCAATTCTCAACACGCATTTACCCTCGTCGGTCTTATCAATTACTTCCGCGCAACAATAATCCTCATCATTGACGCATTTGAGCCAAATCCTCTCTCCCGTCTTGACCTTACCCAGCCCCTTGAGCATCGCCTCCCACAAGCCGTCGTCCTGCTGCTTCAAAAACAACCCCTCCAGTTTACCCCCCGATTCCCTCCTCGCGTAAAACCTCGCCGCCAATACCTTTGTATCATTGAGCACAAGACAATCGCCCCGTCGCAGGTATCGGCCAATATCCGAAAACCGGCTGTCGGTGATTGAGCCGGTTTTACGTTC
>JBELAA010000146.1:0-6070 GCA_049509315.1 Sedimentisphaerales bacterium | reverse complement strand
GGAAACGCACCACGTTCGACGTCCCCGACGACGTGGATAAATCAGGCGTTGACTATTACGCAGTCGCAACCAAACTCATCAAAGGATTGCCCGCGCCGGTTTTGCTGTCAGGCGGCCTGCTTTCCACAAAAGGATTGGCCACAGGCGTTCTCGGCTTTGACAAAGACAGGGATACAACCTGGTTCGGAAACGTCGATGTTATCCCGCTTAAAGACGTCGCTTTCGGTTTCGAATACAAGCAGGGGGCGAAATTCGATGATTTCAAAAACGCCAATTACTGGGACGCCCACGTCGCCTGGTTTGTAAATAAAAACCTGACCCTGGTCGGCGCTTACGCGAACACAGGCGACAAGGATTCGACGTCCAAAGTTGGTCTCGGCGACGGCGTCGTCTTCAGTATCCAGTATGCGTTCTAAAACTACGGCAAACAATAACGAAAGGAGTGAATTCAATGAGCAAAATTGACCAGAAACTGAAATTGGAATCGATACTGCTTCACGGGGGACAGGAGCCCGACCCGACAACGGGCTCACGTGCCGTGCCTATTTATCAGACAACGTCGTATCAGTTCAAAAATACCGAACACGCCGCCAACCTGTTCGGGTTGCGGGAATTCGGCAACATTTACACGCGGATTATGAATCCCACAAACGACGTGCTCGAAAAGCGAATCACTTTATTGGATGGCGGCGTCGGCGCATTGGCAGTATCCAGCGGCCAGGCGGCCAGCACGCTGGCGGTTCTGAATATCGCACAGGCGGGTGACAACATTGTGTCTTTCGACAACCTTTACGGAGGGACCTACAACCTGTTTCACTACACCCTGCCTAAATTCGGGGTGGATGTCAAATTCGTAAAGTCGAACGACCTGGCGGCGTTTCAAAAGGCCATAACACCCCGCACCAAGGCCGTTTACGCCGAGTCGATAGGCAATCCGAAATTAGACGTGGCGGATTTGGAGGGCATTTCCAAAGTGGCCCACAAAAACGGCATCCCGTTTATTCTGGATAACACCGTTTCACCCTATCTTCTCCGGCCGTTTGATTTCGGCGTTGACATCATCGTGTATTCCGCGACGAAATTCATCGGCGGCCACGGAACGTCCATCGGCGGTTTGATTGTCGATTCAGGTAAGTTCGACTGGACCAACGGCAAATTCCCGCTGATTGCGGAAGCGGACCCGAGCTATCACGGCCTCAATTTCGTCGAGGCGCTCAAGCCACTTGGTAATATCGCCTATATTATCAAGGCACGCGTTACACTTCTACGCGACGTCGGGACGGCGCTATCTCCCTTCAACGCGTTTTTGTTCCTGCAGGGACTTGAAACGCTGCACCTTAGAATGCCCAGACATTCTGAAAACGCTCTCGCTGTAGCGAAATACCTGGGTAAACACCCCAAGGTCTCCTGGGTAAATTACCCCGGCCTCGATTCAAGCCCCGAAAAAGAAAGGATTAAAAAATACCTGCCCAAAGGCGCTGGCGCGATTCTCGGATTCGGGGTTAAGGGCGGCCTGGAGGCAGGCAGGAAGTTTATCGATTCGCTTGAGCTGATTTCGCACCTTGCCAATATCGGCGACGCCAAGTCATTAGCCATTCACCCGGCGACGACTACGCATCAGCAGTTGTCGCCCGAGGAACAATTAGCGACCGGTGTAACGCCTGATTTTATACGCCTGTCAATCGGCATCGAGCATATCGATGACATTATCGCGGACATTGAACAAGCCCTGAAAAAAATTTGAAAAAGATTGCCGCGTCCCCTGAACCGTTTCCGGTTCAGGGGTCTCGCAATGACAAAAACACGGCTTAAGGAGAAATAAAAATGAGCAAGATATTCAAAGACATAACCAAAACCATCGGCAATACGCCCCTGGTCCAGCTCAATAGAATCACAAACGGCGCCTGTGCCACGGTCCTGGCAAAAATAGAATCGTTCAACCCGCTTTCGAGCGTCAAAGACCGCATAGGAATCGCGATGATTGAAGACGCCGAAAGAAAGGGATTGCTGAAAAAGGATTCAGTGATTATCGAGCCGACCAGCGGCAATACAGGTATTGCCCTTGCGTTTGTCGCAGCGGCCAAAGGTTACCGGCTGATACTGACTATGCCCGAAACAATGAGTATCGAAAGGAGACAGTTATTTCAAATCTTCGGCGCCGAATTAGTGCTCACGGAAGGGCCAAAAGGAATGAGAGGCGCAATCGAAAAAGCGGACGAGCTTGCCAAAACTACGCCAAACAGCATCATTTTGCAGCAGTTCAACAATCCCGCAAACCCAGAAATCCATCGAAAAACGACCGCGGAAGAGATTTGGAACGATACCGACGGCAAGGTGGATATATTGGTGGCCGGCATTGGAACGGGCGGAACTATCACCGGAGTTGCCGAAGTAATCAAGCAGCGAAAAAGCACGTTTAAGGCAATCGCTGTCGAACCCGAGTCATCGCCGGTGTTGTCGGGCGGAAAGCCGGGGCCGCATAAAATCCAGGGAATAGGCGCCGGCTTTGTGCCCAATGTTCTCAACAGGGCCGTAGTCGATGAGATTGTCCGCGTCAAAGACGCAGACGCGGGCGCCGCCGCCAGACAATTGGCAAAACTGGAAGGAATCTTAGGCGGCATATCGAGCGGCGCGGCCTTGTGGGCTGCTTTGGAAGTGGCAAAACGCGAAGAAAATATCGGCAAACTAATAGTAGTTGTCCTTCCCGACACCGGCGAGCGATACCTTTCGACGTGGCTTTTCCAGGATATTAAAGTATGATTAAAGTATGACCAAAGAAAACTCAATAACCGTAGCGGTTGGAATGAGCGGAGGCGTTGACTCCTCGGTCGCCGCATACCTGCTTAAAAAGCAGGGTTACAACGTCATCGGCGTAACTATGAAAATCTGGGGCGACACATTCACCACAATCGCAGAAAGCCCCCAGGTTTATCCTGGGGGTTCAAACCGGGGCTTACCTATCTCTGCGGTGAAAAGCGGCTGTTACGGGCCGAGCGAAGCCGACGATATTGAGGCCGCACAAAAAGTCGCACGCCAAATCGGTATCCCTCACCACGTCCTCGACCTGCACACCGAATACGAACAGGCGGTGCTGAACTATTTTCGCGACGAATATCTGGCCGGCAAAACCCCCAACCCCTGCGTTATCTGCAACCAGAAAATCAAATTCGGGTTATTGCTCGACAAGGCGCAGCAGTCGGGAATTGCTTTCGACTTTTTCGCAACCGGCCATTACGCCAGAATCGAACAGGACTCGCCAAATACTGAACGCTGCACGCTGAACGCTGCACGCTACACGCTGAACGCTGCACGCTGCACGCTGAACGCTGAACGCTGTCTTCTTAAAAAAAGTATCGACCCGAAGAAAGACCAGACGTATTTCCTTTACCGCCTCACGCAGGACCAGCTTGCTAAAACGCTTTTCCCGCTGGGCGGCTTACTCAAAGACGAGGTAAAGAAAATCGCGTCACAAATCGGCCTCAAAGACGTGGCCGACAAACCAGAAAGCCAGGATTTTTATGAGGGCGATTGTTACGGGGATTTTTTCGAGGCCGGCGATGCTCAGCCGGGGGACATTATCGATACCTCTGGACGTGTCGTAGGCAGGCACCGCGGCGTTATTCATTACACAATAGGGCAGAGAAAAGGGCTTAACATAGGCGGCTTAAAAGAGCCGCTTTATGTAATTGCTCTCGACAGCCAAAATAACCGGGTTCTTGTCGGCCCGCAAGAAAAACTCCTGGCAAAGGCACTCATCGCTGAGGATTTGAACTGGATTTCGATTGAGGCGCCCGCGTCGCCGTTAAAAGCGACTGCAAAAATCAGGTCAACCCAGCCGGAAAAACCCTGCACGGTAATTCTTCTTGACGAGCACAGAATCAGGGTGGATTTCGATGAGCCGCAAATGTCGATTACGCCGGGACAATCGATTGTCTTCTACTCTGGCGACCTCGTCCTCGGCGGCGGGGTCATTGAAGCGAAAGCTTGACGCGGTTTCAATATAACAATAAGATTCAGGTATGACCAAAGAGCAGGTAAAACCATCATTAGACCACATTCAACGGCTGACCGATGACACCGGGCTTTTTCAGCACGCCAAATTCACAATCCCCCTGCGCAGCGAGGGCTACGCTACCGACGATAACGCACGTGCTTTAATCGTTGCGACCAGATACTATGCCCTGAATCACGACGAGGAATCACTTCGGCTGTTAGACAAATACCTTGAGTTTATTCTTCATTCACACCACGATGACGACGCCGTCCGAAATTTAATGAATTTCGACAGGACATGGATGGCTAACGAGCCGGCTCATGACGCATTCGGACGGGTAATATGGGCATTCGGCGAGCTTTTAGCTCAGCCGCCTTCCGAAATATATGTGCCGCTCGCAAAAGAGCGAATTGATACAGCGATGCCTCATATTGAAAAGCAGTATCTGCGAGGTATGGCGTCATCGATTATGGGTTTAGCCGGCTATTTGAAGCGGTTCCCTGATGCAAACCACGTTCGGGAATGTATGAGAACAATCGCCGAGGCGATTGTTCAGCGATACGAGGAAAATAAACAAACAGATTGGCCCTGGTTCGAGGACATTCTCACTTACGACAACGCGATTATACCCTGTGCGCTTTTTACAGCGGCAATTACGTTAAACGAAAGTAAATTCCTGAATGTCGCACGCCAAACCTGCGATTTCCTACTTACAAATACATTTACCGCAGATAACACTGAAAGCCCCCAGGTTTATCCTGGGGGTTCAAACCCCCAACATAAAGTTGGGGGCTTACCGGTTCGCGGTCATTTCAGTTTTGTCGGTTGCCTTGGCTGGTTTCCGCGAGAAGGAACAAAAGCACAGTTCGACCAGCAGCCAATCGAGGCGGCAGGGACAATCCTTATGCTGAACGCCGCATACCAGGCGACTAAAAATGAAAAATACCTGTCATTACGGCAAAAGGCGTTCAACTGGTTTTTAGGCGAGAACGATTTGGGCGTTCCCCTTTACGACTTCAAAACTAAGGGCTGCTCCGACGGCTTAGGCAAAGAAGGCGTCAGCTTAAATCAGGGCGCCGAAAGCACATTGAGCTTTCTGCTCGGCCTGCTGACAATGTGTGAAGGGTGCCGATGATTATCGCAAGTTTCAACGTCAATTCGCTGCGGGCACGAATGCCTATTGTTCTCGACTGGCTAAACGAGAAACGCCCCGATGTCCTCTGTCTGCAGGAAACCAAGGTGCAGGACAAGGATTTCCCGGCGGAGATTTTCGACGACGCGGGATACAACTATGCCTTCGCGGGCCAGAAAAGCTACAACGGCGTAGCGATACTGTCTAAAAGCCCAATCGCCGACGTCCATGCGGGCTTCGACGATGAGCCAAAAGACCAGCCACGCCTGCTCAAAGCCGAAATCAATGGCCTCATAATCGTCAACACCTACGTCCCGCAGGGCTACCTCCCCGATTCGGACAAGTTTCAATACAAGCTCGAATGGTTCAGACGATTGCGTCAATTTTTTGATACGAATTTCAAACCCGATGACCCGGTTGTGTGGGTTGGCGACCTCAATATCGCGCCCGGGGCAATCGACGTTTACGAAAGGAGCCGGGGCAATACACCTTTTGGGATTACAGACCTTTTAACGCCGTAAAAAACAATCTCGGCTGGCGATTAGACCACATTATGGCGACAAAGCCGCTGGCCGAAAAATGCTCCGCCTGCTTCATCGACAAACAGCCAAGATTACTTCCCCGCCCCAGCGACCACACGCCCATTATCGCTGAATTCGACTTATAAAAATCAGCCGGCATAGACCCCGGAATTATCGTAAGCTGCTTTTGGTGGCTATCACCAGTGCCGCTGCGATTATCGCAACGATAACCCCTACGATTACACTCGCAAGGCCCGCCCCGGTAACAGGCGTCAGCAAAATCCACGCCCCCGCGATAATCAACCCGATGCCGCCCAGCAATACAAGCAGGCACGCCGCAAACAAGCCGCCCCAGAAATAGGCGCGTTTAATCTCGCCCTCCATAGATTTGGCCAGCAGCGCTTTCGTTTCCAGCTTTACGAA
>JBELAA010000145.1:0-5899 GCA_049509315.1 Sedimentisphaerales bacterium | reverse complement strand
CGCGTCGATACGCACGTTTACCAGGGCTGGACGGTTTCGCCGAGCTATGACTCGATGCTTTGCAAGTTAATCGTTCATCAGCCCGACCGGACCCAGGCAATAGCGACGATGCGAAGGGCGTTGTCGGAATTTGTCATTGAGCCGATTAAAACCACTATCCCGGCGTGCCTGTCGATTCTCTCACACAATCTGTTCGTCAAAAGCAAAGTCGATACCGAGTTCGTCGAGCGTAACTTCTGAGGATAATGTTCGGTTGGTTATGGTGCGGTGATTTGTGAGTAATTTATGGGAATAAGTCAACAACTGGTAAATGAAATAATCAAACGCATTTTAAGCGTGGCTGAAGCGCAGCGAATAATTCTGTTTGGCTCAGCCGCCACGGGACAGATGTCCAAAGACAGCGATATTGACCTGCTGGTGCTTGAGTCCGCTCCGGGTGATACCCGCGAAGAAAGTGTTAGGATTCGCCGGGCAGTTCGCGGGCTGGATTATCCTTTCGACATTATCGTTATGGCTGCGGAACGGTTTGAGGAAAGCAAAAATGTTGTCGGCGGTATTGCTTATCCGGCCAACAAATACGGCAAGGTAATATATGAGGTCGCCTGATAAGATAAGAGACGAATTTGTTCGTCAGTGGCTGATGAAGGCGGAAGAAGACCTTAACGCTGCTAAGTCACTTATCGCTTATGGGATGACTTTTTTATCTACGGTTTGTTTTCATTCACAACAGGCCGCGGAGAAATATCTCAAGGCATTTTTAACTTATCATCAGGTCGAATTTCCTAAAACTCACGATATCGACGAGCTTCTTGACCTGGCTGCCAGAGCAGATAACAAACTGGCCGAATCTTTGCGTGATACAATTGTGCTTACGAATTATAGCGTCGATGCCCGCTATCCTGGGGATATGCCTGATATGTCTGCTGACGATGCGCAACAAGCAATCAAGCTGGCCGAAAAAGTTCGTAATTCGGTTTTGGAATTGCTATAACGCGAGCTGGAGTCACACCTAATAAACACCTATTTTTCCAAAGCTATCAGGTCGTCGTAGGATTCGCGTTTGCGGATGACGGTGAATTTGTCGCCGTTGACCAGGACCTCGGCTGCCCGGCCCCTCGCGTTATAGTTACTTGACATAGTAAAACCGTAAGCGCCGGCGGCGAATATCGAAAGCAAACCATCGCGTTTGACGGGGGGCAATGCCCTGTCTTTGGCGAAAAAGTCAGCGGCCTCGCAAATTGGGCCAACGACATCGACAAACTCAAGCCCCTTGATATCGAGCTTTTCGGTTCTTTGAATGTAAGAGAACCTTTCCTCGACGGCCGCGGGCCATATAAAATGAAATGCGCCGTAAAGGGGAGGTCTAATCAGGTCGTTCATACCGGCATCGACAATCACGAAATCTTTGCTTCCGCCTTTTTTGCGATATAACACGCGGGTAAGCAGTATTGCGGCATTGGCGGCGATACTTGCGCCGGGTTCGAGTATGAGCTTAAGATTTTTGTCCTTGAGCATCGGGACAATCGCCTTTGCGTAGTCCTCCGCCGCAGGGGATTGACCGGTAACGTAGTCGGCCCCGTAGCCGCCGCCTGTATCGATTGCCTCGATTGTGAAGCCCTTTTTGCGAAGCTTGTCAACAAGCGCAAGCGTTTTGCTCAACGCCTCGACGTATGGCCCGACTGTGTGGCCCGCCGAGCCGAGGTGAATGTGGATTGCGCATAGTTTCACAGCGGAGTTTTTGCCGAACTGCTCGAAAACCTTTTCTGCCCGTTCGATATCGACTCCGAATTTTGTCTCTTTGACGCCCGTAGTGGTATATGTATGGGTTTTCGGGTCAACGTCGGGATTGACTCGCAGCGCCGCTTTGGGGATTTTGCCTTTTTGTTTTGAAATTTGTATCAGGTTTTCCAGCTCGGCTTCTGATTCGATATTGAAATAACCGATATTTGCGTCAAGCGCCTCGATGATTTCTTTGTCGGTTTTGCCGACGCCCGCGTAAACGATTTTGGCAGGGTCGCCTCCCGCCTGCAGAGCGCGGTAAAGCTCGCCGCCGCTGACGATATCGAAACCGAAACCGCCCTCGGCGATGAATTTAAGAATATTTATATTGCCGCAGGCCTTGACGGAATAGCAGACCGTTGTATCCGGGCCGCCGAATGCCTTTTGCATTTTCCTTAAATGTTCGAGAAACGTCGCCCGGCTGTAAATGTAAACGGGTGTTCCGACCTGCTCGGCTATTGTCGCCACCGGCACATCTTCAGCGAATAATTTGCCTTTTTTGTAATTAAAATAATCCATACCGGCTCATAGTATAAGGATTAACAGTCCAAATGCAAGGCGGCACGCAAAAGCGAGGATGTCTCAGACCCGATTAAGTATTGATATTTCAGGGTTATAATCATAATATAAGCCCTTTCTACGAACGATATGAACCCTTATAAATGAGGAAACAAGTGCCGATTTACGAATATAAGTGCGACGATTGCGGGGAAGTAACCGAATTGCTGGAAAATAGCGCCAGTAAAGGGCAAAGGAAATGCGCCCATTGCGGCAGCGGCAAGCTGATAAAGCAGATGTCGGTGTTTTCGGCACAGGTAAAAGCGGGGCAATCCAAAAAATGTTTCGGATGCAATGATAACAAATGCCCACATTCCAAAAGATAAAGTAAAAAGGAAAAAGTAAAAAATGGATTCCTGCTTTCGCAGGAATGACAGAAAATGGAAGAAAGAAAAGGATTATATAAATTTAACGAAATCGAGAAGAAGTGGCAGCAGAAATGGGAAAGCCGCAGGACGTTTAAGGCGACTGACTGCGACAAAAATAAGCCGAAGTATTACGTCCTCGATATGTTCCCGTACCCAAGCGCACAGGGCCTGCACGTAGGGCATCCGGAGGGTTATACGGCGAGCGATATTGTGTCGCGCTACAGACGAATGAGGGGTTTTAATATACTGCACCCGATGGGATGGGACGCGTTTGGGTTGCCGGCGGAACAATACGCGATTAAAACGGGGACACACCCGGCAGCGACCACGCAAAATAACGTCGATGGAATGCGCAAGCAAATCAAGTCACTGGGTTTCAGCTACGACTGGGAGCGTGAAGTCAATACGACCGACCCTGGTTACTATAAATGGACGCAGTGGATATTCCTGAAATTGTTCAATTCCTGGTTCGATGAAAAGCAGCAAAAGGCAAGGCCGATTGAGGAATTACCGATACCCAAGGGGCTAAGCGAGGCGGAAAAGCAGAAATATATCGCAGAGCAGCGATTGGCATACGAATCGGAAATGCCCGTCAACTGGTGTCCTGCTTTAGGAACAGTGCTTGCCAATGAGGAGGTAGTAGGGGGGGTAAGTGAGCGAGGGGGGCACCCGGTAATAAGAAAGCCGATGAGGCAGTGGCTTTTGCGAATTACAAAATATGCGGAGCGATTGCTGGATGACCTCGCTGAAGTTGACTGGCCAGAATCGATTAAGGAAATGCAGCGGAACTGGATCGGCAAGAGTATCGGAGCCGAGGTCGATTTCAAAGTTGCAGACAAGGACGACATAATTCGCGTTTTCACTACCCGGCCTGATACGCTTTTCGGCGCGACTTATATGGTGCTTTCGCCGGAACATCCGCTGGTTGATGTAATCACGGCCAATGACAAGGAAGCTGAGGTTAAGAAATACCGGGAAGAGGCGGCGCGCAAAAGCGATTTAGACAGGACTGATTTGGCGAAGGAAAAGACGGGTGTTTTCACGGGAGCGAACGCAATCAATCCCGTTAATGGCCAGAAAATCCCGATTTGGATAAGCGATTACGTTTTAATCAGTTACGGCACGGGTGCGATTATGGCGGTGCCGGCGCACGATGACCGGGATTTCGAGTTCGCGAAGAAATTCAATTTGGCCATAATTCAGGTGGTTGAGCCGGATAATGATGAACAGAAGCAGCTTGTCAGGGAAGGTAAATTGTGTTTTGCGGGGGATGGCACCGCTGTCAACAGCGGGCAATTTACCGGCTTGAGGACGCCTGATTTTAAGGAGAGAATTGCAAACTGGCTTGAGCAGCAGAAATTAGGTGAAAAGGCAATCAATTACAAATTGCGTGACTGGCTTTTCAGCAGGCAAAGGTATTGGGGGGAGCCGATACCGGTTGTGCATTGCGAGAAATGCGGGATAGTGTCGCTGCAGGAATCGGAATTGCCCCTGAAATTGCCTGAGGTGGAGGATTATACGCCGCCACAGACGGGTGAGCCGCCGTTGTCGAAGGCGACGCAATGGCTAAAGACAACTTGTCCCAAATGCGGTGGGCCTGCGACGCGTGAGACAAATACGATGCCGCAGTGGGCGGGAAGCTGCTGGTATTACCTGCGGTATATTGACCCGGATAACAGCGGGCGATGCTGCGATTCAACGAAAGAGAAATACTGGATGCCGGTTGACCTTTACATAGGTGGGGCCGAGCACGCGGTGCTGCATTTGCTTTACTCGCGGTTCTGGCACAAGTTTCTTTTCGATATCGGCTACGTCAGCACAAAAGAGCCGTTTAAGAAGCTTATCAATCAGGGAATGATTTTGGGCGAGGACGGCCAGAAGATGAGTAAGAGCCGGGGCAATGTGGTTAATCCTGACAAGGTTGTGGCGGAATATGGCGCCGATTCGATGCGGCTGTATGAGATGTTTATGGGACCGCTTGAAGCGGTGAAACCCTGGAGTATGCAGGGGCTGGAAGGCGTGCATCGGTTTTTGCAGAGGGTGTGGCGGCTGGTTATTGATGAGGAAACGGGCAATCTCAACGCTAATCTGAAAGACGTTGCAGCCGACCCGGCTTCGACTCGGCGCTACGCCGAGGCGAGCGAGGCGACGACAAGGTTACTGCACCAGACAATAAAAAAGGTCGGCGGTGATATCGATACGTTCAATTTCAATACGGCTATCAGCGCGATGATGATTTTGACCAATCACTTGGCCAAACAGCCGGCGATTCCCAAAACAGTAATTGAGCCGTTCATACTGATATTGTCGCCTTTTTCGCCGCATATCGCGGAAGAACTATGGGAAAAATTAGGGCATAAAGAAACGCTTGCTTACGAGCCGTGGCCGAAATTTGACGAGGAGCTTGTCAAGGAAGCGGAAATCGAATTGGCCATTCAGGTCAACGGTAAAATTAAGGACAAGATTGTGGTATCGGCGCAATTAGATGATGAGCAGATAAAGCAGAAAGCACTGGCAAGTGAAAAGGTCATCGTTGCGCTGGCGGGCAAACAACCGAAAAAGGTAATTGTAATCAAGTCGCGGCTTGTTAATATTGTTGTTTAGAAAGGAGCCAGCCCAATGTGTAACGAATATAACAGAAGATGTTTTCTTATGCGCGGGGCAGGTATTGGAATAGGGCTGGTTCTGGGAGGCGTCGGGCTTGCCGGCTGCAATAATCAGTCCGGAAAAAAAGCAGATGAAAAGATTACATCGGAAATGATTGCGTATTGCGGACTGAATTGTATCACGTGCCGGATTTACCTGGCGACGAGAGAGACAGACCTTAAAAAACAAAGGGAAATGAGGGAGGGAATCGCTCATTATATCAAAGAACACTTGGATTCGAAAATCCGTGTAGAAGATATTACCGATTGTGACGGCTGCACGATAAAAGACGGGAGATTATTCTCAGGGTGTCAAAAGTGCCAGGTAAGGAAGTGCGCAAGTGAAAAGGGCCTTAAGAATTGCGCATATTGCAGTGAATATACCTGCGAGAAACTGAACAAGCTTTTTGATTCCGAAGGTGAAGGGTCAGGCGCCAAAAAACGGTTAGACGCAATAAAAGCGCGGCTCTAAAAAGTCATTTTGTATGTTGTGATTGCTTATGCATATCGAAATTGAAGCAAAGCTGAAGGTTGATTCATTAGCGAAGG
>JBELAA010000144.1:0-5943 GCA_049509315.1 Sedimentisphaerales bacterium | reverse complement strand
TGCGAACCGTCTTGCCATACCCGCCACGGCGTCCTCGTAACAAATCATAACGCTGAATTTGTAAGTATCGTTCGTATCGTCTGCTTTCATATCGAAAACCGTATATTTGGCGCCGGCGTTGAGAGTGTAATCGAAATCGTATGGCGTCATCTTCAAAAACAGCTCGTGAATCAGGGGGATGTTCTCGAAAGGCAGGTATTCACCGAAAGGCACTAAGTGAATCTTATAATATTTTTCCGGCGCCTGGTTGCCGTCTGGCGTGTATAAAAATGCCGTGTTATATTTTTCCGCCATCCTGATATCGAAATTTTCCTCGATTCGCGGGCTTCCGCCGTATGCCCCCGCCAGTATGTAACCCCCCTGCCGCGCCAGGTTGCTTATCGTCTTGTTGAAAACCTGGTATTGATGCGATTCATCCAGCAGCCGAAGCACCTGCGGCTCAAGTATTGCCTGCACCATTGTCTCAGGCCACACGATTAGTTTCGCACCGCTTTTTATACACTGCTCGCTTTGGCCGACAAGCACGTCTAACATTTGCTGTTCCGCCGCGAACGATTGCTTTACCGACTGCGGCACATTTGTCTGCACCGCCGCGACCATTGGCCCATCGGTAACAAATTTACTCGTCTGCTCAATCCGCCAATGACCATAAATCAGGGTCCCCGCTACCGCTGCGCACACAATAACCACGCGACAAACAATGAACAACAAGCGACGAACTATAAACAATTCCGCAATTGCCCCGTTAACCATTGCCACCAAAAACGATACTCCCGCAGCGCCGAAAATGTCGGCTATCTGAGTGAGCGTCGTATTGACGTACTGGCTGTGCGAAAGATGGCCCCAGTAAAACCCCCCTAAAAAAAGCCCCTGCGCATTTTCAATCCCGACTATAAGCAGCGGCGCCGCAACAACTAACGGCACTGACTTTCTGCTGCACCACCGCAACGTTATCGCCAAAATAGGCCAAAGCAGCGCGGTATAAAGGCAAAACGCAATCCACCCGCCCACTGTAACATAACTCAACCAGTATAAATTGCCTAACCAGTAAACGGCTGAGACGATGTATGCGACAAAACACAACCGGGCAGGTTTATATTTCTGTGAGCACGCAATAATAAACGGCACATACGCCACCCACGCCAATTGCCACCACCCAATCGGCGGCTGCGCCAGCGTCAGCATCACCGCCGTCATCACAAACGCACCGGAAAGTCGCAAAATGCCTTTGGTCTTTTCAGTCATCAATCCGCCAGCCCTTTCAATGCCGTTGCTATTTCCGTAGGGTTGTATTTTTTTTGACTGTTCATCCGGATTGTGAACTGGCTTGCGAAAACCTCCAGCAGTTTCTTGTCTGCGATAATCTGTTTTGCGGAATATCCGATGTCCGGTATGAGCCGCTTCATTTCATACAGCTCATTTACTTTGATTTTTTTCATTTGTGCCAATCGTTGTTTCGCCTTTTCCGTGTAGTCCTGCGATATTTCGATTCCGACGTAATTTCTCTGAAGTTTCAGCGCCGCCACCGCCGTCGTCCCCGAGCCGACAAACGGGTCAAGCACGCAGTCGCCCTGGTTCGAGCTTACGGCGATAATCCTCATAAGCAAACTTTCCGGCATCTGGCAGGGGTGCCACCCCGTCCGCTCTTTGAACGTGCCGCAGACGCGTGAGTCCTCCCATACGTCGTCCGGCATTTTGCCCGCTGGGTTAGCTCGCCTGTCGGCATAAATCAACTGCCTGTCCGAAGGCACACGCACCGCGTAATCATTGAACGTGAAATTTTTCTTGTCGCTGACAAAATAAAATATATGCGTATGCGAGCGGGCGAATTTGTCTTTTGTCTGCTGGCCGAAGGTGTAGTGCCATATGAGCCAGTTTCGCATCACAAGTCCGAGTTCGTCTGCTATTATTTTAACATTGGCCGCGTAATCGTCGCCTATGGCTATATAAAACGACCCCGTCGGCTTGAGAACTTTTTTACAGGCCATCATCCAGTCCTTTGTCCAGGTGATATATTTGTCGCCGGCGACCTGGTCGTGGTATTTGTCGTATTTGTAGCCGATATTGAAAGGCGGGTCGGCAAATATCAGGTCTGCGAATAGCATATCCGCCTTGCCCAATACCTCTATACAATCACCGCATATTATCTTATTGAGGAATTCCTGCATACCGGCACATTCTACAACTAAAAACTTAAAATTCAAAACTCAAAACTAAAATTTGGATTTGGCACTTTCTTTAATATATTCTACAAAGGGGTAATATGTGCAACAGGTTTAGGAAGCAAAGACGTAACTGCTTTGAACACAATAGCTTACGTAACGCCAGCAATGGTTTTACTCTTGCCGAAGTGTCGCTGGCCATCGCCATTATTGTCATTGCGGCGCTTGGTGCCCTCTGTTACGAATATCTCAGTATCGACCACGTCCGCATCGCAAGGGCCGAATTGGCCGCCACACGTGTTGGTCAGCTTTTAATAGAGGACTGGAAAAGCACAGGCGGAAACCCCGACTACACTCCCGAAGACCTCAATATGGGTTTTGCCCTACCCCCTAATGCCGAAGCAGGCCAGTTTATGACGACTATCGACGGCCTGCATCTGTTTATCACTATGGATAGCGATAATAAAGAAAGCGACGATTTCGCGGGCACAATCCTCCGCGAAATAGACGTTACCGTCAAATGGAACCACGATTTCTCGAACGGCATTCCCACTGACAGGGACCCAGCCGTTGTTCTTTCTACTTACGTCAGACCGGACATGTAATTTTTATGAAAATATCAAATAGAAAATTTGAAGTCAGAAACGGGTTCACCCTCATTGAGCTTGTCATCGCCGTTGCTGCTTCGCTGACAGTGTTGCTGATTTGCGGCGTGCTTCTCGAAAGCGGCCAGAGAAGCTGGGCAAGGGCGTTCAGTTACGCCAACTCGAAAACCCAGCTCGACGCGCTAACTGCCACTATTACCTTCGGAAGGGTCGGAAGGCAGTCCAATAAGCTGGATTATAAGCTCTATAATGTAACCGGCGGCTCGCATTTTATCGGTGTTGACCTGCCCGCCGTCCCACAGCAGGTTGTCAAAGGCAAAGCCGTCGAGTTTCACTACTGGGGAGACGACGAAATTAACAGCGATATTTTGGATACCTCGATAACAGGCACCGCTTATGCCCTTTTCTACCTCGACGAAGGAAAACTTATGCTTGATACCGGCCCCTATCCCCCGGGCGGCGTCGATGCGGCCGGCAATCTCATTGTGGACGCCTCCGTAACCACTGTTACTCTGGCCGAAAACGTTGTCGCACTCGAATTCAGCCACACTACCCGCGACCTCGAAGGCAAAGGCAGGGGCTGCGTTCGCCTGGAAATGACCCTGCGCGACCCGCAGGATAATTCCCTCACCACCGTTACCGCCGCAACACTTATGCGAAACGTCTGGCCCTGACATCCTGGAGCAGAAATATGAATATTTTTACAAAAATCACGGGCACAAGAGCACAAGAGCATAAGAGCACAAGAGCTTACGGCTCGTGCTCTTGCCGCAATGGTTTCATCCTGCCGCTTGTTATCATAGTCGTTGTCATTCTTTCCGCCCTTGCAACGGGCCTGATTATGGCAAGCTTCGGCGCCCGGCTGCAGGCCGTCAGGACCAAAAACGATACCGCCGCGATGCTCGCCGCGGAGGCCGGCTACGAAAAAGGCATCTTCTGGATGAGCAAGCAGTCCGATATACTCGGCTCTCTGCAAGATGGCTCCAATACAGGAACCATAGACCTTCCAGGCGGCTCCTGCTCTTATACGGTCGATTTCGACGATTATATCGGCGCTAAACCGGTCTTCAAAATAACCTCAACCGGTCTAAGCGGCTCAAGCACACGCGTCGTTGACGTCGCCGTCGTCCAGGAGATCACCGGCTGGGTTATGGGCAAGTGCCGTGTTCCCAGCGGCCCCGCGTCCTCGGATACAAATCCCGTTTATTTCGCCAACGGCGAGATTCTTGATATTCCGATTCACATAAATAATCTTAAAGACAGCCCCGACCAGCGCGACATATATATCCAAAGCGGCGCTCATCCGCGTTTCCTGCAGAAAGTTGAAATGGGCGAGCCGCAGAAAACGCCCGGCGGCTCGGACAAATACGACTCGATTATGGCGCTGTTCGAGGACGGCATTTACTTTGACCAGCCCAACGTCCGCATCACCGACGAGGCCGCCGTCCGAAGCAAAGTCAATCGCTTCCGCGACAGCACCAACCCGTTATACAGATTCACGCCCGTCGGCAACGCTGCTACTGATGCCAACTTTCCGCGATGCAGCGCCGTTCAGCTCGAATTTTTTGTTGACCACGCCGACAACGAATGCGGCAAGGTCCGTATCACCAATAACTGCACCGTCAAATGCAATAACGGCGGCGCCAATGACTATAACATCGCCCAGGTCCCAAACCCAAACCCTATGAACCCTACTTTTAATAAATATCCAATTTACGCTTATCATCTCGCCCCTGATTTCGAGACGTCTAATACCGTTAAAATTGAGGATACCTACGTCAGGCAGCATTTCGGCAGCAAGGAAAGCGAGCCGGGCGGCCAAATCTTCGTCAACGGCAACGTCGTCATCGGCGGTAACCGCACCCCCGACACTAACCAGGTCGTGAAAGGCAAAATGACTGTCGTCGCCACGGGCAATATCTGGATTGCCGACGCCATCGTCGTTGCAGGCCCCTGCGACGTCAACGGCATGCCCACAAAAGATAACCCCAACGTCCTCGGTCTCATCGCCCAGCGAGTTGTCAAAATCGTAGACCCGTGCCTGTCGCTGGGCTGCCCGAATTCCGTATCCGACCGTATTTATCCCACTAATCCGGCCAAAACCCATTCATACAGGCCCGTCGCCGACGCCAATGGCGCCACTCTCAGTAACCGCGTCCTGCCTCATTCTATGGTTGTCGAGGCCGCCGTAACAGTCGGCGGAGGCGGCTGGGGTGCCGAAAACGTCGATGACCCGCCCCGCGGCAGAAGAGAAAAAGGCCCCGGCAAACAGGATTACCTGGTTGTCAGGGGAACGCTTTCAGAAAGTATCAGGGGCGTCGTCGGCAAGGTCGGCAGTGACGGTTACATCAAACAGTATTATCTCGACAAACGGCTCCTTGAGGGAATTCTCCCCGGCGATATATGGTTCGGCGGCAAATATGTCCCCGCCCCCGCCGGCTGGCACGACTACCGCCCTAAACAGCAATAGCCGGACCATAAGGAACGATACTCACTTGATGAGTTTGGCGATTTGTCTGAAATGGGGATGCTCGGCGGTTTTGAGAATTTCAAATAAGCAGGTTTCGACGCTGCTGATTTGTGCGCCCTCGGCTGCTATTTTATCAAGGCCGATTTCCTTATTAACCAGAGTGCGAGATGAAACCGCGTCGGCTATCACTTCCACTTCGTAATCCCGCTCGATGAGGTCAACGGCTGTCTGATAAACGCATACGTGCGCTTCTATCCCGCAAAGTATGACTTGTCTCCTGCCCAGTTCCTGCATTTTATCGTTAAATTCCTCGCACCCGCAGCAATTGAAACTCGATTTGTTTATCGGTTCCAGCCCGGTCAGTAATTCCGCGATTTCCGGCACAGTCGGGCCAAGCGCGGCAGGGACCTGCTGGCACCATAAAACGGGGATTTCGAGGATTCGGAAGGCCTGAATTAAAATGCGGAGGTTCTTAAAGAGGTTTTCCCTGTCGTGCATCAGCTCAGCCAGCTTTCTCTGCACGTCGATAACGACTAAGCAGCAATCCTTTTCATCGAGCATAGCCGAATGCCCCGGGGGTTATTTACGGGCGCTCACTACGATACTGAGGTCAACCTGGATTTGGTCTGTGGCGCCTTTGGGCGCTGTTATCGAGCTTTTATCGCCCGAGGTCAGGACGGGTTTGGGTATTGCGATTAATTCCGGT
>JBELAA010000143.1:0-5972 GCA_049509315.1 Sedimentisphaerales bacterium | reverse complement strand
GACGATAAGACCGCGAGAGGCGAAAAGAACATCTGGGGAACGATTCCATCAGTTACCGAGATGCAGTCGGAAGGCGGGGCGGCGGGGGCGGTGCACGGGGCGCTGACGGCGGGGGCCTTGACGACGACGTTTACGGCGTCGCAGGGGCTTTTGCTGATGATACCGGATATGTATAAAATCGCAGGGGAGCTGCTGCCGACGGTATTTCATATAACGGCCAGGTCGTTGGCGGCGCACGCGCTATCGATATTCGGCGACCACGCGGACGTGATGGCGTGCAGGCAGACGGGCTGGGGAATGATTTGTTCGGGAAGCGTGCAGGAGGTAATGGATTTCGCGCTGATTTCGCAATTAGCAACGCTTAAATCCAGAGTGCCGTTTTTGCACTTTTTCGACGGATTCAGGACGAGCCACGAGATTCAGAAGGTCGAGGAATTGACGTTCGATGATATGCGGGCAATGTTAGATGATGAATTGGTTGCCGCGGTAAGGGCAAGGGCATTATCGCCTGATAAGCCGATGATAGCGGGAACGGCGCAGAACCCCGATGTTTATTTCCAGGGCAGGGAGGTAGCGAATAAGTTTTATACAGCGACGCCGAAAATCGTGCAGGAGGCGATGGACAAGTTCGCAAAAATAGCGGGCAGGCAGTATCACCTGTTCGATTACGTCGGGGCTGCGGATGCTGAGAAAGTGATTATAATTATGGGGTCGGGAGCGGAAACCTGCCATGAGACCGTCGAGTATCTAAACGCAAAAGGTAATAAGGTCGGCGTTTTGAAAGTGAGATTGTTCAGACCTTTCAGCGGGCAGGATTTTGTCAATGCGTTACCAAAAACCGTAAAGAAAATCGCGGTGTTGGACAGGACCAAAGAGCCGGGAGCGCTGGGTGAGCCGTTGTATATGGATATACGCACGGCGATTGGCGAGGCGATGGGCAGGAAACAAACCCCGTTTAAGAATTACCCGGTGATTGTGGGCGGCAGATACGGGCTTGGCTCGAAGGAATTTACGCCCGCGATGGTCAAGGCGGTATTCGATAACATGGACGCCTCTGAGCCGAAGAACGGATTCACCGTCGGCATCATTGACGACGTGGCAAATACGAGCTTGAATTTTGACGAGAAGTTTGTGCTGCCGGCGGAGGGAATTTATACGGCGATGTTCTACGGGCTGGGTTCGGACGGGACGGTCGGGGCGAATCACAACTCGATTCAGATTATCGGAAAGCTCACAGACAACAACGCACAGGGTTATTTTGTGTATGATTCGAAGAAGGCGGGGGCGATTACGATATCGCACCTGCGGTTCGGCAAGAAGCAGATTCGCAGACCCTACTTGATTACCAAGGCGGATTTCATTGCGTGCCATAACCCGAGCTTCCCTGAAAAATATGATATGCTGGTTCAGGCAAAGGAAGGCGGGACGTTTTTGATGACGAGTATGCATCCGGCGGAGGAGGTCTGGGACACGCTGCCGCAGGAGATGCAGAAGCAAATCATTGATAAAAAGCTGAAATTTTACGTGATTGACGCGATATCGCTGGCGCAGGAAATCGGGCTTGGCGCGAGAATCAATACGATAATGCAGGTAGCGTTCTTCAAAATCAGCAATATTATCCCGATTGAAAAGGCGGTTGAGGCGATTAAGGCGGCGATACAGAAAAGCTACGGGAAGAAGGGCGAGAAAATTGTCGCTATGAATAACGCGGCGGTCGATGGCGCGCTGGCGAGGGTTTTTGAAGTGAAGGTGCCCGGCTCAGTTACGAGCAAGATAAAAATGCCGCCTGTAGTGTCGAAAGATGCGCCGAAATTCGTGCAGGAGGTTACCGCAGAGATAATGGCGCTTCGCGGCGATGAGCTGCCCACGAGCAAGATGCCCATCGACGGCAAGTGGCCGACCGGGACGACCAGATTCGAGAAACGCAATATCGCGGTGAATATCCCTGTATGGGAGCCGCAGGTCTGCATACAATGCGGGACGTGCTCGTTTGTGTGCCCGCACGGGACGATTCGTATCAAGGCATACGACAAAAAGCATCTCGATAAAGTCCCCGTACCGTTCAAGAGCGCGGAAGCGAAAGGCAAAGAACTGGCCGGCTTGAAATTTACAGTGCAGGTCGCACCTGAGGACTGCACGGGCTGTGGAGTTTGTGTGCAGATGTGCCCGGCGCAGGAAAAGGACGCGAACAAACAGCCCACGGGACGCAAGGCAATCAATATGTCATTGCAGGAACCGTTGCGGGTGCAGGAAAGGGAAAATTACTCATATTTTCTGTCGATTCCGAATACCGACGCGAAACTGTTCAAACGTGAAAGCGTCAAGGGCAGCCAGTTAGTTATGCCTTTGTTTGAGTATTCAGGTGCCTGCGCCGGCTGCGGCGAGACGGCTTATGTAAAACTTTTAACGCAGTTGTTCGGCGACAGGGCGATGATTGGCAACGCTACGGGCTGCTCGTCGATTTACGGCGGCAATCTCCCCACGACGCCATATACGACAAGGGAAGACGGCCGCGGGCCAATTTGGAGCAACAGCTTATTCGAAGACAATTCCGAATTCGCATTGGGTATGCGATTGACGGTCGATAAGTTCAAGCAGCAGGCAGTTGAGCTGCTCGACGCGGTTACCAAAAAGGGATGTGTCGATGCGACGCTGGCAGGTGAAATAGGCGCAGCAGTGGTTGCCAATGAGCCGGCTCAGGATGCGATTGAAATGCAAAGGGGACGCGTTGCTAAATTGAAAGAACAATGCAAAAAGATCGATTGCCCTGAATGTAAACGCCTGCTGACGTTAGCTGATTATCTTGTTCGCAAGTCGGTCTGGGCGCTGGGCGGCGACGGCTGGGCATACGATATCGGCTACGGCGGGCTTGACCACGTGCTGGCAAACGGGGCCGATATAAACGTGCTGGTTCTGGATACAGAGGTTTACTCGAATACGGGAGGCCAGATGTCGAAATCGACGCCTCGCGGTGCGGTTGCCAAATTCGCTGCGGCGGGAAAACCCGCGCCGAAAAAAGACCTGGGACTGCTGGCGATGACATACGGGAATATATACGTCGCGAAGGTCGCTATGGGCGCCAACACTACGCAGACGGTCAGAGCTTTTGCCGAGGCGGAAGCATACCCTGGGCCATCATTGATAATCGCTTACGCCCAGTGTATCAACCACGGCATCGATATGACGACCGGCTACGATGAGCAGAAAAAAGCGGTTGCCTGCGGGCACTGGCCATTGTATCGGTTTGACCCTCGTCTAACGGCGCAGGGCAAGAACCCGTTACAGCTCGATTCGAAGCCGCCCACAATTAGATTTGACGAATACGCATACAACGAGACCCGTTATAAATCGTTACTGAAGTCAAAACCGGAGGCGGCCGAGCAGTTGATGAAGCTGGCGAACGCCGACGCCGCCAACAGGTATGCGTTGATGGAACAATTGGCGAAATTACAGTGCGGGCAGTGCTAGTCGAAAGCCCCCAACTTTATGTTGGGGGTTTTAACCCCCAGGATAAACCTGGGGGCTTATGGGTATTGTTGAAATATGGAAAACGTAAAAGTGATTGTCTTGCGGGCGGCGGGGATTAACTGTGACCTCGAAACGCAGAACGCCTTTGAATTGGCGGGGGCACAGGCCGAACGTGTTCACATAAATCGGCTGATTGAGGAAAAGAACGCTCTCGACGGTTTCCAGATTCTCGTCATTCCCGGCGGTTTCAGCTACGGCGACGACGTTGCCGCGGGCAAAATTTTGGCCAACCAGATTAAGCATCACCTTTACGAGCAGGTGCGTAAATTCATCGACAAGGGCTCGCTCGTTCTGGGAATCTGCAACGGCTTTCAGGTCCTCGTAAAAGTGGGAATCCTGCCTTTCGCCGACGCGGCGGGACAACCCGTTACCGTAACATATAACGACAGCAACAAGTTCGAGGACAGGTGGGTGTATCTCGAGCCGGCGTCGGACAGGTGCATATTTATCGAAAAAGGCAGGCGAATTTACCTGCCTATTGCTCACGGCGAAGGCAAGGTGGTAACAAAAGACCAGCCGACGTTAGACAAGCTGCAATCAGAAAATTACATCGCGTTCAAATACGTTGACGAAAATGGTAAAGAGGGAGGGTTCCCTGTAAATCCTAATGGCTCAGTTCATTCAATCGCCGGCTTCACTGATTCGACAGGCCGGGTCCTCGGCCTTATGCCTCACCCCGAACGTCATATCAGGCACACACAGCATCCTCGCTGGACCCGCCTGTTGGCGAGGTCTCGCCAAGGGCGGACGCGTCTTGAGACCCAAGACCCAAGACCCCAGACCCAAGAAGCCGACGGGATGACGATTTTCACAAACGCGGTTAAATATGTTCGTGAGAATCTGTAAATTTACCTGCGACGGCCGCCTAACAGATAGCCGCACAAGGCCAATCCCATTACAGTAACCGAATCAGGGGAAAAATTTGCGATTGAACTTTGTAATTCCCTGATGCCTGGGATTGTTAACCCCCGCAATCGACCTGGGGACATATTGTCGGTTGTTTCAATACATACAAGATAAGCCGGTCCGTCGGCGGTCTGGATTTCAATGGCGGCTGTTACGCGGCTTTGTGGCTCTTTGGGCTGGGCCGCATTTCGCCAGCCGGCCGTCCCTTCGATTAAGCACAGCACAAGGAACGCTAAAATATACTTTTTCATTTTTGTCTCTCCTTTTTCTGACTGCCTCAGCGTAAGCGAGGCAGCATTCCTGAAAACCTCTCGCACCGCAATTCTATTCTCTTAGGTAGTATATTGGCTTATTGAGGGAAAACTGTCTATTGGCAAAATGCCTAATTGAGATGTTAGAAATGCTTATATCGGGGACTTGCCTTAAGACAGAGGACGCCCCGCCAGAGTTTTGCTATGCAAAACATCAAACAGCGGCGGGATCTCCGCTGCGCTTCGAGAGGACGGAGGACAGAGTACAGCGTTCAGTTTTTACTGTCCGCTATACGCTTGCCTCGGCGTAGCTTTTGGGCGAAGACGGGCTATTCGCTGCGTAGCCCCAAATATTGGGGCGGAGTCCCCCGCGCGATAGTCCCCGCATCTTCAATTTGCGCAGCTCGTCGAAGTCCAGCTTTGCGGGGCGCAGCAAATTCGCGGGGGTATAGTTTTCGCAGCGAAGACCGGCGAAGTCCTGCCTTGCGTAGCATTGCGGAGTCCTGCTTTGCAGGGCAGGGAAAACTGCGGGGGGTCCGCTGTTTACTGTTTTTCCTATACGCTGTCCGCTGTCCGCTGAACGCTGAGATAGGGCGGGAATCAAGTCCTTTTTCTTAAAACCATCGTTCAAACCACCGCAAACGCCGTCTGCAATAAGTAAACCCAAAAAATCTCAGAATCGGGCGCAAAATGGTTCTTGAAAAGAATTAAGACAGAGGCCTAAACTGTGCTTATCACTTTCCGCGATTATTAAGAAGGCGATTATTATTTTCGTGTTGTTTCTTCGCAGCCGCTACGTTAATGTTATAAATTCTTTCTCGCAGACACTGTATCACCGATTCCACCTCCTCCATTTGTCCCTGACACTCGATTAACCTCTTCTTCATACCCATAACGTCAACTCCGAGGTCGGGATTCTTTTCGGCTAAATGGATTATATTCGTGTAATTCCTTTTCTGTTCAGCGAGTAATGTCCACTTTTTTGTTGCAGTCCCAAGATATTCGTCAAGCTCATTGGCCCGTGGCCAATGGTGGTGGTATTCATCACAGAATGTCAGAGGAAGAGTATTGATACGTGTCGTGTTAAGCTCGATGGTGTCGCTCATTTGCTGGATTCTTTTACCTGACCTCTCTACTCTCAACACATCTTTGTTTTCATCTGCCGGTAATACCATTCATAAAAAGTAATTGCGCTTAGGCTGTTTTGCCGAAATAAGTCATGGTACGATAATTATATCCAAGGAGACGGCCATGACAGTCAGAGAGTATCACCGCACAAAGGAGTTG
>JBELAA010000142.1:0-7178 GCA_049509315.1 Sedimentisphaerales bacterium | reverse complement strand
TCACAGCTTGCCGAGACGCTGGGCGTAAGCGCGGAGGACTACGCCGAATTCAAGCACGCATTCGATGAGCTTCGCCAGAGCGGCCACGTCGTTTTGGGCGAGGGCAGCGTAGTTGGTCTGCCCGGCCTTTCGGGCAAAATCACCGGCACGTTCAAGTCAAACCCGCGTGGTTTCGGTTTTGTTATGCCTCTGGCGCCGGCGGCGCACGTCGATTTGTTCATACCGCCCGGTGAAACGCTCGAGGCGATGACCGGCGACGTCGTTGTCGCAAAAGTTGTCGAAAAATCAAAACGCGGCGAACAGATGCGATACAGCGGCAGGGTGCTGGAAATCCTCGAACGCGGGCAAAACCGGTTCGTCGGCACATTAGTTAAAAAGCCGGAGGGATGGGTCGTTCAGCCGGATGGTTCGGCGTTTGTCGAGCCGATAGGCGTCGATGACGTTACCGCAAAAGGCGCAAAAGAGAAAGACAAGGTCGTCGTCGAAATAATTTCGTATCCCTCGCATCAGTATTTTGCCCGCGGCGTCATAATCGACGTGCTGGGCAAAGCCGGCAGATACGAAACCGAAATCAACTCGATAATCCATCAGTATCATTTGCCGATTGAATTTAGCGGAGGGTCCCTCGTTGAGGCGCATCAGGCGGCGAAAAATTTTAATCCCGAAGACCTCGAAGGCCGGGAAGACATCCGCGATAAGGTGATAGTTACGATTGACCCGCCCGACGCCAAGGATTTCGACGACGCTATCAGCTTGGAAAAAGACGAGGACGGCAACTGGCTTCTGGGCGTTCACATCGCCGACGTGAGCTGGTTTGTGCCGCCTGATTCGGCGCTGGATACCGAGGCGAAAAGCCGGGGTAATAGCGTTTACCTGCCGGGCAGAGTCATACCGATGCTGCCTGAAATGCTCAGTAACGGCGTCTGCAGTTTGCAGCCCGACCAGCCGAGGTTCGTCAAAAGCGCTTATATCACTTACGATTACGAGGGCGCTATCCTCGCCAGGCGATACAGCAACGGCTTAATCCGCTCGACTCAGCGCCTGACTTATCAGCAGGTTGACCGGTTCCTGAAGGGGCATACCAAAGACATTAAGCCGGAGGTTGCGCCCCTTTTGCAGGATATGAATACCCTTGCCCGGCTCATCGAAAGGCGGCGCGACAAAAACGGTATGCTGCACCTCGATTTGCATGGTTGAGGCCAATGAGGCGGTGGCGGCGATTCTCGACAAAAACAATATCCCCTGTATGAGGCGCATTCACCCCGAGCCGGATAACCTGACGATGCAGAAACTTTCGCAGTTGGTGCGGGCGCTCGGGTTGCATTTACCAAAGACGCCCGACCGATGGGCGCTTCAGGATTTGCTCAAGGCGGTCAAAGGCAGGGAATGTTCGCTTGCGATAAATATCGTCGTTTTGCGGAGCTTGGAGCGGGCGAGGTATTCGCCTTTGCATATCGGCCATTACGCCCTTGCCTCGAAACTGTATTGCCATTTCACAAGCCCCATCCGCAGATATGCCGACCTGCTTGTGCACCGCGAGCTTGACTGTTACCTCAACAGCGATATCGAATCAGCGCCGGAAGGTTATATTCTCGATAAAGAGGAATTGACCCAAATCGGTGAGCATATAACCTTTACCGAAGAGCGTGCCGATGACGCCGAAAACGAATTGAAAACCGTTTTGATTCTACAAATGCTAAACGGCAAGGTCGGCGAGGAGCTGGATTGCGTCGTTACAGGCCTGACCAATTTCGGCATATTTGTCAAATCAACCCGACTTGGTGTCGAGGGTCTCGTCCAGCTTACGGATTTAGGCGCCGACCAGTGGCTATATAACCCCAAAGCCGGCTGTGTCGTCGGCAGGCATACCGGAATGCTTATCAATTTAGGCCAGCCGATGAAAGTCAGAATAGTATCGGTCAACGTCCCCGCCCGCCAGCTCAACGTCGCCCCCATCACGCCCTTAGTCGGCATCATTGGCAAACCGCGAAAAGCCAAACAGCCGAAAAAAGGCGGCAGACGATTTCATAAGGGCCGCGGCAGAAGATGACTTTCGAAGCTCGTTACTTTGACAAAAACAAATTCCCCCCTGAAATCGTATAAAATTAGATAGTCAGGAACCCAAACGCGGCTATAATATGGTCTGCTTTTAATAAAAGTAGGAGAATAATTATGTGTGAAGAATGTGGCTGCGGCGATAAGAAAACTGCAAACACCTTCGAACAGAAAGTCCAGGCGGTAATCGACGCCATCAGGCCGAATCTGCAAAGTCACGGCGGAGACGTCGAATTGGTTGCCACCGAAAATAATAAAACCGTAAAAGTCCGCCTTCAGGGCGCCTGCTCCGGCTGTCCCGGCGCTCGAATGACCCTCAAAATGGGCATCGAACGCCTGCTCAAGGAAAAAATCCCCCAGGTCAAGGAAGTCGTCGCGGTTGACTAACAATCTCACCGCAGAGAACGCGGAGACCGCAGAGTTTTTCTTTGTCATTCCTGCGCAAGCGTAGCGCAGCGAAGTCCCCTCAGAAATTGCAAAGCAATTTCGAGGACTTTAGTCCCGGAAATCCTCTGGATTTCACGGGGCCGCCTTTCGGGGCGGGATTCCAGGGGTTACTTTTATAATTTCCCTGTCTCAATCTCTTAGGCCAAATACTCGCCTCGGCAGGCAGGGCACAATCAATTCCTTCGGCGGGAAGTTTAATCTCGCGAATCTGCCTCGAAGTTTTAACGCCGCACGGTCGTATGCTCGAGCACCGTCAATTTCTCTTTTGAATCTGCCAAGCCATATCTGTTTACCCTTATGCTTTATTTGAACATCCCAGATTCTAGACCAGTTACTAAAAGAAACTCCTATATATTTTGATGTAGCGTTTTTTCTCTTTTTACGGTTGTAAGTATTCTGCGCATGGGTCGCACTGCGAAGATTCGCACTTCGATTATCCAGCGAATCCCCATTCTTGTGGTCAACAACTCGCCCTTTTCCCGGGTTCTTTATAATCCTGTGCAGACCCACTGTTTTTATTGACCCGTCTTTTTGCCTGACTCCGCATACCGCGTATGGCTTGGCCCTGTGAGCCCCCAGGCACCATTTCATATGCCCGAACCGGTAATAATCATCCGGGTCCACAATCGTATATATCCCCTCGCCTAAAGGGATCCTCCTAAAAGGAAAACCATATTTGTATCTTCGATACACCATCACCGGCCACGCTAAAATCCGGTCTAACCAAACGGGAATCCTTATTGTGATACTTGAATACATAAACAATCCTCCCTTCGTAAAAAAATCCTAAATTCTACCCTGAGAAATTTCTTTGAAATTTCCAGGACTTAGTCCCCGAAATCTTTCAGATTTCAGGGGGAACCCTAATATCTAAACAAATGCCAAACACTAATAATCAAATGCCACAAACCATCGGCGACAGCCGTTTGAGATTTAGGGTTTTGGTAATTCGAATTTGTTTAGGATTTAGTATTTAGTGCTTCGGATTTCGTGGGTTCTTCTCGAACCCAACTTACCGGAAGAACCCACGAGGTCCCTCTATCCTATGGCGCGAACTTGCGCGCTTTTGACCAAAAAAACAGTTTTCAGAACCCTCCGAAATGCACTTAACTCCTTATGCCGTAAGGAATAAAAAAAATTATCAGAATTTTGGAAAATCCAAAAAAGCGCTTGCGCGCTTTTGACCAACAAGTGTATTAAACAACTGTATTACTCCAGAATTAAACCCTTGTCCTGCAAGAGGTTACAGCAAAAAAAGACGCCTGAAAAACCGACCTTGTGAATGTCCCCGTAATAACGTTTTTTCGACCCTGCCAAACGAGAAAAACCTTGTTTTTATGATGAAAACGCGGTTTTTAAGAAAAACGAGAAAAAAACGGAACCGTCCTGCCCGCCCTCGAATGGTGTAGTCGGGGGAGCTTAGTTGCCACAGAGTTTTTAGCCGCAGAGCACACACCTCAGTTTTAGATTGCCCCCGGCGACGACGGCTTTTTCAAACCAATCCCCGGCAGTTCTGAGCAAGAAAATCGCGTCGAAGGGCCTTTTCCGCTTTGACTCTCGCCGGAGAAAAGATATAATGAAATCGCCTTTGCAGGGCGGGGCAAAAGGCAAAGAAGGAGAATGCTGTGAGAATTGAAATTAATCAGGAGGAGGTTGCGATGCGAATCAACGCGAAAGGCAACAGGTATTCTTTCATCACAGTCGTTTCTGCATGTTTTTTCCTTTGCGCATTTGTTTTCCATGTTCCGTTATATGCCGCCGGAGAAATTGTGGCTTGGGGAGACAATAGTAATGGTGAATGCGATGTGCCGTCGCCGAATACTGGTTTTATGGCGGTAGCAGCAGGGCAATTTGGCGATATAGGTTGGTATAGTCTTGGCCTTAAGTCTGATGTGTCGATTGTGGCTTGGGGATGGGACTCCAGCAATGTGCCTTCCCCGAATAGCGGTTTTGTTGCGATAGCGGCGGGGACCGACTATGCGCTTGGTCTGAAGACCGATGGCTCGATTGTGGCCTGGGGATACAACGGGGACGGTCGATGCGATGTGCCGGAACCGAATACTGGCTTTACAGCTATTGCGGCTGGCAATAATCACTCGCTTGGCCTTAAACAAGATGGCTCGATTGTGGCTTGGGGAGACAACTGGGCCGGTGAATGCGATGTGCCGGAACCCAATACGGGTTTTACGGCCATCGCTGCCGGCTATTATCACTCGCTTGGCCTTAAACAAGATGGCTCGATTGTGGCCTGGGGAAACAACGAGGCCGGTGAATGCGATGTGCCAGAGCCCAATACGGGTTTTATGGCCATCGCTGCCGGCGGGTGGCATTCGCTTGGTCTTAAACAAGATGGCTCGATTGTGGCTTGGGGAGACAACTGGGCCGGTGAATGCGATGTGCCAGAGCCCAATACGGGTTTTATGGCCATCGCTGCCGGCGTGGGTGTCTCGCTTGGCCTGAAGACCGACGGCTCGATTGTGGCTTGGGGATACAACGATTACGGTCAATGCGATGTGCCCGAGCCCAATACGGGCTTTACGGCCATCGCTACCAGCGGGTATCACTCACTTGGCCTCAGAATACAAATGGAAATGGTCGAGGTTCCCGATGTAACTTGGATGACACAGGCGGATGCTGAATCAGCTATTATCACAAGCGGCCTGATTGTCGGCAGTATCACATACGCATACAGTAATGATGTGGATGCAGAACTTGTTATCAGCCAGAGTATTCCTGCTGGGACGATGGTTGCAACTGGTTCTGCGATAGATATTGTAATCTCTCTCGGTCATAACGTTGCTGATTTGGACTACGATGGCCTTGTAAATTTAGATGACCTCGAAATACTTGCCTCGGAATGGCTTAAAGTTCGCGAACAGGGGGTCTATGGCACAAAGGGAGTAGCTGACGCCAATAATGTTCCGGGAGGAAGTGATTCGGGTGTTTCCTGGATAGACACGAGCGATAATCTCTGGCTATTCGGCGGGGAAGGCCTTGATTCGACAGGGAACTGGGGATTGTTCAATTATTTGTGGAAATTCGATGGTTCGAACTGGACTTGGGTCAGCGGTTCGAACACTGCATATCAGAGTGGTGTTTATGGCACAAAAGGAGTGGCTGACGCCAATAATGTGCCGGGAGCAAGAGCTGCAAGTGTGTCTTGGATAGACAACAGTGGCAACCTCTGGCTTTTTGGTGGGTGGGTATATGATTCAAATAGTGACGACGACTACTTGTTCAATGACCTGTGGAAGTTTAATTCATCAAGTGGTCTTTGGACTTGGGTAAGTGGCTCAAAGGCTGCAAATAAGAATGGCGTTTATGGTGCCAAGGGAGTGGCTGATGTCAATAATGCGCCGGGAGGAAGAAGTTGGAGTATCTCTTGGATAGACAATAGCGGCAACCTATGGCTGTTTGGTGGAGGCGGTTTTGATTCAGTAAGAAACTGGCAGGGGCTTCTCAGCGATTTGTGGAAGTTTGATGGTTCGAACTGGACATGGGTTAGCGGATCTAATTTATCTTCCCAGAATGGCGTTTATGGTACTAAGGGAGTATCTGACGCCAATAATGTACCGGGGGCAAGAGAAGGAAGCTTATCATGGACAGACGACAGCGGCAATTTTTGGCTATTCGGCGGAAACGGCTATGTAGCGAGTGGCTACGGTGGTGTCTTGAATGACTTGTGGAAGTACAATCCAACAAACGGTTTTTGGACGTGGGTCAGCGGCTCGGACGGCGAGAATCAGCGAGGTAACTATGGTACAAAAGGAGTGGCTGACGCCAATAATGTACCGGGGGCGAGGTACTTTGGTGTTTCCTGGACAGACGCGAGCGGCAATTTTTGGCTATTCGGCGGAAACGGCTATGATTCAACAGGTAATTGGGGAACGTTCAACGATTTGTGGAAGTTCGATGGTTCGAACTGGACATGGGTCAGCGGTTCAAACACTGCATATCAGTATGGAGTTTATGGTACTAAGGGAGTAGCTGACGCCAATAATGTGCCGGGGGCAAGGTATGGTTTTATTTCTTGGACAGACGCGAGCGGCAATTTCTGGCTATTCGGCGGAAGTGGCTATGATTCAACAGGTAATTGGTGGGTGTTCAACGATTTGTGGAAGTTCGATGGTTCGAACTGGACGTGGGTAAGCGGCTCGAGCAACATTTGGGTGGAATTGGAATCGGACATGAATGGTGATGGTGTAGTGAACTTCTTTGATTATGCCATTTTCGCCCAGCACTGGCTCGAAGGCGTTGAGTAAAAAAGTAGACTAATCTGCTCTCATAATATGGGGAAAACTAGGGAAAAATAGGGACAGGGACGGCCACCTATTATTGTTCAAATCTTAGCGACAAAATCAACTCCGGCCATTTTCCTTTTCCGCCAAATCTGTGTAATCCATGGTTAAAATCGGCAATCGACAATTGCTTAATCCGCATCCCAAAAATATCGCTTCAAAAACCTTGACCGTTGGAGCACTCCATAAGTATATACGCATATACTTATATACTTTCAGCCCAGTTCCAATAACTCGCCGATGGTTTTGTGCAACAAATCTATGTTTTGCTTATCCAGCGAATAATAAACGTGAAACCCTCTTTTCTGAAATTTTACGACTCGTGCGTCTTTCAGAACTCGAAGATGCTGAGAAGTTGCCTCCTGCGATATGCCCAGT
>JBELAA010000141.1:0-7132 GCA_049509315.1 Sedimentisphaerales bacterium | reverse complement strand
CTCAGGCCAAGGCCGCCTGAGCGGTCGGGTTCGCTGCGGGCAAGGACGAGCAGGACCTCGCCGCAGCCATTGGTTATGAAACGTTTAACGCCGTGGAGGAACCAGTTGCCGGAATTATCCTGATAGGCGCGTAATTTTACCGCTTGTAAATCGGAGCCGGCGTCGGGTTCGGTGAGAACCATAGCGCCGGTTACAATGCCTGCGGCGAAATCGTGAAGGTATTTTTGTTTTATTTCCTCGGAGGCGAAGGCGTTGATGGTTTCGCCGATACCCTGCAAGCCGAAAATGTTCATAAGCGAGGCGTCGGCGCGGGAGACGATTTCGATTGCCATCGAGTAAACGAGATTCGGGAAATTGAGTCCGCCGAAACGATGCGGGAGAGTGAAACCCATAACCTCGGCTTTTGCGAGCTTTTCGAGTGATTCGGCGATACCTTTTGCGTAGGTTACGGTGCCGTCGGGGTTGAGGGTGTTGCCTTCGCGGTCAACGGATTCGGCACGCGGGGCGATAAATTCGGCGCTTAGGCGGCCAATCGAGTCGAGGACCATATCATAATTGCGGATTGCCTCATCGGCGTCGGCGGGGGCGTAATCGAACTCCCGTGCGAATTTGAAATTTTCCTCGGCCAATTCGGCCAGAGCGCCGAGATTTATATGTTTGAATAAAAACCGTATGTCGTCGTTATCAGCGTAAAAGTTCGGCATTTTTTATTTTTCTCGTTATCTACGGAATCATCATTTTTAAACCCCCAGGATAAACCTGGGGGCTTTCTGTCTATGTGTTGGCGATTGGTTCTTTAAACCCTTTTTCCTTAATGGCCTTAATCATTTTCGGGACGATATCGTTGAGGTCGCCGACGATTTTGTAGTGGGCGACGTCGAAAATCGGCGCCTGCGGGTCGTTATTTATTGCGACAATTTTCTGACTTTGATTCATACCTGCCTGGTGCTGAATCGCGCCGCTGATGCCGATAGCGATATAAAGCGAGGGGCGGACGGTTGTTCCGGTCTGGCCCACCTGATGGTCGTGGTCGATGTAGCCGAGGTCCACGGCCGCCCTTGTTGCTGCGGGCGCTGCGCCGAGGCAATTGGCGAGGTCCCAAATCAGGCGGAAGTTTTCTTTGCTGCCGACGCCTGCGCCGCCTGCGACGATGAGGCGTGCGGCTTTGAGGTTGACTTTTTTGGGGCGGGTGTGCTCTTCGAGGATTTCGAGGGGGAGGTCGGCTTGCGAAAGCTGGAATTTTTCCTCGATGATTTGGCCTTTTCTTGTGCTATTGGCTATGGGCATAGGCATAACGCCTTCGCGGACGGTCGCCATTTGGGGCCAGCGGTCGTAGTTGATGATTGTGGCGATGATGTTGCCGCCGAATGCGGGGCGAATCTGGAAGAGCAGATTTTTGTGGAGAATGCCGTCGGTTGTTTTGTGGTCGCCGATTTGCAAATCGGTGCAGTCGGCGGTGAGGCCTGCTTTTGCGGCGCTGGCGATTCGCGGGGCGAGGTCGCGGCCGGCGGGTGTTGCGCCGTAAATGACGATTTGGGGTTTGTATTTGTGGATTAAGTCGTAAATTACTTTGGCGAAGCTATTGGCCTGATAGCGGTTCAAGAGTGGATGCTCGACCATGTAAACCTTATCTGCGCCGAACTGGAGCAGCTTTGTCGCGAGCGGTTTAACGTTGTCGCCGGGCAGAACCGCCGCCAGCGGGACTTTGAGGATATCGGCGAGGTGTCTGCCCTTGCTCATAAGCTCGACAGGCGTATCTTCGAGTTTGCCATTATGCTGTTCGGCGAAAACCCAAACTTCACCTTGTCTGTTTACGTCTATCATATTTTCGTCTCGTTAGACACTGATTAACACGGTAATTTTTTGACACTGATGGTCGCGGCGACCACACAGATTTACACTGTAAAAAAAGATAAATTAAAAACTGTGTCAATCTGCGTCCTTTCATTTTAAGCAATTATTTTATCATCAATAAGTTCGTGAATCATATCGGTCAGGCCGGCGTCGGTGGGGTCGATAGATTTAGTTTCTTTGGAGGCCAGGACGACGCTCTGGATGCGATGGACTTTTGTGGGTGAGCCGGTTCGGCCACACCAGGTGAGGTCGGCTTTTAGGAAATCGAGATTCCACTGCTCTATGAGCAGGCCTTTCTTATCCAAATCGGAGCATTTCTGCACGGTCAGCTCTTTTATTTCATCGGGGCTGGCGTGGGGATTTTCGAGCTTGATTTTCTGCTCGATTTCGGCGGGAGTGGCGGCGGATTTGTATTTGAGCATTTTTTTCGCGGCGGCGACCCGCGGCTCGCCTGCCTCGGCAGTTACGGTAAGCAAGACGGGGAGGTTGGCTTTGACTTTCTGCCAGCCGATGCCGATATTACGCTGGATTGTTACGGTGCGGTTTTCGAACGCGAGGAGTTTTTCCACGTAGGTGATTTGCGGAAGACCCAATTTTTCAGCCAGTTGGGGGCCGACCTGTGCGGTATCGCCGTCGATTGCCTGCCTGCCGCAGAGGACGATGTCGTAGGGAATTTGCCTGACGGCACAACTTAATATGTAACTGGTGGCAAGGGTATCGCTTGCCGCGGCGCGGGCATCGGTAATCAAAATTGCATCGTCGGCGCCGCGGTAAAGGGCATCCCTTAGGATAGCGCCCGCCGCGGGAAGACCCATAGTAATGACGGTAACTTTTCCGCCGAATTTGTCCTTGATATCGAGGGCCATTTCGAGGGCGTTTAGGTCTTCGGGATTAAAAATGGCGGGTAACGCCGAACGGTTGACTGTTCCGTCGTCGTTCATTGTCTTACCTGTAATTCGTTTCGTATCAGGAACCTGTTTTATCAAGACCACACAATTATACGCCACCGCTTGCCTCCTTTTGATTCGAGTAATATAGGGGCTATCGCCGGAAAGTGAGCAGTTTAGCAGAAAATTCGGGTAAGTCAATGGCGAGAAGGCGGTTTGTTTCACCACCAAGACGCCAAGACACCAAGTATTTTTGTTTTAAAAGTTTTCACCACGAAGGAACACGAAGGTTTCGGCCGATGAGGTGTTCTCAATGCGGCCTTTGCTCCAAACGCGGTTTGTGCGCAAGGCCAGCATTTCGACCACCGGATTCCTAAAAGGAATCCCCGTCATAAAATGCCGATACAAGCCGAAACTGCACGAAGGTATTGAACTTAGCGTATAGCGGACAGCGGGTAGTTTAGAAATCCTAAGTCCTAAACTCTAAATCCTAAACAATTTCAAATTACCAAAGCACAAAATACCAAACAATTCGACTCAAAACCCCAGACACAGGACCAAATACAGCGTTCAGGTAAAAAGAAAAAAAGAAGGGAGAAAAGAAACCGCCGGAAAAGTCCTTGTCTTTCGCGACAATCGTGAGGATAATACTGGCACAAACAGGAGTTACGCACCTTTGACACTAAAGGAAATCAAATAGAATTAATGCTATGCAGAAATATATAAAAATGAAATAATAGTCAAATGAATATGCCTATTTTTCAAACCGTACGTATTTTTTCAGGGAGATAATCCTATGAGTAACAATTTGACCTTTGAAGCATTTGAAAAAGAATGGTTAGCAGATATCATAGCTGGAAACCCGAGCACAATAGAACTCGGCAATCGTTTTTCAAGAAAACTGGTAAGTCAGTGGCTTGAATTTGGAGAGGATATCGAATCTCCAGATGACATTGCATACTGTGACGGGACAGGCGATGGCGGCATTGACATTGCTTATTTACAGAGAGGTGACGATACTGAGGAAAACTCTAACGGGGGTGACACTTGGTACTTAGTTCAGAGCAAGTATGGGTCTGCTTTTGTTGGGACAAAAACTTTATTAGAAGAAGCACAAAAAGTTATTGATACCCTTGATGGAAAAAGAAATAACCTTTCATCGCTTGCATCAGGCGTAGTTGAGAGATTACAAACATTTCGTGCGCAGGCATCAGAAAAGGACAAGTTTGTCCTTGTTTATGCTACACAAAGACCACTCTCTGAAGATGAAAAACGAACTATCGAAGACATTAGAGCAATGGGTAAGCATCGCCTTGGTCTGATGTTTGAGACGGATGCTGTTAGCCTTGAAACAATCTATCATAGAACACTTGAGGAAGTCAGTCATGTCAAGAAAACTAGGGTATCGATAACTGCTCACTTGGTTCCCTCCGGCGAAGAAATGCTTGTAGGTTCTGTTGGTTTGGTTCAACTCTTTGAGTTCTTGAAGAAATACAAGTCAAGCACTGGCGATCTAGATATGCTTTACGAGAAAAATGTTAGAAAATTCCTTGGCAACAGAAGGAAAGTAAATAAGGGAATTGAGAACACTCTTTTGACCAAGCCTGAAAGATTTGGGCTTTACAATAATGGTATTACCATAGTCGTCGAGGGATTTCAAAAGCTACCTAACAATATTGAATACGAACTGATAGAACCGTTTGTAGTCAATGGCTGCCAGACGACAAGGACAATTTGGGAAGTGTTATATAAGAAACTGGAGGCAGGGGGCACTGGGCAAAATACCGAACTGGAAATGTGGAAAAGAGCCCTTGGAAAAGGCATTGTCGTTATTAAGATAGTTAAGGTCGGAATAGGGGGCGAGGAGCTTCTTACTGAAACCACAAGATACACAAATAGCCAGAATGCAGTAAGCGAAAAGGACTTCTTGGCTCTTGAGAGTGATTTTCAAAAGTGGTCAAAAAACATGGCTTCCAAATATAATATTTTCTTGGAAATACAGCGAGGAGGTTGGGATTCGCAAAAGGCATATCAAAAACAACATCCTGAAGCCAAAGCGTTTAGTGAATGCGTAAATGCTTTTGACCTGTTAAAAGTTTATGGTGCTGCATGGTTTGGAGAGGCAGGTATTTCATTTGGAAAGAACCCGCCATTTGCGCCCGGAGGAAGTTTATTTCATAAAATCGTAAATCAAGAAGAATTTGGCCTTGATGATTTATATGCTGCATTCCTACTATACAAGGCGGGAGGACGATTCAAATTTGGCCGTGGCGCGGAAAAACAACAGCGAGGACAAACAAGATATTTGTTTTATATGTTGACAGTGGAGTTGCTTAAAGATTGCTTTATTGCTGCTGGCAAAGAGGCAACAAACAAAAATATTACCAACGCATTTTTGAAACTCTTCTCGCCCCAAAATGAAAATGTGCTAAATGCGCTTCTTGAATACGCAATTGCTATAGCTGACGACTATCTGACAATTGGGCATGAGTATTGTGTGTTTAAAGAACCAAAGTATTTAGAAAAAGGAAGTGATTTAAATTCATTTCTGAAATGGGAACAGCTTGGCAGGGGAAACCAATCAACGCCCTTACTTAATAATTTAATTTCACAGTATAAAATAGCAATGAAGGGTGGCATAGGTGGCCAGCCAAAATACAGAGATATGATAAGAGATATTATTCTGACCCCTGAAAATGCAGAATAATCGCTGGGATGCCAATTAAGAAATAACCTGTAGCAACCACTTTTTCGGCAGGGAGATGGGGATTAAGATATAGTATTATTATGCAAGAGCATTATGTGTATATACTGGCAAGCAAAAGGAATGGGACGCTATATGTGGGGATGGCAAAGGAGTTGGGGAAGAGGGTGGTGAGGCATAACAAGGGAAGAGGAAGTAAGTTTGTGCAAGAATATAATGTTCATAAGTTGGTTTATTTTGAAAAAGTACGGGATTACAAGGAGGCGTGCAAAAGAGAGCAGGAATTGAAACATTACAATAGAAGTTGGAAAATAAGAATGATTGAAAAATTCAATCCTGCATGGAAGGATTTGTCCGATAAATTAATAAATTCAAACCCTGGATCCTCGGCAGAAGACCAAAGGAGCTAACCCCGAGGACCTGCGCTGCGCGGGCTGAAAAGGCCGATTTTATGAACAGGTAAGATAAACCACGAATTAACACGAAGCTTTTAGCGGAGCTCGCTTCGGCGAGACGAATTTACACGGATTACAAAAAGAAGGGTAAAATTTTGTTTTGACAAACGTCCGATATATAATATAAGGGGCTTTAAGAAATAAGGAATGCCAGCCCTACGAGCCAGGGAACAGGCGGATTGAACGGTAATTCGCCACAGGCGAATAAAATGGCTAACGAATCAACTAATTACGATACCATATTCGGCAAGATGGCCTTAGACCAGGGGCTTTGCACCGGCGAGGAATTGAAACGGTGCGTCGATGAGGCGGGGGCTCGACGAAGGACCCATCCGGTTTTGCTTACGGATATAATGCTGGAAAAAGGTTTCATCACGGCGACCCAGGCGAACCGGCTGAAAAGTGCGGCCAAGGAGGCGAAGGGGATAACTTCTTCTCACCAGATACCCGGCTACCAGATTTTAGGGAAAATCGGGGCCGGCGCTATGGCGGTTGTTTACAAGGCCAAACAGCTCAGCTTGAACCGGATCGTGGCGATAAAAGTTTTGCCGAGGCGATTCACGGAAAACCCGGAATACGTGGAGCGGTTTTACAAGGAGGGGCAGGCGGCAGGCAAGCTCAACAATCCCCATATTGTTCAGGCGGTGGACGTCGGCGAGGCGGGGGGATACCACTATTTTGTAATGGAATTTGTCGAGGGCAAGACGCTGTATGACGACCTGTCGAAGGGCAAGGTATTCGGTGAGCAGGAGGCGATCGATATAATCATGCAGGTGGCTGATGCGCTGCGTCACGCGCACTCGATGGGGCTGATTCACCGCGACGTTAAGCCGAAGAACATAATGATAAACAAGGACGGGGTGGTAAAGCTGGCCGATATGGGTCTTGCGCGCGAGACGACGGATATCGAGGCGGCCAAGACCGAGAAGGGCAAGGCATACGGGACGCCCTATTATATTTCGCCTGAGCAGATACGCGGCGAAATGGACATTGACGAGAGGGCCGATATATACGGGCTGGGCGCGACGTTTTATCATTTGGTTACGGGGCGGGTTCCTTATATGGCCGAAGACCCTGTCGAGGTTATGAAAAAGCACCTCAGGGACGAGCTGGTTCCTCCCGACCATATCAATACGTCGCTGTCGTCGGGCGTGTCGGAAGTAATCGAGGTGATGATGGCCAAGAACAAGGCCGACCGTTACAACAACATCGACGAGCTGATGGCGGATTTG
>JBELAA010000140.1:0-6476 GCA_049509315.1 Sedimentisphaerales bacterium | reverse complement strand
ATGGTCCTTTAATGATTATGGAGGATTCTCAGTATGGCAAAGGAAAAAGATGTATTGGTAGTAGCCAGCAAGGTCCGGGCGTACATAAAGAGCAAAAAGATGATGACCTCATCTGAAGCAATACCTGCCATCAGCGACAGGATTTATTGCATGCTCGACAAGGCAGCCGAAAGGTCGAAGGCCAACCGTCGCAGCACCATTAAAGCTCAGGACCTCTAACCGTCGGCTGTTTGACCGAGGGGTATTTTAAGCATTAGCCGTCCAGTCCGAAAACGGGCTGGACGGCCTCTTTTTCCTGCCTCCAGTCCTACTCGTCCCATTTTCCCCTAAACCAATTCTTGACAATAAACACATTTTGAAAGACAATGAGTTAATAATTGCATAACGGATTATGAAAGGCAGGCAGTGACCCCAAAGGGTGAACATCTTTTTCCGGAAATGAACAAAGCCCGATATGGCGAGAATCGACGCCTGCGTCCACTATTTCTGCCTAATCCGCTGTCGCGGGAATCTGAAAATAAAATCCTTGAAGGTCTTGAAGGTCAACAGCAGCAGCGAGCTTATGAAATAATCTGCAAATGGGCAAGTATCGAATCCAGTGGTAAACTCAGGGAAATGAAAGAGACAGGTATAGAGGGAGAGTTTTGCAAAGAGGTCTTTGGCGAAGCACTGGGTTATACATTTTTTGCGGATAACCTGGGAAATTGGAATTTTCACCCGAAATTTTCAGTTAATGGCGGTCAGGCAGACGCTGCTATTGGTATCTTTGGCTCCCGGGTTAAACCAAATGTTCGCGCTGTAATCGAGCTTAAAGGCCCAACAGTCAATGTCGATAAAGACCGCTTTAATGGTCGCACGCCTGTTCAGCAATGCTGGGATTATCTTGATGAACTCCCCCAATGTTCTTGGGGAATTGTCTGCAACTTCGTAAGCTTCCGATTATATCACCGAAACCAAACTCCAAGAGTTTATGAAAGATTTATATTGAAGGATCTTGTTCAAAAGGAAAACTTCCTTCAGTTTTATTATCTTCTTCAAAAAGGAGGACTCTTATCGACGCCTTCACAGAGAATTCCAAGAGCTGATTTGCTCCTCGAAAAATGTCTCACACGTGAAAAGGAAGTCGGAGATGAATTATACGGCCGTTATCACGATGAACGACTCAAACTGATTACTTATCTTTCGGGCCCGGAACGGAATTTTCCTCTCGACAAGGCAATACGAGTTACGCAGAAATTATTAGACCGCATTATTTTCGTCGCTTTTTGCGAGGACAAGGATTTACTTCCTGCCAAATCGCTCAAGCAGGCGTGGGAGACAATCGCGCCTTTCGAGCGAGTTACGAATCCTCGATGGAATAATTTTCTTAATCTCTTCCGCAGTATTGATGAAGGAAATGATCGTCGCAACATTCCTCCTTATGACGGAATTCTGTTTCGTAAAGACCCAGACGTTGATGAACTTCAGCTCGATGACGACTGGACCGATTTCTTCAAGGCGGTAGGCGATTATGATTTCGACAATGAAATTAATGTTAATGTTCTCGGTCACATTTTTGAAAAATCAATCAACGACGTTGAGAAAATCCGTCTCGCCGGCCTGCCGGGGATAGAAATATCCGAAGAGAAAAAACCGAAAATGCAAAAATCCGCTGAAAGAAAGAAAGGCGGTATCTACTATACTCCTCCAGAATTTACCGGTTTTATCGTTGAAAATACGGTGGGGAAAATAGTCGATGAAAAACTCGAACTTCTCGGAAGGGATTGTGGCGTTCGCCTCGAACAAATTGATGAAGAAACCGAGAAAAACAGGGTAAACGCTTTCGCCGAAAGAGCCATCGAAGACCTCCGGGAAATAAAGGTCGTTGACCCCGCCTGCGGATCCGGTGCATTTCTTATACGCGCTTATGATGTCCTCGAAGATAAATACCTCGAGCTAATTGATGTTCTCGCCATTCACAATCCCAAACTTGCCGATGACCTCCGCGATAAGGTCTCTGACATTATTCTTCTTGATAATCTTTTCGGCGTTGACCTCTCGCCCGAGGCGGTTGAAATCGCTCAGTTGGCGCTGTGGCTTCGATCCGCCCACAGACGTAAAATGCTCGCTGACCTGTCTAAAAATATCGTCTGCGGCAATTCGCTGATTTCAGATATTTCTGTTGATGCTCTTGCTCTCGACTGGCAAAAGAAATTCAAAGACGTTTTCTCCCGTCCAAACCCCGGCTTTGACTGCGTCATCGGAAATCCCCCTTGGGAGCGGTTTACACTTAAAAACCGTGAATTTTTCGCTATTTCTGCTCCTCACGTTCTCGAAGCACCGACCGCTGCTGAAAGCAGACTACTTATCGAAAATCTACAGAAAACAAACCCTGAACTTTATCAAAAATATATCACTGCGAAAGATTCTGCCGAAAAAACAATGACATATATTCGTCAGTGCGAAAAATATCCTCTTACCGGTAAAGGCGATATAAATACCTATTCTGTCTTTGCTGAACTCGCTCATTCCATCGTTGCCCCAACAGGCCTTGTCGGCCTCCTTGTCCCCACCGGTATCGCTACCGACAAAACAAATGAGGACTTCTTCGCAAAATTAGTCGATTCACAAACTCTCTCCGGACTCTACGACTTCGAAAACCGAAAGAAGATTTTCCCTGATGTTGATGGCCGTTACAAATTCTCAGTTCTTCTTTTCGGCGGTTCAAAAAACAAATCCAAGTCCGCCAAGTTTGTTTTTTTCGCACATATAATGCCTGATGATATTAATGATGATAAACATAAAATCGAGCTATCCACTAATGATTTCAAACTCTTAAATCCTAATACTCAAACCTGTCCCATGTTCCGCTTCAAACGCGACGCAAATCTCACAAAATATATATACAAACGCGTCCCCGTCCTCATTAACAAAAACCGAAAAGAAGGTGGTAATCCTTGGGGCATTGATTACCTCCGTATGTTCGACCAAAGCAGCGATGCGGAATTATTCCATACCGCAGAACAACTAAAATCCGACGGTTTCAAACGCTCCGGCCCAAACTGGAAAAAAGGCAAAACTATATTTCTTCCTCTCTACGAAGCAAAAATGCTCCAGATGTTTGACCATCGCGCCGCAAGTGTTATAGTCGATGAAACAAATTGGATGCGTAAAGGCCAAACCGATGAAACATCTCTCGTCTTACACCAAAATCCCGAATTTGCCGTTGAACCAAGATGGTGGGTTAATGAGGCCGATGTTCATCGTGTTCTTGGTGACAGAGATACAACAAAATTTATCGCATTTAAAAATGTTACCAGTCCGACTAATCAACGAACAATGATTGCTGCGTTTATCCCATATTCAGGCGTAGTTCATTCTTCTCCTCTAATTTTCACCGGCTCCGATATTAATGCCCGACTTACATCTTGTTTGCTCGGCAACCTTAACGCCTTTGCTTATGACTATATTTGTCGCCAAAAGATTGGTGGAATAAATTTGAGTTATTTCATTATTGAACAGATTCCAACATTTCATCCTGATTTCTATTCTCAGAAATGCCCGTGGAACAAAAAGCAAATACTTGAGAAATGGATTTCCGACCGTGTTTTGAAACTGACCTGCACGAGTAACGATATGATTCCGCTTGCCGAGGCCGCCGGCTTCAAGCCGACCGTTCATAAATGGGACCCAGCAGAACGTCTCGACCTTATGGCCGAGCTTGACGCCGCGTATTTCCTGCTTTATGGTATCGAAAGAAACGACGTTGAATACATCCTTACTACCTTCGCCGGCCTGCGGGCCGAATCCCCCGACCTCCTCGCCGGCTCAAACACTACTGCCCGAATCCTGAATTTCTACGACAACCTTAAATCCGAATCTCGCCCCTGAAGTTGTCCTGCAAAGCTCCGCATCGAAGACCATTTCGTTGAAACCACCGAAATGGTCGATATGGTTTAGGTCAACGTATCATTTCGTTAATATCACCGATATGATAAAAACAGGTTCCTGCTCTTTTCAATTCGCGTCTTAATTAAATTGGCAATCTGAGATTGACGCCTATTTTGCACGATACAACAGGCAAAACTAATATCTGCTTTTATGACATTTTGAAAAAGTAAATATGAACGGTTTTAGTGCATATCCACTAAATATGCACTAATAAAAGATTTTTTAGTGCATATCATCTATCCCTTCATAGGGAACATCCTGTGCCTTTTTGTGGCTAAAATCCGCGTTAATTCCCCCGCCAGCCACATAGGCATTTTGATAACCCATAACAAGCAATTTGCCTATTTTCTAATCCCCTGCGAAACAGTAACATCAATGGTGAAAGGGTGCCCCTAATTGGGCTACTTAAATTATTCCAACGGGGGCGGCGAGTTCGATTGTTGAACTTTGGACACCCGGGGCGCTAGGTGCGCCGAGATATGGGAGATAAAGATTTCGATCGCCGCCCCCATATAACTTCCAAAATACTTCTTGTCATGACTCAGCATTCCCTGTCTGCCCTTGAATGTCATTGTCGGGGGAGCAGTTGTCGAAGGACCTTAAAAACAACCTCGAAATGTAGTGCGGAGCCGTCTTTCCCCGCAACCACGTAGGCCCTTAAGGCCGGAGTCCCGCCCCAGCGGGACTAAATACTATCAACTATCGACTCGGAGCGCAGCGTCGCAGCGAAGCGGAGACCCCGCAGTCGTTTGAATTTTCCACAGGAAAATTCTTGCGGGGTAACAGCTACCCGCTACCCGCGAATTTCCCACTCGCTGGGTGGGGTAAGCATAAGGCCGGCAAGGGTAGTCCCCTGATGAGTTGCGTTATCGGTCTTTAGCGAAAAACCTTGAAAAAATGCAAAAAATTTGCAAAAAACCGCAAAAATGTGAAATCCGGTGACGTTGTAGAGTCCCTTTTGGCAAGCCGACCGGTAAAATCTCCCCTGATACCCATTGAACCGCCGTGATATGCAAAAAATGTTCAACTGTAAGGCGGTAAATTCCCGATTATTATATCAGGCAGTTAGTTTTTATATGGATTTTTTGTTTCCCGGCACGGTTAAGGCGGTCAGGTTTCCTGTCGATGGTCATAGTGCCGTGATTCACAGGTCGGCTTACAGGTAATCGCCTGATTATGAGTCCATAGTGTGGTCGGCGATTACCGTGGTCAGGTGGGTGTTTTTATAAATATAAAAGTTAAGACGACGAGGGAATAAATGAGAGTTTTTATGCTTGGTTGGGAATTTCCGCCGTTTATCAGTGGGGGGCTGGGAACGGCGTGCTATGGACTGACCAAGGCACTCGACCAGATGGGGGTGGAGGTAACGTTTGTCCTGCCGACGATGGTTCAAACGCAGTTCGCGACGCATGTAAAACTCCTGACGCCGAAAGCGAAGGGGGGTTTAGCCACAAGATTAAAAATATCCCGTCTCAAGAACGTAAGATTCAAAACGATAAACTCAGCACTACAGCCCTACTCGTCAGCCAATAGCTATCAGCAAAGGATTGAGCAGACGTTAGCCAAGCTGCACCTGTCACATAGCAAGCATAGTCAGGTTCCAGACGGCAAACTCGATTACAGCGGGGATATGTATTCCGAGGTGCAGCGTTATGCCGAGCTTGCGATGCAGTTGGCCGGCGACGAGGAATTTGACGTGATTCACGCGCATGACTGGATGACGTATCCGGCTGGAGTGGCGGTGGCGAGAATGAGCGGGAAGCCATTGGTTATTCACGTTCATTCGACGGAATTTGACCGCAGCGGCGAGCACGTCAACCAGATGATATACGACATCGAGCGAATGGGTATGCACGCGGCGGACAGGATAATCGCGGTGAGCTACCTGACGCGCAATATGATAATCAGCCGATACGGGGTAAGCGGAAGCAAGGTTGAGGTGGTTTATAACGGGGTGGAGAGAAACGGCAATAATAACAACTGGCCCGGCAATGAGCGCCGATAAAGCGGGACGAGAAGGTCGTCCTGTTTTTGGGCAGAATCACGATGCAGAAGGGGCCTGATTACTTCCTGCGGGCGGCCAAAAAGGTCCTCGAAAAGATGGACAACGTCAAATTCGTAATGGCGGGCTCGGGCGACCTTATGCACCGTGCGGTCGAAATGGCCGCGGAATTAGGGATTGGGAGCAGGGTTTTGTTTACGGGATTTTTACGCGGCGAGGACGTCAATAGAATCTACAAAATGGCGGACATTTACGTAATGCCGTCGGTGTCTGAGCCGTTCGGCATAGCGCCGCTGGAAGCGCTCGATAATGACATTCCAATTATAATCAGCAAGCAGAGCGGCGTATCGGAAGTAATCCATCACGCCCTGAAGGTTGATTTCTGGGACGTGGATGAAATCGCCAACAAGATTGTGGCAGTGCTGAAGTACCCGACGCTGGGACTTATGCTGCGAAGTCACGGCAATTACGAGGTGCGGAAGCTGCGGTGGAAGGACACGGCCCAGAAGTGCGTCAAGATTTATGAGGAAGCGCTTGTTGGGGC
>JBELAA010000014.1:0-18886 GCA_049509315.1 Sedimentisphaerales bacterium | reverse complement strand
CGACTTTGCGCTTTACACTGTAAATTGCAAAAATCGCCGCGTAAGTTAGAAATAATCTAACTTTACACATTTCACTACACCCGCATATTAACTTGTAAAACAGCGTTACTTGATAACCCACGGGATAAACCCGTGGGCTAATCATTTAAAACTATGCCCGGCTTCGCCCTTTGGGCTACGCCGTGGCATTAAATCCCGACGAGTCGGGGTTTAATGGAGACGACCGGGATCGGACCGGCAACCTCTGGCTTGCAAAGCCAACGCTCTCCCAGTTGAGCTACGTCCCCGAAACCCATTTATTATTTTCTATTTACTATTTGCCAAAGGCCTCCGGCGAAATAATAAATCATAAATAATAAATCATAAATAAAAGAGTGGGCCCGGGAAGAATCGAACTTCCGACCTCACGCTTATCAGGCGTGCGCTCTAACCAACTGAGCTACGAGCCCGATTCTGATTTATTATTTTCTATTTATTATTTATTATTTGGCTGTCGCCGCGAACCCACAACCGGATGCCTTCCAGCGGCTTGACAGTAAATCATAAATTATAAATCATAAATCGGTCAAGGTCGGATAGTTTAACTATATACTTAAAAAAGAGCAACAAAAAACCGCTGCTTAACTGGCAGCGGTTTATAAACTACTGTTCCGCTATCGCAGCTAAGGCAAAACTTTCAACACTTTCAAATTACTATTCAATTTCACCTGCCTTTTCCACCCACATCCGGCTTCGCCCCGGGCTACGCCGAGACAAGACCGCTTTGGCATATAAAAGCTTCAATGCCAGTATTAGCACATCAAGCATATATCGTTATCGTCAGACAGTCAAGTGTTTTTACAAAAATTTTTTAAAAATATTTTTTTACGCTCGCAACCCCTTATTTTGTGATTAGTTATACGAATAAAACTTTCAGCCGGTTCTTGTAAAGGGATTGACTATTTATGCTTAATGACTGATGATTTACCGCAGAAAGGACTTAAAAATGAAAGCGTGTTTTAAAATTTTACCGGTATTTCTTCTGTTTTACGGGTGTGCGGAAACGCAGAAGCCCGATTTTAGCCCCCGGCAGGCACATCTGAAAATTGTTACCTATAACGTCAACTGGGGTTTTATAAATCCCGACAAGGTCGCCCGTTACCTGGCAACAGAAAACGCCGACATCGTTTGCCTGCAGGAAACGCACCGGTATTGGAAGGAATCCCTCAATAAGAAACTAAGCCGGCTATATCCCTACGGTAAATTCAGGGAATGGGGCAAGGCCGGCGGGATAGCGATAATTTCCAAATATGAGCTTCAGGACGCCAACCTGATTGAGCCAAACGACAACTGGTTTCCGGCGTTTTTTGCCAGTGTCGATACCCCTGTCGGCAAAATTCAAATACTCAACGTTCACCTAAAGCCCCCTTTGTCGGATGAGGGCAAGGTCAGTGTCGGGGCATATCTCAAAGCAGGCGATGCTCATTCGATGGAACTTGACTGGTTCCTTCGCCGGACGGACCCGAATCAGCCAATGATTATTTTGGGCGATTTCAATGGAAACGAAAAAGACAAGGCGATAAGACGGCTCATCGAAGCGGGCTGGACCGATGCCCTTTCTACCTATGACAAAAAATCAAACACGTGGGAGTGGAAGACATCAGCCGGCTTAGAGGTAAAGAATCGTTACGACCATATTTTGTATAACCGGTTTTTGGACTGCACAGGCGCCAAAGTAACCGATACTGACGGAAGCGACCATTTGCCTGTAACAGCGGTAATCGTTCAAAAACAAGTAGTGAAATAATCACTTTTTCAAAATCAGGCAATATAGCAGGCCGACAAATTTTGTCTGGCCTTGTTTGAATAACGTGGGACCGGTCAGCGCCGCGAAATTTTTCCGGTCATAAAACGGCTCCTCAAAGCTATGCAGCCAGAACAGTGTGGCTTTCCACCTGCCGAATTCCCGCCTGGTTTGTTCCATAATCGAGGCCGGCGTATCGCTGACAAGGTCGTAAACAAGAGCATACCCCCCTTCTTTGAGAACCCGATAGACCTCATTTAGTCCGACGGTCGGCTCCTTCCAGTGATGAATCGACGCCGTGCTGACAACTATATCGAATGAGCAGTCGGGAAAAGGGACATGGCTGGCGTTGCCTTGCTTGATTTCGATGACGCCGGTCGCAGCGACGTTCTGCCTGGCTTTAATCACCATCGCAGGAGAAGAGTCAATGCCAACCAGCCGCATTTGGGGACACTGCCGATGAATTTTCAAAAGCAGCCACGCAGGCCCCGTGCCGATGTCCAGCAAAGCCCCTTGTGAACAATAACTCAATATATCTTTGGCCACCAATTCGTAATGCTTTTGGAAAATAGCAGACAAGCTAATCGCGTTATAGAAAACCGACCCAGGCCAGGGTATCCCCTCCGGGTGCACTAACTTTAACAACCTGCGTAAGGGTGACAGTTTTGTCATTGTGAAGATGTTTCCTTATCCGGCAAAAGGCGGACGTTTTTTCGGCTTAAATTTTTCCCAAAGCAATACCGGCATCGCGAGCATCATAATAGGGAAAAGCAATATAATCATAAGCAGGCGAAAACAACGTCCCGCGAATGAAATCCGCCTCGACCAGATTTGATACCACGTCTGCACCCAAAAGGTTATCTGCATACGGAGATTTACGAAGGGAATACAAGGTGTAAATTGCCCCGTTGCCTCGCCGCAATTCGGGCAATAATGGCTCAAGGGGTCAACCGGACGGGCACATCGCAGACAAAGGGGTATTTCCCTTAACTTTTCGCCTGATTCGTTTTGTTCTTCCATACCCGAATTCATAGCGAAAGATATTACACTAAACATTACTTTTCCGCCAGCCGGTTTTGACCCTAAATAACATACTTTGACTGGTATGCCGAATGGTGCTTAACATCAGAAATAAAAAATACATATTTCCTGTAAATTTTATATTGACAAATCGTTCTTAGCAGGTTATATTTCGAATAGAGAGTTTATGTCTTATACAAGCATAATCTTTTTGGAGGACGAACGTATGGGCATATAAGTTCGGTGCGATACATAGCTTTAAATTAATTTTTTACTTACACCAACAGAAAACTATAACAGCTTTAAAGCCAAATATCAGGAGATAAACCAATGAATAAAATTTATTTTATCTTAATTGTGACGTTTTGCCTGGTTTGCAGCTTGATAATTATCGCCAATGGGTCAACAACTACTACAAGTACAACAACTACAACATACTGGTCAACGATAGATTCTACTTCAACTGTTTCGACTACTACAACTACAAGCTACAGTACGATAGATACGACATCTACAAATCAAACTACTACTCCACCATCTCCGATTAATGTAGAAATGATCGATAGTTTTCAAAACGGCCTTAAGCATACCGTTCCATCTTTACCCGGTTCTCAACGCGCATTGATTTTCATAGCTTTTTGCGAAAGCGCAGGCACAGCGACTCTAAATTCCGTAACATACGGCGGCAGGCCAATGACAAAAATAGTCCAGCGCAGCGTTGGTACGCCTTCACAAAACTATACCGTAGCGTTTATCCTTAATGATGCCAATATAGCGGCAGCGACTAATGATACCTTTGTCGTCTCGTGGAGCGCCGCACCAACCGAAGTTGAGTACACCCACGTATTTCTCAAAAATGTCAGCCAATCAGGTCCTACCGGAGCAACTTCCAGTAATGTAGCAACGGGCACTCCCAATACCATTACAGCACCCGGTCTTACCTCGCGCAGCGGAGATATGGTCATAGCCGCAGCCGACTGCGGGACCCGCAGCACATATACCTGGAACAATTATTTCACAAAAAGAGTTCAATATCAATTGCCAACATCGACTGCTACAGCAGCTACCAAAAAGGGAGCCGGCATAAGTGAAACAGCAAGTGTGTCCTTTTATGGTCCTTTTAACCAACAGGTACTCATCGGCTTTGTCGTTCGCCTCTCTAATTAGTTTGCGACAGAATTATCAATGGACGGCTGACGGAAGTCAGCCGTTTTTTTTTTATGAAAAATTTTACTTTTCTGCAAGTCAGCTCGGACCCCAGGAAACATCAACTTTCAGCGGAACATCGAATTTGATGGCGTTACTCATTTCGTATGCAATCCATTTGGCGTGGTTTTCGCCTCAATTTTTTCGAATAGTTTTCAATTTTACGGGCAGCCGTGAATATAAATATTTCCGTAAGTGCTTTATTGGCAGCACCTTATCGACTGTTACTACATAGCTTGGTTTTTAGCCCCGTTCTTAGCTTCTGTTTCCAAAAATGCTAATGAATAATTGCAATATTCCTTGCTTTATAGTATCGTTATATATTGTGGTCACTAAACAATATTATTAACGTTATTCAGAGGTGCGAAGATGAAAAAAACAAGTGTGGTTCTATTAACAATTCTATTTCTTACAGCTGCCTCGCCGGCTTTTGCCGCTACAATCGTTGTCAGGGCACGCGGAACGTCAGGCAGCGAAAGCATCAATTTGACTGTGAACAACAGCACGGTTTCCACCTGGACATTAACCACAAGTATGGCAAATTATACTGCCACTACTTCCCTCAGCGGCGGCTGCAATGTCCAGTTTACCAATGACGCCAGCGGCAGGGACGTTCAGGTTGACTATATCACCGTGGACGGCTCTACTCGTCAGGCGGAAGCGCAGAGCACCAATACAGGCACTTGGCAGAATAATCAGTGCGGCGGCTCAAACAGCGAATGGCTGTATTGCAACGGCTATATCGGCTTCGGCAATGTCGGAAGCGGAACCACTACCACCACCACAACTACTACAACCACAAGTGGAAGCTCCACAAGCACTACAAGCGGCGGCGGCAGCTGTAACGGCAGCAGCGGTAACGTTTACCTTACTTTCGATGATGGTCCAAGCGGCAACTCTGGAACGGTTTGCAATTCCCTTAAAAACGCTGGCTGCTGTAAAGCCAGCTTCTTCGTCATGGGCAGAAATATGCCCGGCAACTCGTCGGCCTATAAGAACGCCGGCTTTAGCGTCCAGAACCATAGCCAGACGCACTCGCATATGACAAGCTGGAGCTATCAGCAGGTCTATAACGACCTCAGTCAATGCAATACTGCCATCCAGAACGCCGGCTTCCCGAAGCCCACGAGAATCCGGCTTCCATACCTGGAGAGCAACTCCACCATCACCTCTGCGTGTTCAGCGCTCGGCCTGTCGGTCGTCAGTCCTTCTCTTGACACTCAGGACTGGAACGGCGCCAGCACTCAGGCAATCATTAACGCCTGCAACAACTTGCAGGCCGGCGGTAACCCTTTGATGCACGAAACACAAGGGAATACTGTCTCGGCTATTCCCACAATCGTTCAGAACCTCAAAAACCGCGGCCTCGGTTTCTCGCAGTATTAAAAACTGAATAGTATGCTGTTGCGTTGAGCGGCAGCACAACCATAACTTCAAGTGGTGATGTTAATATTAAAAAGCCGCCCGTTTAAAAGCGGGCGGCTTTTTTTTCGAAGTGATCCTTTCAGATAGATGGCCATTTCCAAACACCCCTGCCATTAGTTCCGGCAAAAATATTCGTACCGCTTATCAGAAGAGAATAGACATCAGAATCTATCAATCCTGAATTAGCCGCACTCCAGCTTGTGCCATTGTTGGTGGAAAGAAAAACGCCGCCGCCATAAGTTCCGGCAAAGATTTTCGTATCACTCGCGGCCAGGGAATTGATGTGCGTGTTTGTCAGACCTGCATTAACCGGTCGCCAGCTTGTGCCGTTGTCGGTGGAAAGAAAAACACCATCGCCAGGAGTTCCGGCAAAAATATTTGTGCCGCTCACAGCAAGAGAAAATATCTGAGTGCCGGTCAATCCTGAATTGACCGGAGTCCAGCTTGCGCCATTGTCAGTGGAAAGAAAAACGCCGCCGCCAAAAGTTCCGGCAAAGACATTTTTACCGCTCATAGCAAGAGACCCGACACGAGAGTTTGTCAGACCTGAATTAACCGGGCGCCAGCTTGTGCCGTTATTAGTGGATAGAAAAACACCATCACCAAAGGTTCCGGCAAAGATATTCGTTCCGTGGGCAGCAAGAGAGTAGATATGAGTGTTTGTCAAACCCGAATTGACCTCCCTCCAGCTTGTACCATTGTTGGTGGAGAGAAAAACACCCCCGCCATTAGTTCCGGCGAAGATTTGAGCGCCGCTTATGGCGAGAGATAAGACATATGGGTTAGTCAAACCTGAAGTAATTTCTTTCCAACTTTTTCCACCGCCGTTGGAAAGAAATACACCTGCACCATTCGTTCCGGCAAAAATGGATGTACCGCTCGCGGCCAGAGATCCGACAAAAGTATTTGTCAAACCGGAATTGACCTTCCTCCAGCTTGTACCATAATTGGTGGAGAGAAAAACACCCCCACCATTGGTTCCGGCGAGGATATCCGCGCCATTGACGACCAGTGAGTAGACATAAGTATTGGACAATCCTGAATTAATCGTCCTCCAGCTTACACCGTTGTTGGTGGAAAGAAAAACGCCGTCGGCAGTTCCGGCGAAGATATTCGTGCCGCTGACGGCAAGAGAGTGGACATATTTATTCGTCAAACCTGAGTTAACCGCAACCCAGCTTGCGCCGTTGTTGGTGGAAAGAAAAACGCCGGCGCCATAAGTTCCGGCAAAGATTGTTGTGCCGCTGATGGCGAGGGAATTGATATTTGAGTTCGTCAGACCTGAATTAACCGGATTCCAGTTTGTTCCGTTGTCGGTGGAAAGAAAAATGCCGCCGTCCTCAGTTCCGGCAAAGATATTCGTACCGCTTATGGCAATAGAATTGACACTAATGGATGTCAAACCTGAATTGACTGCACTCCAGTTTGTGCCATTGCTGGTGATAAGAAAAACACCGCTGCTGGTTCCGGCGAAGATATTCGTATCACTGACGGCAAGAGAGTAAACCTGAGTGTTTGTTAATGCTGAATCAATCAGCTTCCAGCTTACGCCGTTGTTGGTGGAGATAAAAATACCGCTACTGGTTCCGGCAAAGATATTCGTGCCGCTGATAGCAAGGGAATAGACGTTTTTACTTGTCAAGCCGGAATTGGCCTCTTTCCAGCTTGTGGCATTGTCAGTGGAAAGAAAAATGCCACTGCCTTGGGTTCCGGCAAAAATATTCTTACCCTTGATTGCAAAGCAATGGATGTAGCCACCATAGGGTCCGTTGGTTTGTACCCATTGTGCAAATAGTGAATTTATAGGAATAAATAATATAGACATGAGCAATAGAGATCGGTAAATCATTTTCATGTTTTTTTCCTCCTTATATATAATCAGCTATTGTAACGAACGATTCTCGCAGTAGTTATCATCTGCCAGCGCTTTGTCGACCTCGAAATGATATCCCCAGCACGCAAGCTTTAATCCGTCGTATCCCCATTCCGATGCTTTTTGAGCGATTGTTTCCAGCGTCAAATCTGCCCATTGCCCAGTGAACAACGTTACCAACCTTGCCATTTTATTCTCCTTAAACACCGACTTTTTCACTTTTACATTTTTACATTTTTGCGCTGTTTTTATCAAGACTATTTCCGTTTCATCGTGTTAAAACACAAGCTGCCCGGTCAAAAGCCGGGCAGCTTTTTTGGTTTAGTTAAGATTAAAGCAGAAATAACGGTCTAATATTGTCAGCCGTAATTTTGAATAATTGAGGAAAACAGTTATTTCTCCGCAAGCCAGCTCGGGCCCCAGGAAACGTCAACTTTGAGCGGAACGTCAAACTTAATGGCGTTGCTCATTTCGTATGCAATCCATTTGGCGTGGTTTTCGGCCTCGGTGGCGGGCAATTCAAAAACAAGCTCGTCGTGGACCTGCAGAATCATTTTGACGGGCAGGTTTTCGGATTCGATTTTATGCTGGATATTGACCATCGCGACTTTAATAAGGTCGGCGGCGGAACCCTGAATAACGGTATTGACAGCCAGTCGTCTTGCCTGTGAGCGTTTGCCGGGGTTTGTGCTGTTGAGGTTAAAGATTTGACGCCGCCTGCCTAAAATCGTTTCAGCGTAGCCAACTCGTTTGGCCTGTTCGACAACACTATCGAAAAAATCACGAATCGAGTTGTATCTTGCAAAATAGTCGTCGATGAATTTTCTGGCTTCGGCGGGGGAAAGCCCCGTGGTATTGGCAAGACCCTGAGCGCCCTGGCCGTAAATCAGGCCGAAATTTACGGCCTTGCAGCGGGAGCGCATTTCGGAAGTAACTTTTTCAACGGGGACGTTATAAATCTGGGAGGCGACGAAACGGTGAATGTCCATATCGGCGGCGAATGCGTCGCACATCGCCTTATCCTTTGAAAAGCCGGCTAACAAGCGAAGCTCGATTTGGGAATAGTCGGCGCTAAGGATGCAATCGGTTTTGTTTTTCGGGATGAAAGCCGAGCGGATTTTTCTGCCGAGGGGTGTGCGAATCGGGATATTCTGCAAATTGGGGTCGCTGGAGCTTAGCCGGCCTGTAGCGGTTATGGTTTGATTGAATGAGGCGTGGACGCGGCCGGTTTTTCGGTTGAGCAATGTGCCTAATTTATCAACGTATGTATTTTTGAGTTTGCTCAATGTGCGGTATTCGAGAATGAGATTTATGACGGGGTGCTGGTCGGCAAGCTCTTCTAAAACGGCCGCGTCGGTGCTTTGGCCTGTTTTGCCGATTCGTATGGGTTTGAGACCGAGGCGATTAAAAAGGACGTCGGCAAGCTGTTTGGGCGAATCGATATTAAAAGAAACGCCGACCGTTCGGTAAATGTCATCGACGAGGCGATTGAGCGAATCGGTGATGTCCGTTGACATATCGGCCAGGATTTCGGTATCGAGGGAAACGCCGTTGTATTCCATTTCCGCCAAGACAGTCAGCAGCGGCATTTCGACGTCGTAGAAAAGTTTCTTAATCTGCGGCTCTTTATCGAGACGGTCATTGAGATATTGATAAACCTGCAAAGTGTAGTCGGCGTCCTGTGCGGAATACTCGCAGGCCGAGGCGGTATCGACCATATCGAAGGTGATTTGGTTTTTGCCTTTGCCGATGAGCGAGGAAATCGGAATCGACTGAAGCCCAAGAAAATCGAGAGCCATATTATCGAGCGAGTGGCTATTCCGCTGGGGGTCGAGGCAATAGGACGCGACCATAGTATCGAAGAAGACACCCTTGAGGACCAGGCCTGCGTTTAGTAAGACGAGGAAGTCGTATTTGATGTTCTGGCCAATTTTTTTGATTGATGGGTCTGCCAGAATCGGGATTAGCTTTTCTCTCACTTTTGTCAGGGGGAGAAATTTTGAGCCGACAGGCGCCCGAACGGGAATGTAAAAGCCGGTATGCGATTGCCAGGAAATGCTGATACCGACAATGTCCGCACGCATCGGTGCGAGCGCGGTGGTCTCGGTATCGATTGAGAAAAACTTCTGCTTTTTCAACTCGACGAGAAAATCATCAAATTTTTCAGGAGTATCTATTAGCTGATAGTCGTGTTTGGGCGACTCACCGGACGCGGTTTGGCCCTGGCCGGCGGTCATCGGCAATTGCATCTGCGTTTGTAAAGGCGGCGCAGAAGGCGACAAGCCCATCTGATTGAGAATGCGGGCGAAGCCAAGCTCATTGAAAAGCGAAATAAGTTTTGCCTCATCGCAGGGCTTGACCGCGAAAGCGTTGTAGTCGATATCGACGGGCACGTCGCAATCAAGGGTAACAAGCTTTTGACTGAGATACGCCGAGTCACGGGATTTTCGCAGGTTTTCGCCGACTTTGCCGGGAACCTCATCGGCGTGTGCATAAAGGTTATCGAGCGAGCCGAATTTTTGAATCCATTTCAAAGCCGTCATTTCGCCGAAACCGTCCACACCCGGAACGTTATCAGATGCATCGCCGGCAAGAGCGAGAACGTCGATAAACTGGGCAGGCGCGATTTTCATATCGGCTTTTAACGACTCAACAGTTGTTTTGTCGCCTGTTTTCATATCGTAGCCGAAAACGTGGTCGTCGATAAGCTGGAGTATGTCCTTGTCTTTAGTGCATATATAAACGTCAATGCCCTCTTTCGATGCCTTTTTAGCAAGTGTGCCGATTATATCGTCGGCCTCGAAGCCGTTGACTCGCAGCATAGGGATATTCATCGCCGAAAGAATCTGCTCGATACGCTTTATCTGGACGGGCATATCATCGGGCATAGGGGGACGATGTGCCTTGTAATCGGGGTAAATGTCAGACCTGAATGTAGGGGTCTTGCTATCCATAGCGACAACTAACATATCCGGTTTCTGGTTTTTAATGAGACCGAGAACGGCGGTGGTGAAAATATAGGTTGCCTTGGTGGGCTCGCCTGCGGGGCTGGTGAGGCGCTGCCGCATAGGGGCGAAATACGCGGCGTATATGTGCGCGTGGCCGTCGATTATGTAAAGCGTTTTAGGCATAGAGAACAATATAGCGACAGACAAGCCGGAATGTCAAAACAATAGCAATGACCCGTATCAGCGGGCCTTTTTTAAAAGGTCCCGCAAGTTGTCCTGCGCCTGGGCATCGTCTGGCCTGTATGTAAGCGCCTGGCGGTAATGGTAGATTGCCTTATCGATATCACCATTTTGGACCAACAGCGCGGCGAGATTTTTGTGAATAGTCGGCTGGTCGGGTTTTATACGAACCGCCTCAGACCAGTGATAAATCGCCTTATCAGAATCACCCTTCTGCAGATACAGCCGGCCAAGATTGTAGTGCAAAATATCGTTATCCCTGGTTACGGCCACTGTGTGCTCGAACAGGGTGATACTATCTTTCCAAAATGAGACCTGCCTGTAAGTAAGAAAAGACAAAAATGAAAGGACGATTGCCGCCGAAGCGGCAAGAACGGCTGGTTTGCATTTCAACTTTTCGGCTAACTCGGTTATGCCCCAGGCAATAATAATAAACAGGCCGATTAAAGGAATGTATGTATAACGGTCCGCCATTGATTGAAGGCCGACCTGGACGAGGCCTATGACAGGAATAAGCGTGCCGAGAAACCAGAGCCAGCCGACAATGAGCCAGCGGCGGTTGTTTGAAAAACGGAACACCGCGATTGTAACGCATAAGATTAACAATCCCGCCGCGGCAACCTGCCGCATCGGGGGGTCGGTTAAAGGATAAGGATAAAGGATTCCAAGATTGAGGGGGTAAAACAATTTGCCAACATAGCCGGCGTAAGCGAGCAGGACGTTTTCAATGCGAAAGTCGATGGGAAACTGCTGCATTCCCCTGACAAGCGTCGCTTTGGACTGAACGTAAAGGACAATCAGGCAGGCAATACCGGACAAGACGAAAAGGGGGAGTTTTTCAACAATTGAATTGATAATCGTGAATTTGAAATTTCGGATTGCGGATTGCGGATTGCGGATTCGATTGAGGGGCCAGTAATCAATAAGGAGCAGGACAAAAGGCAGGGTAACGAGCATTTGCTTGGCCATAAGACCCAGCGCCAAGGCGATGAAAACCGGTATATATGCGGCAATTGAGGGACGCTGCGCATAGCGGACGTAAAACCACATTGTAAGCACCCAGAAGAAAGTGCTGAGGACGTCTTTACGTTCGGAAACCCAGGCGACGGACTCGACGTGGAGGGGATGCAGTGCGAAAAGAGCCGCGACAAGGGCGCTACGCCAGAGGGCGCCGGTCATCAAACGAAATATCAGAAACAGGAGTATGCTGTTGGCGACGTGAAAAATCAGATTTGTAAAATGGTAACCGGCTGGTTTGAGGCCAAATAGTTTATAATCGAGCATCAGTGAAAACCAGGTCAGCGGGTGCCAGTTGTATGCCTGATTTGTTGTGAACGCCCATTTGAATGCGTCGGGCGTGAAGCCGGACTGGACGTTTTTATTTTCGGTAACATACAGGGGGTCGTCGAAATCAATGAAGGCGTTATTTTTAACCTGCCAATAAGACGCAAACGTTACCAGCGACAATATAAAACAAATCAGGAGTGACTGTTTTCTGTCCGGCGTTTGGCCCATTTTTATGAGTTAGCAGGGAATAATTTTGATTTTATCAGGTTCATTCTGGCTAATCGGAATTTGAGACCCGTGCACAGACAGCCCAGACCGTATTTAACACTTCTGCGGAAATTAATCGAGGACGCCTCGGGAAAATATTTTGTGGGGCAGCTGACTTCAGCGATTGTGCAATCCAGCCACAGGATTTGTGCCAGCATCTGGTTATCGAAGATAAAATCGTCTGAGTTGGTCTCAAGAGGCAGGCGTTGGAGAAGCCGGCGGGAAAAGGCGCGATAGCCGGTGTGATATTCGGAAAGTTTCGCGCCCAAAAGCATATTCTCCGCAAGGGTAAGGAACCGGTTTGAGACGTATTTCCATAAGGGCATATCGCCTTTAAGAGCGCGTCCGCCTAAAATTCTTGAGCCGAGGACGCATTCGTACAGGTCGTTGGCAATCATCGATGCCATTGCGGGAATCAGTTTGGGCGTGTATTGGTAGTCGGGATGAACCATAACAACGATATCGGCGCCGTTGGCAAGTGCGAGTTTGTAGCAGGTTTTCTGGTTGGCGCCGTAGCCGCGATTTTGGGGATGGACCTCGACAACGGTTTGGGGCAGTTTCGCGGCGACCGCGGCGGTTGCATCGTGGCTGGCGTCATCGACGACAACAACGAGGTCAACGATGCCCTGCGCCATAACCTCGTCATAGGTCTGGCGAAGGGTTTTCTCGGCGTTATAGGCCGGCATTACGACAATAATTTTTTTGCCTGCGAACATAGCGACATTATAACGGTTCCCAGAGCATATCGTAAGTATAAATCGAACTATTCTATGGGATTCGGCTACTTTCTCTTATAAATAATAATACAGTAATTTTTTTTTGGCATATAGCCGACTGGAAATTTATTCCAATAATATATCGATTTACCCTCAGGCTGAATTTCCACTGTACCGGTGATACTGTAAAAATTTTTAACATATTGCTTATACCAATTAAAGACGACCATTTTAGAGTCAGGCCACATTAACCAGGAAGTAGGGATGGAGACCAAAACAATAAATTTAGGTTTGGCAGATTCGATTTCAGCAATCATCTCCTTTTGCATTTCCTCGGCCTGATTGTGCAGTTCCATCAAAGGATAAACATAAATATACCGCGTTGCCGAACGGCGGCCGGAATAGAAAAAAATCTGGGGTTCAGAGCCGAAAACGGCAACGGTGTCATCCGGCGAGGAGTTTTGTTTTATATATTCTGCTATTTCCAGCGATTCAGGGAAAGGATTCATGCCGTAAATGAGGCGGTTAATCCGGTTGATGTCACCTTCAAAAAGAAACGCTTTCTGGCCATAAAGTAAAATACCTATAACAATAATCCCTGCCAGAACAACAATAACTGAACGCCTTGATTTCGCCGCTGAGCCGGCCATCCAGTCGCAAAAAACGGAAAAGCCGACTCCAGCCAGAACGGATGCGGCAGGAAGAAGCAAAATGAAATAGTGCCCGCGGAAATAGAACCCCGGGCAGACACAGAAGAATGAAAAAATAAAAAATCCAATGGCAAAGAGGGCATTTTGTCTGACTGATTTAGTAATAAGCATCCGATAAACGCCCAGAAAAACAAAAATCCATACGGGCAGCGCAGAGTAAATCAAAGGGACCGATATTTTAATAATATTTTTCACCGCTATATTAAGAGGAGTGTAAACCGTGTATTTGCCAGCGTATGTGAAAGTCCAGAACCAGAATTTATAAAACTGCCCCGCCCACCAGAATAAAAGGCAACAAATCGCAAAAGGAAAAACTGCGCCGGCGATAAAAACAGCCTGGCTCGCAGCAACATATTTCCACTTTACGGGCTTTTGCAGAAAGCCAAGATAAAGCAGATACAACGACCCGAACACGGCAAAAAATATGCCGTGCTGTTTGATAATGAATGCCAGTCCCAAGAGAATTGCCGCAAAAAAGACCTTTAGCAGTTTTCGGTGTTCATTGATATTTACCAGCAGCATAACACCGCACAAGGCAGGAAGAACCACAAAATGTTCGGAGTTGGCAGACAGTCCCAATACATGTCTAAAAAGAGAGAGAGCAGCGTATATGCCGCCGGAAGCGACGCCGGCAACGTCGCCGAACATACGCCTTGTCAGCAGAAAAATGAGCACGATGGTCGCGGCGTTAAATATAATCAAACCGAGGTGAATCGCCGTAATTGTCTGACCGAAAGCGGCGAGGAATATCGCATAAAAGGCATAAATGCCGGGGAGCTTCATACTATACGCGGATTCATAAGGCGGCACGCCCTTGAGCATCTGCTGCGCCATATAGGCATATTCGCCCTCGTCGCGTTCAAGAGGCATTGCTGCAAGCCGCCATCGAATGACTGCCGCGCCAATAATAATCAGCGCAATCGCGACCCAGCACCACAAATTTGTTTTGGAAGATGCACCTGAATTTTTATTAACTTGAGTTATATCAGTCATTTTCGTCTGAAAACGGCAATCCAGAAATCTGAAACCGGATGATATCCGGCAACATCCGCATCCCATCGGTAAACCGTGGGGCCATCCCAGCGCATATCAATTATACCAGCAAGAGTATAAAATTTTGAGGCATAAGATTCGACCCTGCCTGTAAAATCCTTATATTCCTTCAAAGAACCCGGCCTTGTAAACCAGGAATAGGTATTATTCACCACAACGATGAATTTCGGCGCCGCCGACGTAATTTCGCCGAACATCTCGTTTTTCATTTCTGTCGTGAACCTGTGCGGCTCCGTCAGGGGATATGTATAGATATACCGAGTCGCTGAACGGCGTTCGGAATAAAAATAAATCTGGGGCTCTGACCCAAGAACGGCAACAGAGTCATTCGGAGAGGAATTTTTCTTAATGTAATCCGCTATGCCGACTGATTCAAGAAAAGGATGTCCCCTGTAAAAATACTGACAAACGTCGGAGGGTGAAAGTTTGAATAAATACAACCGCTGCTGGTAAATACAAACTCCCACAACTACCAAACCAACAACTGCGATAAACAAAGCCCGGCGCGTGCCGGCAAAAAGTTTACCAAAGAGGTTGCCTGTTTCACCAAATCCCGCACCAGCGACGACGGCTGTAACCGGGAAAAGAAAAATAAAGTAGTGCGGACGAAAATAAAAACCAGGGCACACCGCCAAAACGGAAAAAACCAGAAAGCCAAAGACAAAAGTCGCGTAACCTCGCCAGTTTTTGCGTGCGATAATCGCCATTAATCCCGTCAAAAACAGCAGCCAAATCAAAACCGATGAACTCACAATTGCTTTAATGACCATTTTAAAAACCTGCCACCTTTGAGCCAGCGAGTCAATCGAGGAATATGCATGCGCGTATGTAACCGTCCAGAACCAGAACTTGCTGAATAGGCCCGCCTGCCAGAAATATAAACACACCAAAGCATAAGGGATAATCACGCCGGCAATAAAAACAAGCTGCTCCGAAATTATCTTTTTCCACTCCACGGGTCGATTACTGATACTGCTGAAAAGCAAATACAAACCGCCAAAGAGTGCAAAGAATATGCCGTGCTGCTTAATAATAAAAGCCAGACCAAACAGTAACGCCGTCCAAAAAACATACGAGATGCTTCTGTTTTCAGGATGTTTTACGATAAGCAGTATCCCGATAAGCGCGGGCAAAAGCACAAAATGCTCGGCATTGGCTGTAAATCCGAGCGTCGTGCCGACAACCGATAAAATCGCGTAGAAGGCACCCGTCGCAATACCGGCAATGCCTCCGAACATATACCTTGCCAGCAGAAAGATTACGACGATGGTCGCGGCATTGAAAATAATCAGACCGAGGTGAATCGCCGTAATGGTTTGCCCGAAAGCCGCTAAAAAAATCGCATACACCGCGTATATTCCCGGCAATTTCATACTATACGCCGACTCATAAGGCGGCACGCCTTTTAACATCTGCTGCGCTATATAGGCATACTCGCCCTCGTCGCGTTCGAGAGGCATTGTTACAAGATGCCAGCGAATCGCCGCAGCGCCAATGATAATCAAAGCAATAGCCAGCCAGCACCACAAACTGCTTTTAGAAGATGCACCAAAATTTTTCTTAATTTGAGTTTTGCCGGTCATTTTCGTTTGAAGACAGCAATCCAGAAATTCGTCGCAGGATTGAATCCGACGGCCTGTTCATTCCAGCGATAAACAGTGCCGTCTTTTCTCATATCAATTATTCCCGCAAGTTTATAATAACGGTTTGCGTATGAATGCGCCCATAGTAAAAGATACTCCGCAGAATCATCGCTGGCTGCCCATGCATAAGAGACATTCACAAAAATGAGAAACTCAGGTTTGTTGTTTTCGATATCGGCCATCATCTCTTTTCTCATAGAGACGGCATATCTGTGCGGCTCTGTAAGGGGATATGTATAGATATATCGGGTTGCCGAGCGGCGTCCTGAATAGAAACAAATCTGGGGCTCGGAGCCGACAATTGCGACCGTGTCCTTTGGCGAGGAATTTTTTTTGATATATTCAGCTATTTCAATAGATTCATTGAAAAGGTATTGCGGATAAAATAGGCGGCAGACATCAGCGGGCGAAAACGCAAAAAGATACTTGTGCTGATAAGCACATACGCCTATGACGGCCAATCCCACAAAAGCGACTAATATGTTTCGAGGAGGCCCGGTAACAAATCTGGAGATAAGCTTATCAATCTCGACAAAACCAAGCCCCGCGAGGATTGCGGCAGCCGGACAAATGAGAATAAAATAGTGCGGCCGAAAATAAAAACCAGGACATACGGCCAAGGAGGAAAAAAACAGAAAGCCGGCGATAAAAACCGCAAAACGTCTGTTGCTTGTACGGGCAAAAACCGCCCCTAATCCCGCCAGCGCCAGCAGCCAAACAGAAGGCAGTGTAACCAAGATTGGCCTGCCAACAAGCACAAACATTTCAAGACCGCCTCCAGGCAACTTCAACGAAGAATACTCCCGTGCGTATGTGAACGTCCAGAACCAGAACTTGCCGAATAATCCCGCCTGCCAGTAATACAGGCACACCAGAGCATAAGGGACAATCGCACCGGTGATAAAAACAATCTGCTCTTTAATTGCCTTTTTCCACTCGATAGGCCGCCTTCTGATTCTGCTGAAGAGCAAATACAATCCCCCGAAGAACGCAAAAAATATCCCGTGCTGCTTAATAATAAAAGCCAGACCGAAGAGTAACCCCGTCCAAAAAACATACGAGAAGCTTCTGTTTTTATGATGTTTTACGATAAGCAGTATCCCGATAAGCGCGGGCAAAAGCACAAAATGCTCCGCGTTGGCCATAAATCCCAGCATCGTGCTGACAACTGACAAAATCGCATAGAAGGCGCCTGCAGCGATGCCTGCGAGCCCCCCGAACATATACCTTGTTAAAAGAAAGATGACAATAATGGTGGCGGCGTTGAAAATAATCAGGCCGAGGTGAATCGCCGTAATTGTCTGGCCGAAACAAGCGAGGAATAGGGCATAGATTACATAAATACCGGGGAGTTTCATACTATACGCGGATTCATAAGGCGGCACGCCCTTTAACATCTGCTGAGCTATATAGGCATACTCGCCCTCGTCGCGCAAGAGAGGCATTGTTGCAAACCGCCAACGAACAGCCCCTGTGATAACAATAACCAGCGCAATAGCAATCCAGCACCACAAACTACTTTCAGGAGACGCGACGGAATTTTTCTTAATTTGTGTTCTGCCTGTCATTTTCGTTTGAAGACGGTAATCCAGGAATCCGACTTTACCTGACACTGACGTGCCCACTGGTCCCAGCAATAAACAGTGCCGTCCTGCTGTATATCAATCATCCCTACAAGATTATAATAATGCTCAACGAAGGTTTTTTCCCACGCTGAAAAATCTTCCATAGAGACGCCGAACACCGCCCAGGAAGAAAAGATATTCAAATAAATCAGAAATTCAGGTTTGGCGTTTTCAATTTCGGTCATCATTTCCTTTCTCATTTCACCGGCATAACTGTGCGACTCGGTCAGAGGATACATATATATGTATCGGCCTGCAGAGCGCCTGCCGGAATAAAAATAAATCTGTGGTTCGGAACCGAAAACGGCGATGGTATCGGTCGGCGAAGAGTTCTTTTTGATATACTTAGCTATTTCGAGCGATTCATTAAAAGGATGACCCTGATAAAACACCCGGCAGACATTATCCGGTGAAAGCACAAATAAATAAAAATGCTGATACAGAGAAACACCGATTACAGCCAGACCTATACAAACGATAAACGTGCTCCTGAGAGTTCCTGAGACAAGTTTGGAAACAAGTTTGTCAATTTCGCCAAAGCCAACCCCCGCCAGGACGGCGGCGACCGGACAAAGGAGAATAAAATAGTGCGGTCTAAAATAAAAACCTGGGCATACCGCCAAAAAGGAAAAAATTAGAAAGCCGGCGGCAAAAACTGCGTAACGCCTGTGATTTCTGCGAACAAAAACTGCTGCTAATCCTGCCAGTGCCAGCATCCAGACCAAAGGTAACGTAGTAATTATTGGTGTGATAACATAAAAAAGTGTTTTCAAGCCGGCAGCCAGCGTTTTTATCGAAGAATACGCATGCGAGTAGGTAACTGTCCAGAACCAGAACTTGTCGAATACTCCCGCCTGCCGGTAGTATAGACATACCAGGGCATAAGGGATAATCACGCCGGCCGTAAAAACAAGCTGTTCGATAATCGTCTTTCTCCATTGAACGGGCCGATGGCTGACGCCGCTGCAAAGCAAATACAATCCGCCGAATAGAGCGAAAAATATGCCGTGCTGTTTAATAATAAAAGCCAGACCGAACAGCAAAGCTGTCCAAAAAACAAATGAGATGCTTCTGTCTTTCGAATGTCTTA
>JBELAA010000139.1:0-12134 GCA_049509315.1 Sedimentisphaerales bacterium | reverse complement strand
TATTATCCCTTCCTGCTCCATCTGCCGATACGCCTTTGCGATTGTATTGGGATTTATCGCAAGCTGTCCCGCCAATTGCCTCACCGTCGGCAATCTCTCGTCCTTGCCCAGCCGGCCAAGCGCTATATCACGCTTCACCTGGTCTATTATCTGCTGGTAAACCGGTCTGTCCGACGCATTGTCAATTCTTATCTGCATATTTCAATCTCATCACTTGTAATATCCTAACTATTACAAGTATATCATTATCATCGTCCTTGTCAACGCTTTTTTTGAAAAATTTTAAGTAATTTTTACGCCGTGAATTACGCGGGGTCTTATCTTCCTGTCAAATAAGGACTTATTACCGTTTCGGCGTGCCTAAAATTTCGAGGGTTTCTTTCAGGACCGGCAACGGCTTTGTCGTAATTTGCGGGTCACTGGCCTTGCCGCTGACTTCGACCCGCACAACTGCCCTTCCCAGTCCTTCCGTGAGCGATTCCCATAATGACGGTTTCTCTCTTGCGAGGCGCCGCCCTCTGGCAGTCATCGTCAGGTTTATATCATCGGTTTTCAAATCCAGCCGGCCCGACCCGTCCAGCGCCAGCGACTTACCCGACAAATCGATTTGCCGCAAAAACATACGGTCATCCTGAATATAAGCGTCCAGCGTCATCCGGTCGAACGTGTAGTCCTTCGGCTCAGTCAGGTTCAGCACCGCAAGCACTTTTGCGAATATCGAGCGCTTGCCCACCTCCATATCTATAATTTTCAACTGGCACCTTCCCAGCCGGATGTTTTCGTCGTTTACCGAACCCGTAATACTGAGCCAGCCGTTCATTGAGCCGGTGCTGTAATGCTCCTCGGGCGACTTTTCACCTGCCTGCCCCGGCGCAGCGCCGTGAAGGGGGGTCTCCCTGTCTAACAGAAATTTCCTCAAGTCCGCCCCGGCAACGCTGGCCTCCAGCAGATAATCGTAATTCCCCCCGCCCGTCCTGTTGAGCCGCAACTTGCCTATCATTTTCCCGCCGTAGAAATCCGCAACAAAATATTGCGACAGCCACACCTTTTCCTGCGGGTCGTATCCGATTGTAGTATCGACGCTTGCCAGCGACTTGCCTTTCAGCCGCACGTTTTCACCGCTGAAATCAATCCTGCCCGCGGTAATGGCCGTGCTGTCGCCTTCGGTTCCCAGCTCGACCTTACCCGTCATTTTCATTACCGATTGTATCGATCTATCCCAAATCTGGTGGACCGCCTTTGCGGCAATATTGTCAAAATCGATTCGCGAGCCGGTTATTGAAATCGTGCCGGTAATATCCTGCAGCGGATAAGGCAGAAAATTACATTCTATCGTGTTGCCTAAACATTCAATAAGCAGCCGGTCCTGCACACAGTCGCCGTAGATGTTATTACTCACGTCGGCAGTCAGGTTCACTTTCCCGCCGGGTTTCAATTCCGACGCTAATTCCGATATCGATTTCGGTAAAGACGCCGTCAGCTCCTCGCCCAGCTCAACTCCTTTTGCCTGCATCGAAAGGCAATACGCCGGCTCCTTTTGCTCTTTCGAGGGCCACAGGCGGCCTTCCAGCTTTACCTCACCGCCGCCGTATCGGCCCGTCAAATCCTCGATTTCCACAATCTCCGGCTTCAAAACCACCTTGCCAGTAACATCCTCGATTTTTACAGGCAGCGCCTTTGCCTTTATTGAACCGCCCTTCGGGAATACATCCGCCATAAATCCCGGCACTTCCCCCGTTTTATTTGGTTCGGTTCCGCTGACCACCTTTATCTGTGCGTCGATTCTGCCCGACATCTCGAACTGGTTGTAAAATTCCCGCTGCGCCGCGGGCAGCGCCTCGGCCAGCGTCGCGTCCAGCGGCACACCCTCGCTATTTATAAGAATGTCGTAAGCCGGATGCTCGCCGCTGAAACCAACCCTGCCGTTTATCTTTATCTTTTGGCCTTCCCACTGCGACACCACGTCTGAAAATGCGACGCTATCCATCCCGAAAAACAGCACTCCCCTGGTGTTTCTCAGCGGGTACGCGAACCCCTCGTATCGAGCGTTGACGTCAAGCAACTCGACCCTGATAGCGGTCTGCGCGTTCCCATCGGGCTTGTCTGCCGTCAGTGTGGCGGATTTGTCCCCCGTCGCCCGCAGCCGGCTGTGAGTATAGTTTATAGCCACGGCCCCGTTTGGCTCGAACGCCGACCAGAACTTCTGCTCATTCTTAGTAAGCGCACCGTATAAATCCCTGTCCAGCGCCATATTGTCGCTTGTAATCTGCAAATGGTATTCCGCATCCGGCCCGGAATTCGCCGTCTGCCCCGGCGTGGCGTAGCGAAGATTGGCCCACCCCTCGAACGCCATTTCCGTCCGGCCGTGCCTGCCCGTAAGCCCGCTTAATTTCACGTTGTTTTCAGATAATTCTATCTGGCCCGTTATATGCTCGACTGCGTAAGGGAACTCCCTGTCGCAAACCCCCGCGTCGATGCAATATACTTTTCCTGTTATCGCGCTTTCAGTCAACTTCTTCAGGTTTCCTGCGGCGTTCAAATCGATATTAATCCTGCCCGACGGATTATAACTGCTGAAAAAATCCTGCAGCGCGCTCACGAAAGGCAATGTCCCCGCCGCCTTTTGAGTATCGAATGCAAACAGCCCCCGCCCCTGTCCGGCTAAGCTCGGCGGACAGTTAAAATCCTTGACCGCCAACTTCAGCTCATAAGCGTTATTCGGCTCATAATCCAGCTCCGCGTCAATTGCCCTGATTGTCCACGACCGCAAAAAGCCGGGCACGTCATTCGATGATAATCTCCCGCCAACCATGACGCGCCCCGGCTGCCAGTAACCGACTATGGCCGTCCCCCCGAGCTTCTGCCTGCTCCAGCCCGATATGTCGAACCGCCGACACCGGCGCACTGGCTATCACCCTTATTCGCCCCTCGGTTACCCTGTCCAATTCCACCGTCCCGTTTTCAAGCCAGATTAACGGCATCCGCCCCCGCATATTTTGAGGCGCCGCCGGCTTAATCGACGACAGGTTCCACTTCCCGCTGTCGGTATCGTATTGCGCCCTAAGCACAAAATCACTAACGAATATCTCCTTCAAGCGGGGCCGAAATTTCAGCAAACTGCCCACCCGAAAATGCACCCGCACGGTATCGGCTTTCAAAATGGAATTGTCATATTTGGCCGATGCGTCTTTTGGCAAAACCTCCAGCTTATTTATGAACACCGACCCGTCAAATCTGAAATCCACAGACCCCGCCTTTATTTGCGTATTGGTAAGCTCCGAAATCTGGCTAAGGGCTATCCGCGGCAAAATCTTTCCCGCCAAGGTCAGGACCGTCCACATTACGACGACTGTTATCACCAGCTCGATGAACCAGTTCAGCGTTTTGTGCCTGCCTTTACTTCCCTGCTCTTTTATACCCCCTGGCATATCCTTACCTTCGTCTTATGGCCTTGTCCGCAATGTCGTGCCTGAAATGCGCGCCGTCGAAACTAATCCTGCGGACACCTTCGTAAGCTCTCGCCCTGGCGTCGGCGACAGTGCCCCCTGTTGCCGTAATACCCAGCACCCTGCCTCCCGCCGTAACTACTTTGCCGTCCTTCATCGCAGTTCCCGCGTGAAACACTACCACGTCTTTCAGCTCGCCTGCCTTGTCGATACCTGTAATTTCCTTTTCCTTCTGGTAATCGCCGGGATACCCCCCCGACGCCATCACCACGCACAGCGCCGGGCGATTATCCCACTGTAGCGTAACCTCATCGAGCTTCTGCTCGCACACCGCAAGGCAAACCTCAAGCAAATCGCTTTTCAGCCGCATCATAATCGGCTGCGTCTCAGGGTCGCCGAACCGCACGTTGAATTCCAGCACCCTCGGCCCGCCCGCCGTTACCATAATCCCCGCGTATAGCACCCCCTTATACGGCGTGTCGTTGCGATTCATACAATCCACAACCGGCACTAAAATCTCCCGCTCAATCTGGCTCATCATCTCATCTGTAACAACCGGCGCCGGGCTATACGCCCCCATCCCGCCGGTATTAGGTCCCGTATCGCCGTCGCCCACCGGCTTATGGTCCTGCGACGATTCCATTACGTATATGCTCCTGCCATCCACAAATGCCAGTATCGACGCTTCTTCGCCGATGAGCTTATCCTCCACAACAATTTTGTCCCCCGCCGAGCCGAAAATTCTGCCGACCATTATTTTTTCCGCCGCTAAAATCCCGTCTGACGGCTCATCGCAAACGATTACCCCCTTGCCCTTTGCCAGACCCGCCGCCTTAACCACTACCGGCTCATCTCTGCTTGCGATATACGACTTGGCGTCTGAAAATCTCGTGAAAGTCCTGCCCTCAGCCGTCGATACTGAGCTTGCCCTCATTATCTGCTTTGCAAACGCCTTGTCGGCCTCTAATTGCGCCGCTGCCTGATTAGGCCCAAACGCTTTTATTCCAACGCTTTCAAAAGCATCAACCACCCCCGCCGCAAGCGGGTCTTCAGGCCCGATTATTGCTAAATCAATCTTCTTCTCCTGGGCGAACTTGACCAATTCTCCGATATCGTCCGCCTTTATCTCGACGTTTTCCCCCCATCTGGCCGTTCCGGGATTCCCCGGCGCGATATACAGCTTTTTCAATTCCTTCGACTGCGCCAGTTTCCAGGCAATCGCGTCTTCCCTGCCCCCGTTTCCCACCAATAACACTCTCATCTTTCAAAATCCCTTTCTTAATTCTGCCTTCTGTGTTCTTTGTTCCGTCTTCTGTCTTCTGTCTTCTGTCTTCTGTAATCCGTCTTCTACTCTACCAGCCCTGTTGTGTTCTCTCAAGCCAAAATCCGCCTTCGCCAGGCATACCTGCGCATAAAAAATCGGCCTGCACCGAAGCGTCAGGGCAGGCCGGCTGTCTTATGCTTCATCTTATTTAATCCGGCGGCAAAGCAGCCGCTTCAAAGTGTTTATCTTTGAGTTGCTCTGTCAAACTTTTATAATGCACACCATCAAAATCCTTGCCTGTTGAGATAACTTCGTCTTGTGTCCAGGATTCCTGCTTGCCGCTGGCGCCGTTGACTGACTTAGTCGCCGGCCCCCAAAGCGTTGCCGTAACAGTTGCTGACCCTGAAACGTCCTGGTGAGCATCGGGTCCGAGCATATACAGGTGCCGCACAGTAGTTACTCCCGCTAAGGATCCGGCAATTGACTTCTTATGGTCTCTTCCGAGACCTACGTTTTGCAACCAAGTCCTGCCTGATAAAAATATCTCAAAATTAAAAGGAGTATCTCCCGATAAGTCCACGAAAGCATACTTATCTATATACCAAACATTCGCACTGAGAAATCCTGTTCCGTCATTGTAATCAAGAATAACGTATTTCTTTTTGCTGTCCGCATCCCTGCCGTATAACATCAGGTTGGCATCGACAAATGCGTTCGAATCATCAAGATTTAAAAGCAGGTAACCCTTCAACGGAATAGTAACCCTTGAACTGACGTTTACGTCAGCTCCGTTGACCGTCATTGACACGTTGTAAAGAAGCAAATATCCGAATGATGACGAACAAACCCACGACATTACCAGCATCACTGTAATCGCCATAACCTTTTTCCCCGCTCTCGCGGGACTTCGCTCACAAAGTTCGCTTCGCATTTTTCTTCTCCTTAAAACAATCGCCCCGTTTTTATTTTTTCCGATTTTTCTGAGTCGTATCAGTTCAGTCATTCTCGACGACAACATCAACATTCTACTGTTTTTAACAACAGAAAAAAGAAAAAAAACCGGCCTGCCCCGAGGCGTCGAGGCAGGCCGGAAAACTACTTTTTCTCATCTTCTCTTTACGGCAATACCGCCGGCTGGAACCCTTTATCCGTCAACATCCCGTCCAGTCCTATTACTTCATCAACGATCTGGGCCGGTGTCTTAATCTCATCTTCCTCATTGTTTCCGTTGGCCCATTTCGTCCCCGAGGCGTTAAGTGTCAACGAAATGTTTGAAGTTCCTGAAATATCCTGGTCGGCGCTGGGACCGAGCAAAAAACCATCCCACACCACAAAAATTCCCTTCATACTGCTTGCAACAGCTTTGTTCCCCGCAACAAGGGGACCAACGCTTTTTTCCTTCCACTTGCCCATTACAAACACGTCAAAATAAAAAGGCCCCGCATCGGTGTATTCCCCGATTTCGAGGAAGAAAAAATCACCTACCTGCCTGATATCTACAAAGTGCTGGTCAGTCGGAGTATTGTAACCAAGATTGACGTAAACTTTTGCCTTGGTTGTGTCCTTGCCATACAGTATCAGGTTCGCATCTACAACCGTTGTTGGGGCACTAAGGTTCAGGATCAAATACCCCTTCAATGGAATTGTCGCCGCCAAACCCGTGTCGTCATCAGCCCCTTTTACCGAGGCGGATATATTGTAAATAAGAATGTAAGTCCCATTCCCAAACGACAGGGCAGACATCCCAAGAAACACCAGCACTACCAGACCTGCCATTAGCTTTTTCATCTTTGTTCTCCTTAAGCAAAAAAAATGTATTTTCTCATTTCCGAGTCACCACGGCTCGGGTTTCTTACATCGTGACAATGTTTACCTGTCCCACAAAATTCTGCCCACCCGCGGCAGGAATCTTTGATGAGTCAAATATAACACCGGTCGTGCCAATGTCAAAATATTTCTTTAAAGAACTGCTTCATCGCCTCCCAGCTCCTTATATCGGCCTCTTTGTTATACGCCGCCCCTTTCGACGGGTCGTCCCCGTGTTCCGGGTTGGTAAAGCCGTGCACGGCGCTACCGTAAATGAACATTTCCCAGTCCGCCTTTGCCTTACGCATCTCATTTTGAAAAGCGACCACCTGCTCTTGCGGCACGTATGGGTCGTCGGCCCCGTGGCAAACTAATATCTTCGCTTTAATAGTATCGCTTTCCGGCCTGGGCGTGTCGAGGTTCCCGTGAAAACTCACCACACCTTTCAAATCCGCCCCGCTTCGCGCCATTTCAAGCGCCACCCCTCCGCCGAAACAATACCCCATCGCCGCGAGCCGGCTTTGGTCAACAAATTCGAGTTTCTTAACTTCCTCCATCCCCGCCAATGCCCGCCTTCGCATCAACTGCCTGTCGCCCCGGTAAATCGCCGCCTGCTTGCCCGCCTCCTCGTCATTTGCCGGCCTTACTCCCTTGCCGTAAATATCTATCGCAAACGCCACATACCCAAGCCCCGCAATCTGCTCCGCTCTCCTTTTCACGTATGGCCCAACACCAGTCCACTCGTGAACTATTAAAATCGCCGGCATTTTCCCCTTCTTCGCGTCATCGTAAGCGAGGTATCCTTCCAGCACAGTATTGCCGTCTTTGTATTCGATGGTTTTTGTCACAATAGCCCCCTTTGCCAAACTTTGCGCAAAAACTCCCAGCCCGATTACCAGAATGTATGGCAAAATCTTCATTGTGTCTTTCTCCTAATTTTTCCCGCTTATTGATTTTTTTCGCTTTCCGAGCCGGCATTATATCGCCATCCGGCCTGCCAAGACAAGCTTTTTATTCTTTTTTTTATCCGGCGGGCGCGCAGATAATCCCAGCAATAATAAGAATAATTGAGTATTGGGAAACGCAGATATGATTACTAATCAATCGAAAATCAGCAATCAGAAATCGGAAATCAGCAATCCAGATAAACTCCCCCCTCCAAAAGGTTCGTTATGGGAATCCCTCCTTTAAGTCGTCTTGATGCTGATTAACACAGTTTTTTAGACACGGATGGTCGCGGCGACCACACGAAGCCCTTGGCGGAGTCCCGTTTTGGCGGGACTGATTTACACTGTAAAAACAAAAAATAAAACCGTGTTAATCTGTGTAAATCCGTGTCAAATTATGCGCAGACCAGTATCTCCTCCAAATCAAGCTCCATCAGATGCTCTAAGTAATTCTTCAGCTCGTCTTCCGAGAATTTCGCCAGGAACTCGGCCTTCGCTGATTTGTTGATTTCACAGATGCAGTCAATCAATTCTCTTTTGCTCATATCGTCGCGCTCCAGTGTTTAGTTTTTTTACCACGAAGAACACGAAGCCCCGCCCTCGCGGGACGAAGGACCATGAAGTTTTTTTGATTTATTTTTAATCCGTGTGGTCGCTGCGACCATCCGTGTCCTTTTTACTTTTTAATTTTCCCTTAGAAATTTCGAAGAAATTTCAAGGACTTTGTCCCGGAAATCTTTTAGATTTCGCGGGGTACTTTTTACTTTTCTTTCCGTGGTTTGTATCGACTTCGCTTGCAATTTTTCTTTAGCCGTACTTGCGGCCTCGACTTCTACGCCCCATAACCAAAACCCCGATATACAGCAATCCTCAACCACAAAATACCATATATGGCATAGCCCCTGCGAATCGCCCTTCAATGTCCAATAAAAACCCCCGCAAGCATCCCCTGCTTTCGCATAAAAATTTTTCCGATTCGCAAAATTAAAATAAAAAAACCGTCGAGCCCTGTTCGTCAGGACCCGACGGAATAGCATCAACTTTTAGCTGGATGGTTAATCGACAATCACTCGTCAATTGCGGTTAACCAATTGCCGATTGAACCAAATCTCTTACGGCTGATTTTTTAGTTTTGCATAACATTCGGAACAGATAATTTTACCTTTATGTACGAATGCTCCTTCATGTTGACCTATTTCACGACCACAGTTTCCGCACTTTATAACAGCTACACTACTGGATGTAGCCGTAGATGAGGTTTGTTCTTTTGGAGACTGAACGCTCTTGGAATCTGTAGCTTGCGGTGCGGATGCTTGTTGCTGTGGTGCTGTAAAATCAAATTCATAATCTGTCGGTTCATACTTGAACATATCACCGGTAACCAAGTCGATTATCAGTCCCGGCCAAAACAGAATATTTATCCAGAATATTGGCTCAATCTTTTTTTCAAGGTTCAAGGTCTGGGACTTGCCCCCCTCGGTACCATTTGCTCAAACGGTGCTTTTCCCTTATAAGGACCAACCTTTACATCCGCGCCTTCGGGTTTGGATTTGACAGAAATTTTCTGTGGTTGATTTGTAAATATGCTGCAGCACCCTTGACTGAAAATTAACATCGCCAGAAAAACACATAGCAGTTTCTTTTCCATTTTTTAACGCTCCTTTCGTTAATTGGTTAGTTTCGCAAATACCACATCTGCAAAATAAAATTTCGCCTTTATATTCGCTCCCTTAAATTTCCGATTATAGTGCCATTAACTTCCGTCCAGCAGCGTATTTTGAGGATTTTCACCAAATCACTCCTCAAATTTTTCCTCTAATGTTGTGTTTGGAATTTATCCGTCGGCAGGGACAAAGTCAAGAGAAAAAATAACATAAATCAGGACTTGTTAAAATGGGCAATTTGGCGGCAATCTGGCTGAAAATCTCCCTGCTGCTGTAATATCAGCTCATATTTTGTCGAAAACAAGGGCTTGTCCTGTGAGCCGGACTTTCGCCAGAGGAGGACAAGTTCAGATCTTTGTGATACAGATGCCTTTTTCAGCCGCAGAGTTCACGGAGCATCGAAATAAAGAAATCAATTAGAAATCAAAAAATCATCGCCTGGCAAGCACGCCGATGCTTTCGCCTGCGGTTATTGCCATTTGAACAGTCCGGATAACAAACTTTGAAGGCGATAAAGAGCCGCTGTCCAGAGCATATCTTATCCCCTGATACGAACAGCCGCATTTCTTTGCTGAACAAAGGCGGGCCGATTTGCCTGGTATAAATGTCCCCTCGAACAAATTCCCATACCCCTCTGCCAGTGCGCTGCACCGCGACACGTTGCCGGCAATATCCATCGAGAACACCCGGCGTCCCGCCTCGCACTTTTTGCCGATAAAGGACACCCTGCAGGACAAAATCTGCTCTTCGAAATGATTCAGACCAAGCCCTCTTATCAATTCCTGCTGCTGTTGAGAATAATCGCGAGGATAACGTTTGTCCTGGTATCTGCCCTGAAATATCTTTACCCAGACCCTGCGGACCCCTTCCCCGCGAAACCGCAACAGGTCTTCCCTGATTCTGCCCAGGACAGGCGGATAAGTAACATATACAAGCTGAATGTCGAAGCCGCGATTCTGAAAATGAAGGAATTTCCGCAGAAACTCTTTCACCCCTCCATTAACTTTTTCCCGTTCCATTATATGGACGTTGGCCTTGATAGTGGTAACCCGGCCTGGGTTGATAACATCGGCAAAGTCGTATGCGCTGGATAGTGAAAGATTCGTGCTGACGGCTAAATAATGCTTTCGCGTCAAGGCATTTACAAGCTCCATAAAGCGGGGATACAAAAACGGCTCTCCCCCCGTCATACTGATGTGCCAAATCCTGCCTGTATCGTCGAAACTTTTAGCAATATGCTCCGGGCTGTATTTTCCGCAGAGCGGGTCTTCAGTGCGCTTGTCCTCGTCGGTATTTATCACGTCCCGGAAGCAGTAATCACAATCGAAATTGCACTTGCGGTTTACCCGCCAAAGCACATCGCAATCCGCTTTGGCCCGAATTTCTTCCTCACCTGTTCTATTCTGTTCTGCCATATGCTGATTTTGCCCCTAAAACAGCAGATTTTCAGAAAACCCCCTTGTTCTTGACCTGCTTTTTCTATATTATATTCGGTTTTGGGGCTTCTGCCAACAATGCCCACTATAACCTTTTTTTTGGAGAATTGGAAGTGGCAAATATCGCTGACATAAGAAACATCGTCCTTCTGGGCCACGGCGGCTCAGGCAAAACCTCGCTGACTGAAGCAATCCTGCATAAAACAGGGGCAACCAACCGCCTCGGAAGCGTAGATGACAAGACCAGTATCTGCGATTATTACGACGAGGAAAAAACGCACGGCCATTCAATCAAATCCTCGGTCGTTCATACGAAATTCGCCGGCAAGGTCATAAATATCATCGACACCCCCGGCTACCCGGATTTCATAGGCCCGTCAATTAAGGCAATCCCGGCCGCGGAGACCGCCTGCATCGTGATTAACGCCGCCTCCGGAGCCGAAACTTTTACCCGCAAGGCATTCGAGGTCGCCACAAAAGCCCACAAGGCAAAAATTATCATCATCAATAAAATGGACGCCGAGAACGTCGAATGGGCTCGCCTCATAAAAGATATACAGGAAATTTTCGGCACTAAGTGCCGATGCGCAAACCTGCCCTCAGCCGACCACTCCTCGGTCATCGATTGCATCGAAAACGACAAAGGCGATTCCCCTGTTATGGACGCGGCGACGGCCCATACCGAGCTAATCGAATCGGTTATCGAAGCCGACGAATCGCTTATGGAAAGCTACTTAGGCGGCGAAACGATTCCGCCTGAAAAAATATCAGCGGTATTCGTCAAGGCGCTTCTGGCGGGAACCGTTGTGCCAATCGTCTTTACCAACGCAAGAAAAGAAATCGGTATCGAGGAATTGCTCAATATCATCGTAAAGTACTCGCCCTCGCCGGCACAGGCCGCACCCGCCCAGCTTAAAGACGGCGACAAAATTACCACCCTGCAGCCCGACCCGGCGGCCCCGTTAGCGGGTATGGTTTTTCGCATCTCGTTCGACCCTCGCTCGAATATGAAATTCTCGAGCATTCGCATTTTCAGCGGCACGCTCAAATCCGATACAAATATGGTTCGCAACGACGACAAGAAAGGCGTCCGCCCCGGCCACATTCTCAAATCGCAGGGAGGCGACACCGCTGAAACCGACGCCGGAACCGCCGGCGATATAATCACACTCGGCAAAATTGAAAATCTCAGAGTGGGCGACCTCATTCACGACGGGCGCCTCGCAGGCACATTTGAAATGCCCGCGGCGCCTGAGCCGATGTTCGCTCTTGCCCTGGAACCCGCCGCGAGAGGCGATGAGCAGAAAATCGGCGCAGCCCTCGAAAAATTGTGCGAGGAAGACCCCTGCCTGAAAGTAACCAGGGACGCCCAGACAAAAGAGCTTGTTCTCAACGGCCTTGGCGATTTGCACCTGCGGGTAATGCTCGAAAAAATGGAGCATCGTTCGAAATTGAAGGTCAATACAAAAGAGCCCAAAATCCCATACCGCGAGACAATCACGCTCAAGGCCGAAGGCCATTACCGCCACAAAAAGCAGACCGGCGGCGCGGGCCAGTTCGGCGAAGTTTAT
>JBELAA010000138.1:0-9782 GCA_049509315.1 Sedimentisphaerales bacterium | reverse complement strand
TATGCCGACTAAAACATTAGGTGAGCTGGCCCAATACGTGGGCGGGCAGGTTCGGGGAGACCCAAATATCGCAATAAGCTCGGCAGCCACGTTAGGCAGGGCCGGAAAAGGCGATATAAGCTTCCTGTCCAATGAGAAATACGAAAAGCAATTGCTGACGACCAAAGCAAGTGCGGTGATAGTGGGTAAGGAAACGGTAACGGCTTCGTCGCCGCTTTTAATCTCGGAAGACCCGTATTACGCGTTTATGCAGATTATGGTTTTGCTGCACGGGCATCGCAAGCACAAGAAAGTGGGTATCAGCCCGCGGGCGGTGATTTCCGACAGCGCCAAGGTCGGCTCCGATTGTCATATTCACGAGTTTGCGACGATTGCCGACGGGGCGAAAATCGGCAACGGGTGCATAATCTACCCCTGCGTATATATCGGCGAAAACGTCCAAATCGGAAATGACTGCTTAATTTATCCCAACGTCGTCATCTACGAGGGCTGCCGGGTGGGTAACCGGGTGATTATCAACTCGAACGCAACAATCGGCGAGGACGGGTTCGGCTTTGCCAGCCATAACGGAGTTCATTACAAGATTCCGCAAATCGGCGGCGTGGTTATAGAAGACGACGTAGAGATAGGCGCGGGCTGCGGTATAGAGCGAGGAACGCTGAACGATTCCATAATCGGTCAGGGCGCCAAGATAGGCGACCTTGTTGCGATTGGCCACGGGACCAGGGTCGGGCCTCATTGCCTGCTGGTTGCGCAGGTAGGGATAGCGGGTTCGACAACTCTCGGCCATCATTGTATTGTCGGGGGACAGGCGGGTATTGTCGGGCATATCACAATCGGCAACGGCGTCGCAATCGGGGCTCAGGCGGGGGTAATCAATAGCGTCGGCGACGGCAAGGTGGTTTTGGGCGCTCCGGCGATAGACGCAAACCAGGGCAAACGCGCCTACGGAATGATACAATACCTGCCGGAAATGCGGCAGGCGCTGCGGGGGCTACAGTCGCAGGTTGAGCAGCTTTTGTCGGACGGTAATCCGGCAGCAGGGCACGACCAGACGAGCAATAAAAATTTTCTATTTGTTATTTTCTATTTTCTATTTTTTCAAATAGCATAAAAAAATAGAAATGAGCATTTTTCTTAAATTGAAAATAGAAAATTGAAAATAGAAAATAACGGGGCGATATGAGCGGCGAAAACGTTATTGGGTTGATAGCCGGCCAGGGACGGCTGCCGTTTACGATAGCGGCCGGCGCTCGAAAGGCGGGATTGAAAGTCGTATGTGTCGGGCTTGCCGGCAGCGTTGAGCAGGCCCTGGCCGAACAGGTTGATGTTTTTTACACGGCGCCTTTGGCCAGGCCTGGAAACTGGATACGCAAGCTCAAGAGGCACGGCGTTACCCGGGCGATTATAGCCGGCGCCGTCGCAAAAGGTCGCATTTTTACGCCGTGGCGGATTTTGCGATACTTGCCTGACTGGCGGGCGGTGCGAGCAGACGAGCTTGCCAGCGGGGGAATAATTTTGCAGGACACGACTAAATATTGTTCGCAGGATTTGGCGACGCCGGGGCCGATGACGGGCAACAGGCCGGGCGGGGCGCTCGCGCAGGATATCGAATTCGGCTGGCCGATTGTGAAAAAAATCGCCGAATCGGACATTGGCCAGGCGATAGCGGTCAGGGAGCGGGTGGTTCTGGCGGTGGAGGCGATTGAGGGAACGGCCCAAATGATTGAGCGCACGGGAGAACTTTGTAAATCGGGCGGCTGGACGCTTCTCAAGGCGGCCAAGGCGCACCAGGATATGCGTTTCGACGTGCCCTGCGTGGGGCCTGATACAATAAAAGCGCTTGCCAAAAACGGCGCAAAATGTCTTGTTGTCGAAGCGGGTAAAACAATAATCATCGACAAGCCCGAAACAATAAAACTTGCCGACCAATCAGGGATAACTATTCTGGGGCGATAAACTTTGGATAGCGATTTTGAGAAAACGCAACAGAACAACTGCACTCTTTACATTCACAAGCGACATGTCAATGAGGGCCTTGCGCAGGGCTTGTTAGCCGGCGAAGAAAAACTGCGAGAGCGTTATGTATTGAATGCAATCCCGTCTTCGGAGTCCACGCACATCGACAAATTTAACGTCAGCGTTGATGACGCTGAGAAAGAAATTTATCTTAAGCAATATCACCGCGGGCCTGCGTTACGTTTTATCAAATCTATTTTTCTGGGAAGCCGGGCCAGGCGGGCTTTTGAAGCTGCACTGATGTTAGCCAAAAACGGTTTTGATACGCCCGCAGTTGTTGCGATGGGCGAGTACAAAGACGGCCTTTTTCACAGGAAAAGTTTTTTAGCAACTTTTGCAGTTGAGAGTTCAAAAACAATTTACCGGTTCATTCCCGAAAACAGCAAAATTTTAGATGAGGAGCAGTTGCGAAGCTGGCGTCAGATGATACGAGCGCTGGGACAAACCATAGGCAGGATGCACGCCAAAGGTATTTTTCACGGCGACCTGCGATTGGGTAATGTATTAGCCCGGCGCGAAGGGAACTCCTGGCGGTTCTTTTTCCTCGACAACGAGCGAACGAAAAAATATAACAGCTTACCTTTTAAACTTCGGGTCAAAAATCTCGTGCAAGCTAATATGGTGCGTGACGGCAACATCAGTAATACCGACCGGATGAGGTTTTTCAGGGAATATTGTGCAGAAAACAAAATAGGCAAAAGGCAAAGTAAAGCGCTCGCAGAAAAGGTTCTTAAAAGAACCAATCGGCGGTTAAACAAAGAAAGAATGGTCAGAAGAAAGCAGAGGAAATGCCTGAGGACAAACACCAGATACCTGAGAGTTAAAACCGGCAAATACCTGGCTATGTTTAACAGGAGCTTTTGCGGATGGGTGGAGCCGATTGATTTCATAGAGCAAATAGATACGCTGATGAATAAGGGGCAGATTTTCAAGAACGACAAGACCTCCTATGTATCCCGGCTGATGTGGAACGGCAAAGATATCGTCATCAAGCGATACAACCACAGGGGGTTGTTTCATTTGCTGCGTCACACAATAATGGGGTCAAGGGCGAAGCAAAGCTGGCTATATGGGTATCGGCTGATGATGCTGGGAATACCGACGCCAAAGCCGGTGGCTTACATCGAGCTGCGCAAGGGGCCGTTAGTGTGGAAGTCGTATCTGATAACCGAATACGTGGATGGGCAGAATTTGCATTATTTCCTGCGGGACAAAGCAATCGGCCAGGAGAGGCGTTTTGTTGTGGTTCGGCAGATTTTAGAGATGATTGAGAATTTGCATAAGAACAAGATTACTCACCGCGACCTGAAACCAACGAATATATTAGTGACAGCCGACGGCCCGGCTTTGACGGACCTCGACGCGATAACGGTGCATAAGCTGAACTGGGTATGCCGGTGGAAAGGGCTAAAATATATCGAGCGGTTCAAGCAAAAGGTGAGCAACAGCGACTAATCGCGAATGTTCTTTCTTAACACGGTCCACAGTGTATGCGCGTACCTGTTGAGGTATCGCCGCTGGCTGGGATACACGAGCCGTCGGCCTGGGTTTTTCCGTCACCCTTTGCTCAACCAGCTCCAGGTCGCTTTTGTTTGCGACATTGCAGCAGACGAAATTTTCGGCCTCTGAAAGATTAAAGAACCACTTGTGGCGATCGGCGGTTTTTTCGGGCGGCAGGCCATAATGTTTGAACGACCCCGTACCACGTTGTATCGACACTCTCGCCACCGCCCAGGCGTTGAGGCAGGCAATTATATTGTTGACCGCCGGCAATGGTTATATGACAATCGGGCATCCGGCTATGAAATTTTCAGTAGGACATCTGGTTTGCTCGATAAGCGGGGAATCTCGTATAGTTGAGGATTTCAAGAGAGCTGTTTCATTTGCTGCGGTCGATTCGCCGGATGTTGATATTGCCTTTGAATTCTCGGGTGAGTTACCTTTATGGAGGGAGAGGGAATTTGTGTCTCTCGATAACTTTGATATCGCCTCCGACCGCATTCGCGTTACGGACAGAACGTTTGTTTGCGAGGCGGCGATGGCGGAAAAACCCATACGCGTTCTGGTAGCGCCTGCCGGCAACGGTTTGCTGAGAAAAATTCACCATACGGTCAAAAAAACGTGGCGATATTTTCACACTCACGGCCGGTCGGCGTCTATATACTACGTTAAGCGGTTTGTTTATTACATTTATATGCCGATGATACAGCTTGCCTTGCTGCGCAAGGGAGCGTCGCTTGCCCATTGCAGCGCAATCGAAAAAAATGGCCGGGCGGTCATTTTTCCGGCCTGGGGCGGGGTGGGCAAAACCAGCATTATGAGCAGGTTCCTCGACGAGGGATGGCGATTTATTTCAGACGATTCCTCTGTCATTTGCGATGATGGGTCGGTTTTTACTCACCCTCTGCCGATGCACATTTACAAATACCACGAGAAACAGAGTTCCGGGCTTGTTGCCAGAATGCTCGAAAACAGCCCCTTAACCGACCGGCTTCTCTGGCGGGGGCTGTCCCTTTTTAAAAAACCGGATACGCTTGTCAGGTGGGTTCCGCCTGAAAAGGTTTTCGGCTTTGAGAAACTTTGCGAAAGCGCCAATATAGGCAGGGTCGTCCATTTGCATCGCGCCGAGGGCTTGGCGAATTTTCGCGTCGAGACAGTCATGCCGGCTGAGTTGGCTAAAGTTATGGCCAGCACGATAATGGACGAGATAAACGGTCTGTCTAGCATAGCCATAGCGGTAAATAGCGTGCAGGTGTCCTCAATTATACCTGACATATCGCAGGTCTTCGGCAAAATCGCGGATATTTACAGCATGGCCTTCTCCTCAGCGTCGTGCTATATGGTAACACTGCCCTCCTCATCAAACGCCGATGACCTTTATAAGTTCCTTGTTGAGAAAAAACTCGTCTAACGCAAACCACTGAACAAATCTATATATTTAGCGGCGATAACAGGCCAAGTTCTCGTCGAGGCAAAACGTCTGGCTTCCGCACCCATTTTGCCAATAGCGGAATTCGTCGAGGCCTCAAGTATCGCGCCGGCTAATGACCGGCTGTCGTCGGACTCAACAAGGTAACCGGTTTTGCCGGGCGTTACCAGTTCTTCGATACCGCTTATTTTAGTGCCTATGACGGGCTTACCGTAGGCGAACGCCTCCAGCACGGTCAGCGGCATTCCTTCGGCGCGCGACGGCTGAAGGAAAAACTCACAGTTGCGTAATAGCCAGTGCTTTTGCAGTCCGAATACCGCACCGGTGAAGAAAACCAGCGAATCGAGGTTCAACTTTTGAACCTGTTTTTGAAGATTATCAAGCTCTTTTCCTTCGCCGGCTATAACCAGGCAGGGGATGGTTACGTCCTGTTTTTTGAGAATAGCCATCGCGTCTAACAGGACGTCAAGTCCCTTGTATTGGTGCAGGCGACCAAGTGTGAGCATAAACGGTCGGTCGGCTAAACTCCTGCACGCTTCCGGCATAGCTCCCGGCGAATCATCAGGCATATCGACGCCGTTGGATATCGTTAAGGATTTGGCCTGACCCTGTGTAAGCTCATCGATAATATCTTTCAACTTCTCGCTGACGCCTGTTACCGCATCTGCGTTTTTCATTGCCCAGCACAGACGCCTGCGGGTGATGAAACGCTGTCGATACCTGCTTTCGGGAACGATGTCGCCTTTGTGCGACGTTATGACGACCGGGATATTGAGGCGGTGTTTTAATTTGGCTGCGATGAAGCCCGTCGGGTATGCCATATGAGCGTGAATGATGTCGAAGCGATGTCGTTGGTGTTCGTTGAGGAGCAGGCGTTTGACGGACCCCAGCAGCCATACCGCCGAACGCGGCCTCGGGTAATAGACGACGTCGTAAGGCACATCAAGCGGCATTCTCACCGCCGAGACCGCGGAGCACGCAGAGTTTTTTTTAATTAAATCTTTCTCTGTGTTCTCCGCGTAGTCGCTGCGATCATCTGCGGTAAAATTTATGTGGCGCGGTTTCTGTGCGATAACGACTGCCTCGTGGCCCATATCCTTAAACTGCCTGGCGAGCCGGTCGATAACGATTTCCATTCCGCCAAGCTCAGGCAAAAACGAGGGCGTAAAAAGACATATTCTCATCCTGTTTTTTTGACCTCTATGTAAACCGGGCTAAAACACCGTGCTCCTCGGCCAAAAGTCATAAATTTTACGTCCAGGGCGCGTGATAGGCGCCTTTTTCTATGAGTTCGAGGATATAGCCGGACATTTTCTGGCAGTTAAACTCAGCGTGAACCCACTGCATTCCGGCGTCGGCGATTTTTTTTCTTTCGTCCTCGTGTTTTAAGAACCAGTCGGCCATCTCGAAAAATTCTTCAGCCGTATCGAAATACCGCAGGTGCAGACCGTCTTTGAAAAGCAAATCCGTATCGGGAACTTTTTTTGCAATCGCCATGGCACCGCAGGCGAGATAATGGGTCAGCCGGTTGGAATGATACAGCCGGATGTTGTTGTCGGCGTTTATGCTTAATCCGATTTTGGCGCCGCTGATTGCGTATAAATAATTCATAGCGCCTATTTTGGGTTTTCCGAAGCAGCCATATACTTCGCAGTTCGGCATTTTTGCGAGCCGGCTGACTATTTTATGCCGCAAATCCTCGCCGGGGTAGCGTTTGGAGTCGTGTTCAATCAGCCCTGTCCAGAGAATGTCTTTTTTCCATTTGTCTTCGACGTCGTATCGGCGGTCGATATCGGGGTCGCAGCAGTTCGGTAAAAAGACGCATTTAGGGACGCCTGCGTCGCGGTAGGTCTGCAAGAATTGGCCGTCATTGGTTGCCATAAGAATATCGAGCGTTTTTGCGACGTCGATTCTGCCTGGATGCAGTTCAGGCCAGGGGTCAACATCCAAGCCGATAAAAACCGCCCGCGGCGCCGCCTGCCGCATTTTTTTTACGGTTTCGGCGTCGAGCATTCGGGTGAAACTTATGAAAATTATGTCCGGCTTGTAGTTGCCGATTGCCCTTGTCAGTATCGAGTCAACCTTATTCTTAGCAAACAGGGGCGCCAAAACCCTGCTCCTGAACGGACTCATGCCCAAAACCGCCTCGTAATAGCTGAAGTGGCGAACGTCGTGCCCGAGACGTATGAAACCTTTGGTCAGTTTAATGGGGTTGTTTTTGAACATCTGGACCGCATCGAGTCGCAGGTCCGTAACCATAAATATTTTTTTTGCAATCGACATTAAGCCGCCTTTTAATATCTCCATCCAATTAATGGGACAACACCATCGAGGACTTTCTGCGATATTTTTATCTTTACATTATGTCCTGAATAAAACGTCGCCCTTTTTTGTCATTTTTCTGATGTTGACGGAGCATCTGCCGCAAATATCATAGGATTTGTAACCATAATTTGACATAAAATCGACCAGTTCTCCAGGGTCTTTACCCATAAGCTTAAGCGCGTAAGGGTCTACTTCAGCAATAACAGCGGGCAAATCGCCTTTATGGACGTATGAGTCAAAAAAACTTTTAGTGCCGAGCAGGACGGGCAGTTCAAAACCTTCGGTATCAATTTTTATCAGAGAGATTCGCTGGAGCTGTTTTTCTTTTATGTACTTATCCAGCCGCTTGACCTCAACGTTAAAAGTTTCCGCCGCATTTTCTTTTGGTACTAATCCTGGGACCATCGAGCTGCCTCCTATATTGCAACGATGGTAAGTAATCCGGCCGGAGCCCTCGATATCTCCGAGAGCAACGTTATTGGCAGAAATCCTGTAGTCGGCATTAAGCTGAACCATTTTTTGAAGATAATCAAAATGCTTCAGCACAGGTTCAAAACTATGAACTTGTCCGGTTTTACCGACTATCGCGGCGCCAATGGCGGAGATATAGCCGATATTCGCCCCCACATCAATAAATATCCCCCCCGGCTTAAGAATCTTTTTTATGATGCTGGCAACTTCAAACTGATAGCAGCCGAAATATATCGATTTCATTCTCTTGCCGAGGGAAAAGTCGCACGGGAACTTGACTCCGTCAATTTCCTTGATTACAGTCCCTTGGGGTGCAACAGCGTACTTGCATTTATGATTAAGCCATTTGTTTCTGAAATGCATCATCGGATGTTTGAGCAGAGGCAATCTTGACATAACGCTTCCTGAAATAAAAAACCGTAGTCGTCATAATACATTCATTTCATTTTATAAGCCAATCGAATCGCCGTTAATTATATCCTGAATTACCTGCGAGGACAATATTTATCTGCAAGCTGGTGGAAATTACGATGGGTTTTGGTGCGCAGCTTGAATTCCTGCGGATTTTTTATCTGAGCGGCGTGGACAAGATATGGAATATAACAGTCCATTGTCGAGAGTCGTCCTTCGTAGGTTAGTTATCTGTTTTTATACATCGAATCGTAATACTTCTGGTAGTCGCCTGAAACGACGTTTGCCAGCCATTCGCGGTTGGCTAAATACCAGTCGATGGTTTTATCGATACCCTGCTCGAATGAGACCGACGGTTTCCAGCCGAGCTGCTCCATTATTTTGGAGGCGTCGATGGCGTATCGCCTGTCGTGGCCGGGGCGGTCGGTAACGTGCTTTATAAGCGATTCAGGTTTGCCTAAGCGATTGAGGACGAGCCGGACGACGTCGATATTGGCTTTTTCGTTGCAGCCGCCGATGTTGTATGTTTCGCCTGCCGGGGCTTCGATGATAACTTTCCAAATTGCGGTGCAATGGTCGTAAACGTAAAGCCAGTCGCGGATTTGCATACCGTCGCCGTAAACGGGCAATGGCTTATCGTTGAGGGCATTATTGAGCATCAGGGGGATGAGTTTTTCCGGGAATTGATACGGGCCGTAATTATTCGAGCAGCGGGTTATGTTGTAATTGATACCCCATGTGTGGCCAAATGCCCGGACGAGAAGGTCCGCGGATGCCTTGCTGGCTGAATACGGTGAATTTGGGCTAAGGGGGGTGTCTTCGGTAAATTTGCCGGCTTTGCCGAGTGCGCCGTAAACCTCATCGGTTGAAACCTGAACAAACCTCGCGAGTTTTTTGTCTCTGGCAAGCTCCAAAAGCGTCAGTGTGCCGGTAACATTGGTCTCGATAAAGATTTTTGGCCCGGTAATTGAGCGGTCAACGTGGGTTTCTGCTGCGAAGTTTACAATCGTATCGATTTTAAACTCGTCGATAATTCGCCCGACTAATGAGCCGTCGCAAATATCGCCTTTGATAAATTTGTGATTAGGGTGATTTTCGAGGGTTGCTAAATTTTCGAGATTGCCTGCGTATGTGAGCTTGTCGAGATTGACAACTAAGCAATCCGGCTGCTCATCTAAAACCATCCTGACGAAATTGCTGCCGATGAAACCGGCCCCGCCTGTAACTAATAATCTTCTCATAATAATTTCAAGAACTCTCCCAAAGGAATATGCCAGGGTTTAATCGGGACGTGAAGGAACCGCCTGATTTTTGTGCAATCAAATCTGCTGTTAAGCGGCCTTACAGCAGGCGAGGGAAAATCAGCCGTCTTGCAGGGGATTACCTGCACAGCCAGGCCGAGCTGATTAATGATAAATTGAGCGACTTCGAATCGGCTGGCATAGCCCTGACTTGCGAAATGAAATATCCCTTTTGGCTTTTTTCCCATAACGTCACAAATCGCTAAGGCCGCCTCGGTCGTGGCGGTCGGCGAGCCGAACTGGTCGTCAACGACTTTTAATTCGTTTTGCCCGGCTTCGCCCGGCTTCGCCGAGGCGAGCGTCTTCGCTCTTTGCAGAATTTTTTT
>JBELAA010000137.1:0-9418 GCA_049509315.1 Sedimentisphaerales bacterium | reverse complement strand
AAAACAAAGCGCGTCTCGCCTCGCCTCGTCCTGGTGGGTGATGGCCTTACAGCTATCGATAACTGCAAAATATTAACCGCCGCCCGCGTAGGCATAGCTGCTATGCACCAGGCAAACGCCGTTATCGAATTATTAGTCGATGAAATACAACCCTGATAAGGGATTTAAATATGAGTGTCCTGAAAATAAACGGCAAAGACAAAAAATTTGAAGACGATAAAATGCCGGCGACGTTAACAGATTTGTTACGGCTTTTGAAGGTCGATTCGGCCACCGTCGTCGCCGAACTTGACGGCCAAATCATCGAACGGGCAAACTTCGCGACCACATATTTGAAAGACAGCCAGTCAATCGAACTCGTCCGCTTCGTCCCGGGGGGCTAAATAAATGGACCAGCTAACTATTGCAGACCGAAAATTCGATTCACGCCTGCTCATCGGCACGGGCAAATTCGCCTCTAACAAAATTATGGCGCAGGCAATTGAGGCATCCGGCAGCCAAATCGTTACCGTCGCCCTTCGCAGGGTCGATATCACAAACGCCGATGACGATATGCTTTCCGCAATCGACCGCAATAAATACCTCCTCTTGCCCAATACCTCAGGCGCCCGCACCGCCGATGAGGCCGTGCGCCTGGCACGCCTCGCCCGCGCCGCCACAGGCATCAACTGGGTCAAGCTGGAAGTTACCCCTGACCCTTATTACCTTTTGCCTGACCCGATTGAAACACTCAAGGCCGCTGAAATCCTCGTCAAGGAAGGTTTCGTCGTCCTTCCCTATATCAACGCCGACCCCATATTAAGCAAAAAACTTCAGGATGTCGGCACAGCAACCGTAATGCCCCTGGCCAGCCCCATTGGCTCGAACCAGGGCCTCAAAACCCGCGCCGCTCTCGAAATCATAATCGAGCAGGCAAGCGCGCCCGTCGTCGTTGACGCCGGCCTTGGCCTTCCCTCGCACGCCGCCGAGGCGATGGAATTAGGCGCCGACGCAGTTTTGGTAAATACCGCAATCGCCACCGCCGCCAACCCGGCGAAAATGGCTGAGGCGTTTAAGCTCGCCGTCGAGGCGGGCAGAATCGCATACCTTTGCGGCCCGGCAGCCGAATCCAAAAAGGCCAATCCCTCAAGCCCGCTTACCGGCTTTTTAAGAAACGAGTAGTAAATAATATGAGGTTTCGTAAATATAACGCGATTGGAAATGATTATATTGTGCTGGAACCGCCGGCCGTTGAACTGACTGAACAGCAAATCCGCAAAATATGCAATCGCAACTTCGGAGTCGGGGCTGATGGGATTTTACAGGGTTCTGAAAAAACAGACGGCTCTTTTAACCTTCGTATTTTTAATCCTGACGGCAGCGAAGCAGAAAAAAGCGGCAATGGCATCAGAATCTTTGCAAGATACCTCTGGGAAAAGAAAAAACATCTATCGAAATTTTCTATTATCACAGCCGGAGGCCGCGTAGAAGCAACGGTGAGCGAAAACGGCAAAAGCGTAACTGTCAATATGGGCCGGGTAAATTTTCAAAGTAATAAAATCCCTGTCGCGGGTCCTTCAAGAGAAGTTATCAACGAGAAAATGACAATAAACGGCAAATCGCTCACGTATTGTGCTGCGACAATTGGTAATCCGCACTGCGTTATCCTGTGTGAACAGATTAATCCAGATTTGGCAAAACGGCTTGGGTCTGCTGTTGAAATTGAACCGCGTTTCCCTAATAGGACAAACGTCCAGTTTATGCAGGTGATTGACCGCCAAAACATAAAAATAGAAATATGGGAAAGAGGGGCGGGATATACATTGTCGTCGGGAAGCAGCAGTTGCGCAGCGGCAGCGTCAGCGTATCGCCTCGGTCTTTGCGATTCCAAAATAACCGTGCAAATGCCCGGTGGAAAAATCGGTATTGCCATTGGGAAAGATTACTCGGTTCGAATGACGGGGCCGGTGGCGAAGGTTTTTGAAGGTGTAACATCAGAAGAAATTTTTGATTGATTTTTATGACCGATTTGAACAAGCATACTGTTGCGGATATTAAGACCATATTGACCGACAGAGGCCTCGACGGCTCAGGCAGGGAAATCTGGGCCAAACGCCTCAATGAAATCACGCCCGCCGAAGTCGAGTGGGCGCTATCCCGTAAGCCGGGTTATTACGTCCTCGACCGGCTGGTGATACTCATCTCGCCCGCCGCCGAAAATTATCTCGAAAAAATGGCGCAATTAGCCCACGAACTCACTCTCCAGCGATTCGGCAGAACAATCCGCCTGTATGCCCCGCTGTACCTGTCGAACCTTTGCGTCAACAGTTGCCTATACTGCGGCTTCAATAAAACCCACAAATTCCCCCGCATACGCCTGACTATCGAACAGGCCCTGGCCGAGGCCGAAATAATCGCAAAAGAGGGTTTCAAAGACCTGCTCTTAGTCAGCGGCGAAGACAAATCGTTTATCACCGTTGATTACCTTACCGAACTCGCGTCCAGATTACGCGGCAATTTCAGCTCGCTCTCGGCTGAAATCTACCAGATGACAACCGACCAATACGCCCAGCTTTTCGCCGCCGGTATCGAGGGCGTAACGCTCTATCAGGAAACCTACGACCGCGACACCTATCGCAGATACCACCCCGCAGGCCCTAAAGCCGATTACGATTACCGCCTAAGCGCCGCCGACAGTTTCGGCCAGGCCGGTATGCGCGAAATCGGTATCGGCGCGTTACTTGGCCTTTCATATTGGCGTCTCGAAACCCTTGCCCTTGCCGAGCACGCCCAATATCTGATGAAACGCTACTGGAAATCCCGCGTATCGTTTTCATTCCCGCGTTTACGCCCCGCCAAAGACGTTGACTTGGCCCCCCATGCCGAACAAATAGAAAGCCCCCAGGTTTATCCTGGGGGTTCTAACCCCCAACATAAAGTTGGGGGCTTATCGGTCTCTGCGGTGAGTTCTTTCGGCGGTTTTCGGCTGCTTTCCGATAAAAACCTCGTCCAGATGATTCTGGCGCTACGCTTGTGTTTCGCCGACGCCGGCCTGACCATATCGACCCGCGAACCAGCTTATCTGCGCGACCACCTTGTAACATTGGGCATAACCCGTATGAGCGCCGGCTCAAAAACCAACCCCGGCGGCTACTCTCACGCCGATTCCGTCGGCCAGTTCGACGTCAACGATTCCCGCTCCCCCGCCCAAATCGCCGCTATGCTCAAATCCCAAAACCTCGAACCCGTCTGGAAGGACTGGGACCCCGGCTTCCTACCGGCCCTTCCGGGCTAAACATATCATCAGGGTTTTTGAAAAAAGATGGTTTCAGTAAAACCGAAGAAGTGTTTGCGGGAGCGGATGTTTATAAAGCCGAGTTTGCCTATCAACTGCTTGAGGGCGGCACTGTCGGGAAATTGCCGCAAGCTCGCGGCGATATAGGTGTAAAGCTGGGGATTGCGGTGCAAAAGGATTCCCCAGAACCCGCCCCAGAAGCGAAGCAGGAAATCCTGAGCCGTCTGTAAAAACCGGTTCGGCGATTTCGAGAAATCCAAAAACGCAGCCGTCGCCCCCGGCTTCATAACCCGCCAGATTTCCAAAATCGCCTGCTCAAGATTTGGCGCGTTTCGCAGGGCATATCCCCCTGTAACAATATCGAAACTGTCATCGGCGTAGCTCATCCGGCACATATCGCCAATCGCAAAAGTAATATTGGCGAATGTTCCGCGTGTTTTGGCTAAGTCAATCATCGACTCGGTCAAGTCAAACCCGACAATGCGCCCCGCAGGGTACTTGGCCGCGAGGCGAAACGTTATATCGCCCGTCCCGCAGGCGATATCGAGGCAGTAGGGGGCTTGGGCTTCAGGCAAATCCTCGACAAGGCGTTTCTTCCACGTTTTGTCCCTGTCAAAAGAAAGAACGCGGTTAATAATGTCATATTTCGAAGCGATATGGCCGAACATCTGCCGATTGAAAAACAGTTTCCCTTCCGGCTGCTCAATATAATCATACATATTCAGATTAAATCGATTGTTCATATTTTCCGCCGCTAAGACACCAAGGCACTAATTCTTTTATTTTTTCCATTTTTATTTTTAATTATCTTCTCTTCGCGTCTTTGTGCCTTCGTGGCCTTTTCGTTAACCACCAATTCAAGCAGCGCCGTCTCGACAGTCAATCCCGGCCCAAAGGCCATAGCGAATACTGAATTGTTACCATTATTGACGGGGCTTTCAAGTATGCTTTTTAGAACAAACAAAATTGTCGCGCTGCTCATATTCCCGAACTGCCGCAAAATCGCCCTCGATGCATCGATTTTGCACCGGCGATGATTTCTTGCTGCTGACAATCACCCCTGCCGCACCGACGGCCCGCAGAAAAGAGTCGTTGCCATACTTGACGGGAGCAGCGTCAAAAAGGCCGCAGACAAGGTGAAAATCGTTGCGTTGTATCCTGCGCCTGACACGTGGTGAGGGATTTGGCGGGAGAAGGTTGATGAAAGAGTCGGTAATAGTTTTTACATTAGGGGTATTGGTATGTCTCGACTTGACTTCTGTCTATCAACTTGAAGGCTGCTATGAATCGGCGACCATAACAAGTCATTTTGTAACAATCTTAAATAATACCCATCGTTTCCAGGCTTCCTGATGAAGTAAATAAACGTGTTCATTCTTTGCCTTCTGATTCTGCGGTTGCTGTTGCCCAATTTTCGTTTTGTCAACATTTACGTAATCGGCGATCTCGCCCTTCCCTAAATCCCGCAGATAACAAGGGCCATAAGGATACTTCATTATTATAGAACCCTTATCCTGCGCGAACTCCAAATCCCAGCCATAACATTCCTCATTATCCAAAGCTTTCCATTTCGTTCCCGCCGGTATTGTTACAGCTTCCAGGTTGTTCAAATCAAAAGGCGGTTCCTCTGAAACAATATAGGACAATTGAATCTGCTTAGGTTTTTCGAGTGTAATTGTTCCTAAATCAAACGTTTGCCCTGCATTGAACTCAATGGTAAACGCTTTTTCAAGATAACCCGGCGCTGCTACTCTGCACCAGTAACTAACCGGTGAAAACCCGGACGCCTCGATGAGACCTTGTTCATTGGCATGTACCTCTATGGATTGAGGCCAATATCTGCGAGGGGAAATTCCACCGCGTGAGGTATTTACAGGGCCATCCGCTACTCTAAGATATAAGAATGCCTGGGAAGAATCGCCATTTTCTTCCAGTGCGACCTCGCCCTTTAGAGTAGCTCGCTGGTCCTCTTTTAAGGTAGTCATATGAATAGTGCCCACATCTACCAAGCTTCCCTTCATACCTTTCAATTTTAAATCGTATGGGGCATATCCATGCATGCGGAAGCCGACCGGCCCGATAAGGTCTTTCGTCTCTCCGGCAAAATAACCATCGGACAAAATCTCCATCTGTGCAGCAACATAGCGGACATCTTCCGGGCCATCGATAACCACCCTGCCCACGACGACATGTCCCCCTCCATAATTATCAACGACCGTTTTTGCCTTGTAGATTTCGGCTTCCAGTTCCTCCTTGTTTGCGCATTGCGCCAATGTTGACAGGGTCTTTTTGGCCTGTTCGAATTGCTCAGGGTCGATTTTACTTGATGGCCGCCTTACTGCATCCGGCGGCGCAATCACCACCGTAACATCCGTATCGCCGGCCGAAACAAGCGTATTCCCATACGATTCGACTTGACCATCCTTTACACTTGCGTAGATGTACACCTGCCCGACGCACAGTTTATCTATGGTAAATCTGCCTTGTTCATCGGTTCTGCTGTCAGGGGACTGCTGGCCATCCTCGATTACAAATATCCGTGCATTGGCCACAGGCCTGTCGTTGGCGTCAACTACAATACCTGCGATACTCATATCAGCCGTCTTCAATTTAAGCAACGGGATTTCAAGGCGATTATTTATTGCGTCGTCTGCATCAACTCTCACATAACTTGGGTAGTATCCCTCGACTCGCGTAGAGACAGTGTATTGCCGCCCCGCCGGAAGGGTTTTAACTTCATATTGGCCCTCTTGGTCGGTTGTAACGTCAGCAGTATCAATATCCATTCCGTGACCCGATATGGTCAAAGTGACATTTATTTTCGCACCGGCGCACCGGTAAAAACGATGCCCGGCGTCATATTTACGTCGAATGTTTTTGTATTCTCGTCTATATCCACAGCAGCCGCAAGATTTCGCCTGATGTGACGGACAACAAGGACCGGCTGGAGCTCCTGACTGCCGCGTTGCTCAGGATTCCAGGAAATCTCAAATTTGCCCTCTTTGTCTGAATTAGTTTCCTTTTGCCCCCACGGAAAAACTCTCATCGCTGCCCGGGCGACCGGTTGGCCATTAGGGTCGCGGACGACTCCGGTGATACTGGGGTTAGTCCTAAGTTTAATCTCAAGCCGAACTGTTTTGCCAACTTCTATTGTTACAGTTTTCTGCTCTCTCGGAGATGAATACCCTTCCTTACGTATCTCCGCAAGGTCATATTCGCCCGGCAGAAGTTTAAGCGATGCAATCCCTTTTTCTTCAGATACGCCGTTTTGCCATCGGTTGCCGTCTTTTTTCCGAACACTCACGTTAGCACCGGCAACCGCCTCATTTGCGTCATCCATGATAACAACTTCGAGCGTCCCTGACGGCTGGTTTGCCATATCTGGCATCGGCGGCCCCACCACCACCTTTACATCGGTATCACCGGCCTTGGCGCTTACATTCCCATACATAGGCATCGAGCCACTGCCAATACTCCGGACATTTGCGCTGACTTGCACCTGTCCTTCGCACAGCTTGTCTATGGTAAATTTACCATGGCCGTCGGTTGCCCCTCGACGGAACTGCTGGCCCTGCCCATTCACAGATACCTCCACATTGGCCATCGGCTTATCGTTGACATCGACTACAATACCGGAAATACTCAAAGCAGCAGCTTTCAACGTCAGCGGTGTAATTTCGAGACGATTATTGACTGCGTCGTCTGCATCAACCTGCGTATAGCTTTCACCGTATCCGTCGGCTCGTGCGGAAACGCTGTATTTTTGCCCCTCCGGAATTGCTTTATATTCATATCTGCCCTCCTGGTCAGTCACGACAACATCATTGTCAAAAGATGCCCCATAGTTAGATACTCGCAGATTCACACCCACCCTTGCGCCGGCAATAGGTTTTCTATTTGGGTCAACAACCTTACCGCTAAATTCGATACCCGGCGACATATTCACATCGATTGTTTTCGTATCCTCGTCTATCTCCACCGCGGCAGCAAGATTTTGCCCCATATGCCGTGCAACAAGAACCGGCTGGGGCTTTTGTGAACCGCCCCATTGCTCAAGATTCCACGAAATCTCAAATTTGCCCTCTTTGTCTGAAGTTGTTTCCTTTTGCCCCATTGGACAAATTCGTAGCGTCGCTCCTGCGACCGCTCTGCCGTTGGGGTCGCGGACAACCCCGGTAATCCTGGGATTGGCCTTAAGCTCAATCTCAAGCCGGGTTGTTTTGCCGTCTTCTACTGTTACCGTCTGCTGCTTCCTTAAGGATGAATATCCTTCCTTGTATGCTACCTGCAATGCGTATTCGCCCGGCTCAAGACGGATCGCCGCTATCCCACCTGAATTGGATACACCGCTTGCTCCTTGCTTATCATTATTGTTCATCCGCACATAAACACTTGCGCCGGCAACCGGTCTTTTCTCGTTATCTCTGATAACAACTTCAAGCATTCCACCCTTGCTTGCTTCTACGCTCACGTCGCCTGCAATCTTGCCCGCTTCAGTGGCTACTGTTGCCGGCTTGATAACCCATTGTGCAGGTTCCTTCTGCGACGGAACATCCCTTATTGTATATGTCCTTGCCTCAAGACCGTCAAAACCAAACGTGCCGTCATCTTTGGAAACGACGGGCTTGACGCCGAATGTCCCGCCTAGATTTTGCGTATAGCAGATAAGCCGCACACCGCCGACTGGCTTGCCGGTCCCCTTTTCAACGACCTTGCCTTCGATTCTCGCCTCCGCCGGCTGGACAATTCTTATATCCTTGCTTTGAACGGTATATTGCCCGGGATTATATTCTGAAGCAGAGTTTAGCGATTGCGGCGGCTTAAACGTGCTGATGGTCGCCATGCCTGCTTTCTTGACAATGAATTCCGCCTTGGCCTCGGACGGTATATTGTTAAACACAAAAAAGCCGCTTGCATCGGTATTAGTCACCAGCACATCGAGCGGTTCAACGCTGTACAGATATCGAAATTTTTCCGGCCCGCCCTTAAGATCCCCTAAAAGCAGCATCGAAATCCGCACCTCAGTACCGACAACGGGTTTATTGGCATCATCCACAACGATGCCGCGTAATGTATATGGTTTGCTCATCGCCAGTTCAGTCGTTTTATCGTTCCGCATGTCCCAGTTGTCCCACCCGATGGCCAAACCCCCCTTCCTCGCAATCAACATCGCAAATTGATACTGTTTGTCCGCGAGCGTTTCCGCACTGAAAGAAAAATTGCCGTCTTCCTTGCTAATCTGTTCTTCAGTAGTTGCTTTCTTCAGTTCCTGTCCTCCGACATCAGGCATGAGTTGATAGAGTGTTACCTTTGCACCCGCGACAGGTTTATTGGCGTCATCGACGACCTTGCCCGAGCAGGTTATTTTTTTGGGTGCATCAGCGGCTGAAAAACCAGAACAGAAAATGGACGATAATATCAGCAGCCCCACAATTATCACTCGCATAAACATCGCTGTTCTCCTTGGAAAAATCAGGGTGTCTTGTAAACCCACCCATCTCCCATATTCAGCGTTTTGCTACGCAACCAAATTCCTCACTTAGCCGATAATAACAAGATTTTCCTCAAATCACAATAATTTAATGGCCAAACTTAATTCAACTGGAATTCCCCTATAACGTTGTATATCTATACCCCCTACCCATTGTCAAGACAGAAAACGTAAACATATTTTATATCCGTCAGGTAAACCAGATAGGTCATATCTCCTGCGAAAGCACGACAGTCGAGGTCGACCTGACCCTTGCCATTTTTATTTCCCTTCTTCTCCGCGGTCTCTGCGACCTCCGCGGTGAAATTCTATATAGTTTTCTTCACTGCTATCGTGTAAATCGGCCTGCTTTCCTTAAGATACTTCCTCTCGAAATTCGTCCCGACCCACTCCCCGATTTGCGCCCCGGCCGCCGGCAAAAAATCTGTCTCCCGCAGCACGTCCCCCCTCGCCGAAAGCACCTGCTTTATCTGCTCGAAATACTCCCCGTAATCAGTCGCCACCCGAATCGTCCCCCCCGACTTCAAACACCGAATTAGCTGCTCGGTATTGGCGGCGTTGATAAACCTCCTCTTGTGATGTCGCTTTTTAGGCCAGGGGTCGGGAAAATATATGTGGAAGCAATCCACGCTTTCGTCAGGGATGTTTTCAGC
>JBELAA010000136.1:0-12698 GCA_049509315.1 Sedimentisphaerales bacterium | reverse complement strand
GCGGCAGCGATTGCCTCGTGGTCATTTCCTGCTCCTGCGTAAATTCTCGTCTGCCCCATTTCGTTACTGCCCCACGCCCTGATTTTACCGTCCGATTGCAGACCCAAACTATGGTATCTGCGTTGTGCCTGTATCCGGTTCAGGTGCATTACATTCACCGTAAGAATTATATCCGCCCCAGCCGACAACCCTGCCTTGCTTATTAATTGCAAGATTATGATAATCGCCGCAGGCGATTGCGACAAAATCGTTGCCTTCCGGCACGTCGATTTGATTTTGCGTGTTATCGCCAAAGCCGACAATTGAGCCATCCGCTCTCAGAGCTAAACTGTGTCGAGAGCCGCCCGCTATTGCGATAAAATCATTGCCTTCGGGAACATTGCACTGGCCGTAATCATTATATCCCCACGCGGCAAGCGAGCCGCTCGACCTTATCGCCAGTCCGTGATATTTACCCGCTGCGACCCATTTTAAGTGTGGCTACGGCTATTGCGTTTGAATCATCATTATCCGCCTGGGAGGGATTTTCGCTTATTTGGCCTTTGTAAACGACGGTGTATTTTTCGATACTGTTACTGTCCGGTTTATGAAACGTCCCGGTAATCTGCTGGTCATAGTTAAGAGTGCTGCTGGTTGTCCAGCCGGGGATTGCGAAATCATTGACTTTGGTCCTGTTGCCGTCGCGGTCGTCCCAGAACAGTTCAAACGTCCCGCCTTTTAACGTTTGATGAACATTTGAATTTTCGGATATATTGCGAATTTTGAAAGTTACAGTGCTGCAATCCAGACAATTCGGCTCAATCTCTAATTTCCCCCGGAAAAAGTAATTCAAAAGGCCCGTTGCGTAATTGATTGTTCGAGGAACCGTTATATTAGCGTAATCTGTAAATACCTGGTTATCATCGGTAGTATTTGTGTTGTCTATCGGTCCTTCATTAAGGCCGTGTCCATCTGCAAAATATTGTGTATATGACTTGCGTGCAATATGAGAGACGCCGTAGTTTGAGCCGTTGAAATATACTTTTTTACCTTCAACCACCGGCTCAATAATATCCAGCCCAAGATGCTCTTTTGAAGGATGCGGAAATTGATATTTCGTCCCCGTGCAGCCGAACATTGTGCTTGTTGAAAGGAATTGATAATTGGTGCATTCTGAAAGCCCCCAGGTATTCGGCGGCAAAACGCCGTCGTTTAAATAATTACCATCATAAACATTCGCATCAAAATATTTTGTCAATTTATCAAATGCCACAGGCCCGCTCCCCAACCACGGGCACTGATTGCCATTTTGCTCAACTATTCTTTTTGCCCAGTTTTCAAGGTCATTGCCCCAATCGAATTTATTTCTAAAATGGGCATAAAGAAAATCATTCCTTGTATGCGCTGGAACACCCATATCTTCAAGCATATGTAAAACACAACCAATTTTCAGTAATGCTTCTGCAAGATTTGCATCACGTACATTTTTTGAGTGATTCTTCAATGATTCATAAAACATTGACCTTGCGTTCGCCCATTTTTCGTTATTAGTGAATGGCTCTTGTGAGGCAGTTCCCAAAATAACCCAATTGAGAGCAGATTGCCCCAATGGTAACCAACTTGATAAAAAAGGCGCCGTCCAGTCAGGATAATCTGTATGATTGTCCAAACCGCTATTAGGATTAGGCGGTGTTACACCCGGGTTTCCAATTGGCGCATAAAAATGATGCCGCGGTCTCCATGGAGCAATTCTTCGGCCATCCTCGTCTTCGATTATACTTCCGGCACAAAACCATTCCGATATATTTCGTGTTGTTCTATCAGGTTCAGTTTCACCTCTCTTTATTCTCGTTTTTATATCCTGAGGAAAGCTCCAAGATAGTTGGGTTGTTTTCCCATTATTAAGACCCATCTGCATTTTCAGATAATCATCTATTTTAGATACTTCGATGCTTTCACAAGTTATAGAAGGATGGATTTTCTTATTTTCCCATGTATATGAAATATTGCAAAAACTAAGAACTATTAGAAATATAATAAATTTGAACTTCATATTAAACGTTCCTTCCTTTTTTATCCTAAAATATGATTAAACAAAGACGTCTTCTCAATTATCCACCATGCCAAGAAAGATGTTGAGAGGGTAATACCCAGCATAATCAATAATATTTTTAATATATTATGTTTTTTAAATATTGATCTCATTAGCAAAACCCACCCAACATCAAAGCCCAAAATTACGAACAACCCTATTGGCCCAAAAACCCAATCTGGCGTTTTGGCACTATTTACAATCGGGAAAAGTAAATAGAAAGAAAAAACAAAAATACCAAAACACATTACAACAAGAACAGCCATTAATTGTTTGCTCAAAAAGAAAACATCTTTCATGTCTATCTCCTATTACTTCTGTCAAAATCGCTCAATTTTCCAGTTCTCTTGCTCGTCTTTTACAAATATAACCGGAAAAAGATATGTTTCCGAGCCGACCTGATGACGCATTTCATATTTGATTTCCCCCTCAATTTCTGATTCCGATTTCAAAATCAAATCGCCCATACCTGCGGCATAATCCGGCAATTTGCTTCCGATAATTTGAAAAATCTCAGCATATTTATCTCTTGATGTTTCCGATATGAAGGTTAGGGCAGTATTTATATCACCTGCGGCTAATGCCGCTTTGAATTGTTCCCAAATCGATTCCGGCCGGGAACCCTTAAGCCAGCAGTCGGCGAATGTGGATAAATCATTATAATCGACCGAATTGCTTGTATCAAAATCACCAATAAGCCCTGTGCCCGTCGATAACCAGTTTTGGGCGAATTTGGCCAAATCCTCAAAGGCGATTATGCCGTCGCTGTCCAAATCAATTCTCTGACACTGCTGATATTCGCTATATTGCGAAAGCCAATATAAGCAAAACGTCATAAGGTCGTCAATATCAACGGTGTTGTTGTCATCAAAATCCCCGGCAAGTCCCGCTCCTGTTTTCTCCCAGTTATTCGCAAAAATAGCGAAATCGTAAAAGTTAGCTATGTTATCTTTGTTCAGATTTGTATTAGGAAAATTGCTTGCTAAAGCAACGTTGCATATTCCGATAGAAATGATTACGGCCAATAAAAACGCTTTTATATTGCTCATATTGTCCGCTCCCAATAATTGACGAGGTAAATCTATCCTGCCAAAATTAGATATGTAACCGTTCACAAAAATCCATATTTTTTGTCATCGCAAGCGTTGCAAGCAATGTCACTGTGAATGATTACATTTCTCTCATATCCATAAGACACTGATTGCCTCTGTTTTTTCAATTTTTATTTTTACAGTGTCAATATGTGTCTCAATTTAATCATTGCTAAAAGTTATATTATAGGTTTTGTCATTCATTTTTTTGCCATTTTACTGTTGTTTAAGCAGTTTGTAGGGTGTGCTGTGCACACCGGATTCCTGCAGGTGGGCACAGCCCACCCTACTGAGTTTTAAGCAGCTTGCAGGGATGTCTTGAAATTATAACAGATAGCGAATTTTCGTTAATACGTTTTTCGACGAGGGCGTCAAATTCGGCCCTGTTTTTGGGGTCGATGACGTCAACGTTGTCTGCCCCGCAGGCCCTGCACAGGTCTTCGAGAATAAGTTTTTTTGTCGGCTCGTTTCGTATGGTTAAGCCGGTTGCCGGGTGCTGCTGGCCTCCGGTCATAGCGGTCGTGGAATTATCGAGTATGAAAATTACGCCTTTGGCCTTATTATAAGCGGCATTAATAAGCCCGGTGATTCCCGAATGCACAAAAGTTGAATCGCCCACCACGCCGACGATTTTCTTGTCGGGCGCTCCTTTTCGCCAGCCCTCGTTGAAAGTTACTCCCGCCCCCATACACAGGCAGGAATGCAAAGCGGAAGTGGGGGGCAGGCAGGCAAGCGTATAACAGCCGATGTCGCCGGCGACGTAAAAGTCGAATTTTTTCAGCGTCGCAAACGTCGCCCAGTGCGGGCAATCCGGGCACAGGCGGGGTTTGCGTTTTACGCTTTTTACTTCCTGTTTTAACTCACCTTTTACAACGGCAGGCATCAATTCGGGGCTAAGCTCGCCAATTCTAAAAGACGGGTCTTTGGCGTGGATTTTCAATCCTAAAGTTTTAACGTGCTCTTCGAGGAACGGGTCAAGCTCCTCGACCACGTAAAGTTTCTTAACGGTTTTGGCGAATGCCTTGATTTTGTCGTCGCAGAATGGGAAAGTAAACCCGAGTTTGAGATATGAGGCGTCGGGGTAATTTTCTTTGAGATACTGATATGTGACGCCTGACGTGATAAACCCGATTTTCTTATCGCCTGTTTCGATGCGATTGAGTTTGGTTTTTTCTGACAGGGCCTTGAGTTTTTTCAGGCGTTCCTCGACGATTATATGTCTGCCGTATGCGTTTCCCGGCACCATCACGTATTTTGGTATATTCCTTTCAAAAACCGGCTGCGGGGGCACGACCCTTTCGCTCAGGGTTACGTCTTCTTTTGTGTGTGCCACGCGTGTTGTCATACGCACAATCACGGGCGTATCGTATTTCTCGCTCATCTCGAACGCCAGCTTGACGTATTCCTTTGCCTCCCGCGGGCTTGCCGGCTCAAGCAAAGGCAGTTTGCCATAAATACTCACCCATCGGGTATCCTGCTCATTTTGCGATGAGTGCATACCCGGGTCGTCGCAGACGACGGCTACGAATCCCGCGAGAATCCCTGTATAAGATGAGGTCATTAGGGGGTCCATCGCGACGTTCAGGCCGACGTGCTTGCAGGCAAATAAACTGCGGACGCCGCTAATTGCCGCCCCCAGCGCGACTTCGTAAGCAACCTTTTCATTGACCGACCACTGCGCGTCGATTTCAGGGAAGGTAGCCAGTGTTTCAAGTATCTCGGTTGAGGGTGTTCCTGGATATGCACAAGCGACCTTTAAGCCGGCCTCAAAAGCCCCGAAAGCGAGGGCCTCGTCGCCTGAAAGCAGCGCCTTTTTAAGTGACTTGTTATTGCCCATAGCTTAATCAATTATACGAATCAGGCGTTTTTGTTCAATAAAAAAGCCCGGCTGTAAACCGGGCTTTTCACTGCATTTAACAGGTTTGTTTAGAACGTATATTCAACCGTCCAGTGGAAATACAAGGCGTTATCCCTGTTGTTGGGTCCATAATAGTCGCCGGGCAGCATATATTCAAAAACCAGGTTACCCTTTAGCTGCTTTGTGAAATTGTATCTTGCCCAGCAGGTAACCAGCTGGCCGCGGAACAGGTTGTCATTCGAAAATTTCGCATTACCTGCATATGTGTTTTCATTCGCCCAGAGCAAATGGTAATCGGTGAGAATTTCCCACTGATTATTGGGTTTGAATTTATGCCCGAAGGCCAGGCGTTGCAGGTTCGATACGAGGTTGTCCTCTAACTGGGTTGTATATGGCTGATACATCTCGCTCCACTGCGGCCACTGGCCCCACAGAGGATTGAATGCTTCAACATCCTTGGAGCTGGGTCTGTCGCCTGACAGATATTCGTATGTAACATGCAGCTTGTTGTCGAGGTCGTCTTTGAAGCAGTATTCGAGGTTGCCTTTGCCTCCGAAGGCCAGGAGGTCTTCTTCCTTATGATTTGGTGTAACCACCGGGTTTGGAGATTCAGAGCGTCCTGTCTGAAGAGCGCCTTCAACCCGGTAATTCCAGTTGTCATTAATCGGGGCTTGTGCAGCGCCGCCGAATGTGAATATGCTGGCTTCCTTGCTGAATGCGCTTACAGCGCCCTGTGAAAATGCAAAGGCCTTGCCGACAATGGGGTCAACCGGCTCATTATGCTTGTACATCAAATAACCTTCGAGCTGGGTGGGCGTGCTCTTGTCGGTTAAATACTCCCTGTCGTTGATGGGTTTGAGGAACCAGTCGGAATTAGGGTGCTGGTCAATGTAAATTAAATCGAGTTTCGTTTTCTCTGCCAAATCAACGGTGAAACGCGCTGCGTCAAAGTAGAATGTTCTGGAGCCATCCAGAGGCGTTCCGTCGGCGACAAGCCAGCCTTGGCCGAGAACTATATCCTGCCGGCCGATGATAGCGGTTGTCGGCGTACCGAGAAAATTCTTCATCTTCAAATTAAGGTTGTCCATTATGATTTCGTCGAAGTCGGTTTCCTGCTGCTTGCTTGCCGGCTCATCCCAGGTTCGAAATTCCCAGGTGAATCTCGTATTGATGGTTGTGTCATCGTCTAATTTGCTTGTGGTCCACCAGCGGGTGCGATATCTCTCGAAATGGAACTTGTGGTCCTCATCATCGCCATCGCCGCCCAATTTGTTTGAATTCAGGGCCGTCCAGTTATAGCCGTAATGCTCCCTGAACCTGAAATCCGCACCCATTTCCAGCCAGTCGGTCGGGTTATGGAAAGTCCCGATTTCCGGGGCTGCTGCCGTCGGCAATACCACCAGGGCTAAAGTTATCTTTGTTTTGTTTTTTGCCATTTTGCTCTCCTTTATTTAACGGTTAACGTTCGTCTCTATTACAACTTAGAGTAACACTGTCCTTTAGAACACGTTAGTAACCCGTCTCCACGCTACCCACCGCTTTTATCTCTCTAACAGCCGTCTTAATATGCCAGAATCGAAACAAAATGCAAGTATTTTTTGCTTTTTTGCAATTATTTTTTTAGCAGTTTTTGGCGTTGATTAACACCGGTTTTGGCCTGCGGTTATGCCGAGGTGAGCATAATTTTTTGGAACGGCCGGGATGGTAGAGGAAATGGGGGTGATTTAAGGCCCTGCGGCCATTACGACGGGTTACGTTTGAGCGTAATGCCGTAGAATCGCCAGATGTTTTCGAAGGTTTTACGGGTCAGCTTATAACGGCCAATGGCGGGGTCGGCTATGGTAATGAATTTGTCGCCGACATCGAGGACGACGACGCAATGGTCGAGCAGAAGCGAATTGTTGACTACGACAAGGGTGGCGTCGGCGTCGCGGAGCTGGTTGACGGAATCGAATTGACGCAGCCGGCAATCGATATTGGCGCCAGGGTAGCGGTTCTGGATGGCCTTATAGAGGTCCCAGGGAAGCGTGCCGGTAACGGGGCTTGTATGTGAGAGGATGGCAAGCTCGCCTTCTTGAGCGGGCAAACCAAACAGACGCAAAGCGGTTACGGCGGCGGCGGGGCCGCAGGTGTAATCGGTGCTCTGGACGCAGATATTATCGGAATTGAACTGGGTGCGCAGGTTGGTAAGCTCGTTTTTAATGAGCGTGGGAACCAAAAAAGGCATAATCGAGGCCCAGAGTATGATGCTGAGCGTCATAGCGAGGACGATTACCCTTTCGAGGGGTTTTGTTAGCCGGCCAATGAGGGTGAGGGAGCCCATAGCGACGGCGATACCGAGAATGACAAAACGCGCCCGGCCGACGGTGGCCCAGGCGAGAATCGGCAGCGACAGGCGAATGCGGAGGTGGGCTGCAATGAGTAAAAACGCGATAAGCGACAGCGAGATGACATAGCCCCAGCCCCAATGGGGCGTTTTAAGACGGGAAAACCAACGTCCCAGATATGCCGCAAAGACGACGGTTAGCAGAACCGCAGCAGTTTCAAACCACCCACCCATTTTCTTCCCCAAGCCGGAACTGAACTTTGGCAGGATTTACCCCCCGCCTTGCACAAAAATCAGTATATCAGATTAGAAGGGGGAAATCAAGGGAATTTCACCGAATTTGTGATTGATGATTGATGATTTATGATTGATAATCGAGGAGATGGGAAAATATTTAAATATAGTGATGGTGATACTGGTTTCAATCGGCGGGTGCGGGATGGGGGGCGGGAATTGCCCGAAGTTTTTACCGGGGCGCAAGGTCGGGACGATTGAGCCGGCGCAAATAAACGGGGCGTCGGGAATCGTGGCAAGCAGGAAGAACGCGGGAGTATTGTGGGTTCATAACGACCACGGACCTGCCGCTTTATTTGCCTTGACGACAGGCGGGAAGTTACTGGGAACATATACGCTCGGCGGGGTGAGTATAACCGACTGGGAGGATATCGCAATCGGGCCGGGGCCTGAGCCGAACGTTGATTACCTGTATGCAGGCGATATAGGCGACAACAGGAGTGTCAGGAAAGCGGGTATCGTAGTTTATCGTGTTGTTGAGCCGAAGGTGGTTGCGTTGAGCGATGCCAATCAGAAGCCGGCCAATGTAACGCTGACCGGCGTTGAGAAAATTGAGCTTGTATATCCAGACGGCCCGCGGGACGCGGAGACGCTTATGCTTGACCCGCTGACTAAGGACCTGTATATCGTAACCAAAGAGGGAAGGAGCAGGGTTTACAGGGCGGCGTTTCCTCAATCGGTAACTGAAAAGACGACGCTGGAATATGTGGCGAAGCTGTCGTGGGGGATGGCCACGGGAGGGGACATATCGCCTGACGGGCAAATGATTATCGTGAGGGGTTATTTCGGGGCGTCGTTGTGGATGAGGCCAAAAGAGGGACAATTGTGGGGGGCGTTCGAGGGGCAGGAATGCAGTGTGCCGATTATTCCTGAATCGCAGGGCGAGGCGATTGGTTTCGACGCCAACGGGACGGGGTATTACACGACCAGCGAGAACAGGCGTCAGCCGATATATTATTTTAAGAAGAAGCTGTAATAAACTAACCAGTCGATTGTCGGAAGTGGGTGAGGAGTTGTTGTTCTGCGGCGGGGGTCCAGAGGCCATTATTGAGAAGGGCGGCTACGTCGGGGAGTTGAGCGTGCAGTTTCGACAGGGGAGTGAGGCCCAAACCATAACAGGCGGGATAAGCGATGATTTTGCCGCCGATTGAGCGGTTTTCGATGGCCTTGATGCCGTCGCATACGCCGTCGAGGCCGCAAATTGCGGCGACCGAGACGTTGGTATCGAGGCGGCCTGATTCGATTTGAGCGAGGATTGTTTTCATATCTTCGAGAGCGGAACCGCTTGTGCCGATGAAATACAACTGCTTTTCGATATAGGCGTCGAGGTCAACTCTTGCTGCGGCGGTGGAGGCGATACCAGCGAAGATATTTATGAGAGCGCGTTTGGCGGCGGTTTTAACTGCGGCGTCAACAAGCTCGGGGTCGGCGGCGACGATGACGATGTAATCGAAGGGCGCGGGGACCGGCTCTTTCGAGGGGTTATATTGTTTGTAGGCGATGTTTTTTTCTTTGGCCAGGGGTTCGGCTACTTTGGCCAGCATCGCCAGGCGGGCGTCGTCGGCGTCGCTTGCGAAAATGCTGACCCCTTCGGTCTGCTGCCAGATATTGCGGATAACATGCATAGTGCCCATAGGACCTGCTGCGCCGAGGAAGTTAACCTTGTCGCCTTTCCGGATGGCGCCGTTTTCTGGGATGTGTTTCATCGAGTCGGCGGGTTCGAAGCCGACGGTCCCGGTGATTCGCATACCGCCGTAGTGAACGCGGCCGACGGGAACGACGATTTCGCGGCCGAAGCGGTCGCCGCACAGGACGATATTGAAAAGCCCTTTTGTGCCGACTTTCGGGAAGAGCGCCTCGACCCTGTTGGGGTTGCAGCCGAGGTAAATGACATCGTCGAAACTGGCGTTTGCGAGGCGGCCGAGGTCGGGGCAGGATTCCATAGCCAGGCCGGCGACTTCAGGGGGTTTGTACTGGGACGCCCAGGTGATTTTTCCGGGTCTGCCGTATTGTTTGAAAAGCTCAGTGAGGTCGTTGGTGGTAACCATAACGTCGGCGACGATGAGCATCTGGCCATTGGGGTTGATTTGTTTTCGTTCTTTGCCGGTGTATGAGTTTTCGACACAGGCCAGCGGCTCGATGAGTGCGACGGAAGATGCGCTTAACTGCTCCGGGACGGGGATGAGCATCGAATCACCTTCGGGGGAGGTGATTACGCGTTCATCCATCAGGACGTATTCCTGGAAGGCGCCTTCGAAATTGTAGCCGAAGGCGGCATTGGATTGGGCTGTGGGGAGCCAGCGGTAATCGGTTTCGACGAGATAACGCTGACCTGGTTTGAAATTTTTGACGCCGGGGCCTGCGGCCTCGACGCGGACGACTGCTTCGTGGCCGGGGACGGTGGGTTTGCCGTTGGGGACGTAGCTGGGAATTTCCGCAAGGATGGCCTGGTCGATGCCGCTGACGATTGCGGCTTTGCGGGGGTGGGCCGAGAACTGCTTGAGGAGCTTCAAATCACTGAAGCACAGGCCGACGGCCTCGACGCGACAAAGGACCTGATGACGGCCGGGGAGAACGAGCGGTTTTGATTTATTGAGGGCGAGTTCGTTGGGGCCGGTCAACTGCACGGCGCATTGTGTGGTTCGACTTTGCTCACCGTTTGTTTTTCGACTTTGCTCACCTTCGGTCGTTGACAACTCAGGCATACTCCTTTGAAATTATATTCACAAAACACCGGCGTCCGGTTTCTCGCCGAACGCACACCTATTCTATTTCGGTTAGTTTACAATATCTGTCGAGCGATGCAAAACTTTCTGAAAAAATTTTTAAAAAATTTTTCAGATTTAGGATTACAGAAAAACTGGATTCCCGCTTGCGCGGGAATGACAAGCGGCAAGAGCTGAGTTATCGCTCCGGCGGGGCGGTGAGATTCGATGCGGCCCCAAGGCCTGCGGAAACCTCACTGACGATACCGAGGCGGACGTATATGGGGCGGATATGTTTTCTGATTTCGGGCAGCTTGCGGGCAAACAGTGCCGCACCGAGCAGGCACAGCGAGCCGCCAATGAGCAGGGTATGGGGCGCTCCGATGACGCTGGCCAGTGCTCCTGCGATAAGTGAGCCGAATGGCGCGGTGCCGACGAAGGCCATAACGTAGAAGCTCATAACCCGGCCTCGTTTATCGTCGTCGATGATGGTTTGAATGATGGTGTTGCTTGCGACCATTTGCGTCATCATTCCGAGACCCGTGAAAAACATCAAAGGCAGGGAGAGCCACAACGTTTTGGACATTGAAAACGCGATGAGTCCGAAGCCGAAGGTCGCGGTCGATATGGGAATGATTTTACCGAGACCTACAACCGTTTTTCTTGACGCCAGGTAAATGGCGCCGGTCAAAGCGCCTGCGCCGGCGGAAGCCATAAGAAAACCGAGGGTAAGGGAGCCGCCGCCGATTATTTTGCGGGCGAAAACGGGCATAAGAACGGAATAGGGCATTCCGACCAAGCTGACCAGCGCCAGGAGCAGCATAATGAATTTCAAAGGCGTAAAGCCGGTCGCGTATGAATACCCTTCTTTCAAATCGTGCAGGACGCGGGTGGTTCGTGGTTTTGCCTGGTGGTGTTTGAGTTTCATCAGCAGGAGTGAGGCGATAACGAAGAGGAAGCTGACGGCGTTAAGAATAAAACAGGCGCCCTCGCTGGATGCGGCAATGACAATACCGGCTATTGACGGACCGATGAGACGGGCGCTGTTGAACATCATCGAGTTGAGGGCGATGGCGTTGTTGAGGTCGTCGCGGTTATCAACCATCTGGATTACGAAGGCCTGACGTGTGGGCATATCGAATGCGTTTATGAGGCCCAGGAATATGGCCAGGAGGATGATTTGCCAGACCTGGATGTGGCCGTAATAATATAAAAGGCCCAGGGCGAAGGCCTGTAACATCGAGAGAGTTTGGGTAGCGAGCAGGATATAGTATTTGTTCCAGCGGTCGGCCATTACGCCTGCCAGGGGCGCCAAAAGCAGGACGGGAATCAGGGTGGCGAAACTGACGACGCCGAGAAGGAAAACCGACTCGGTTAGGCGGTAAACCAGCCAGGGAAGTGCTATTTGCTGCATCCAGGTGCCGATGAGCGAAAGGATTTGGCCCGCGAAAAAGAGGCGGTAGTTCCTGTATTTCAGGGAGCGGAAAACAATCTTGTGTCCGTTTATTTTTTTCACTTTAACTCACCGAACGTTTCGCGGCAGCGGCGGCAATTGCGGCCTGGCCGACAGAGACGCAGCCGTCGTTGACGGGAAAATTTCGGTTCGATAATACGGAAAAGCCGTCTTTTTTCAAGAGCCGAACGAGACGCTCGGTCAAAAATCTGTTGCAAAATACGCCGCCGCTTAAGACGACCGTGCTTAATTTCTTTGCCTGACGTGCAAATCTTGCCATTACGAGAAGGCCCTCGACGATAGTATTGTGAAACTTCGCGGAAATCACGGCACGGTCGGTATTCTCGCGTATGTCGGTTACGATTTGTCCAATCATTAAGTGCAGGTCAAGGACTGATTGTCCGGCAAATTCAAAACCATAGTGTTCGAAGCAATTCTCGTCGGCGATTGATTCGAGTTTCATAGGCAGTTGCGCCTCGAAATGGTTGAAGCTACCAAGCCCCAGCATTGCCGCGGCTGCGTCAAAAACCCTGCCTAAACTCGATGACCGGACGGTATTTACGTTTTTGCGGATTTGCTCGCAAATTATTTTCTGTTTTGCTTTGTCCGGCTCAATTGGTTCGAGCAGCCATTGCAGTTTATTCAGATTGAATTCGCTGCCGAACGCCTGCATTAAAAGCCCTAACAGCGGGCGAATCGGTTCCTTACTTGCGGCGTCGGTGCCTGCCAGCGGGAAATAAGCAAGATGACTGAATCGCTCGAAACCGTCTAACGTTGAAATGAGTGTTTCACAGCCCCAGACGGCGCCGTCGGTTCCGTAGCCGGTGCCGTCGCAGGCAAGACCGATGACAGGCCCCTCAATACCGTGCTCGGCAATGACCGACGCGATATGTGCCCAGT
>JBELAA010000135.1:0-9851 GCA_049509315.1 Sedimentisphaerales bacterium | reverse complement strand
ATACCCGGACCACGCTCAAGCTCCTTAAATAAATCCCGCGAGCTCCTTGCCGTTGTCGAACGTCATTGCGCCGTATCGGCACGATGTCTTTACCAGCTCAGCCGGCAGCTTTTTGAACGTAATACCGTTGCGCAAGATGCGGCTTATACTCGCCGGTTGAATTTAAGTTGCGTCTCAGCTCCCGGCTGATTGTCCCGGCGTTTCGACCAGGATACCGGCCTGTCTGACGCATACTTTTGTACCCTGCAAGCATTTTTAAAATGTTTTCACGCTCATCAATGTTAATCCGCCGCAGGCGGATTAAGATGTTCGTAACCCATTGTCCGGCTCCGTAAAGTTTTGGTTTCGCAACTCAAACTCTATCGGATACCAGCGACAATGGGTATTCTTTCTACAAAACAAACCCAAAACCTGTCGCTATACTGATATTTGTCTGACGGGGGATAGGGCAATTGCACGCCGCGGAAACCGCACTACGAGAATTACTCACCGCGGAGACCGCTGAGAACGCAGAGAAAAGCAAAAATAATTTAAAATTGGCGGGGATTGCCAAACGCGAGGAAGAGATATACTTTTCCGCCTCGCCGCTGTGCGGCGGGCGAGATCTCGCCCCTCGGCTCGAAGGCCGCGAGGCCTGCGGCAAGGGCGGACAGGGGACGACAAAGCCGTTGAGGTTGCCGAGACATTCGCCGGTATTGAAATTGCTGCAATACGTCCGAGACGAGGCGCACCGCTTCGCGCAGCATTATTTTCACATCCTGCATCGCAAAAAGACGCTGGGCTTTTGAGGCGCTATCTCATACAGCCAGCGCCTTGTTGCGGAACAGTTTCCGGGCCAGGTCAAGGTCGCTTAGCGTATTCGGCCATACCTGAGATGTCGATGACAACGACCGTTTCATCTCCCACGACCCAGGCATCGTGGCCAGGCGGAATAAGGGAAATATCGCCCGGACCGAACTCCTGTTCTGTGCCGTCGTCCATTACAACGTGGATTCGCCCGGAGACGTGGTACTGAAGATGGGGCGCCTCACAGCTTGCCGTTTTGACGATGGGTTTGACGCAGGTTGACCATTTCCAGCCGGGTTCGAATGTTGCGCGGCCGAATGTTACATCGCCGAGCGTGATTAGCTCGAGTTTTCCTTTTTCGAATGTCCGTTTCTCGTCGGGCTTTGACATACTTCTTTTCCCGATTAGCTGAATTGCTGTTTCAGGTCTCATAATTCTGTGCTCCTTTCATCGGTTTTATAGCGTCCATTAAATCGATATCTAAACCGCTATCCGTATTATCTATACATTCCGCAGAACTGTGCCGCGATAGGCAAAATCCTGATTTTACAGGTCAATTGCGCTTACCACGCAGCAGGCAAACTGGTTACTGATTGATTATTAAAAATTACGCTTTCGGTAAATTCATAATTTCAATTCCAAAGCAGCAGTTTTAAAGAAAATATATCTTGCAAACTGCCGGCGGCGCGCGCATAATCGGCAAATTCAGAGGCAATAACGGAAGGTTTTTAGGAGGCCAAAAAAATGAAGACGGGCATTCGGTCGGCGGCGGCGTTAACGGTCATATCGGCGATGTTGTTTTTTATAGGCGGCATCAGGGCTGAGAATTTCACGCTCTCAGATGAAGGAATAATGATGCTGCATATCGGAAGCTACAATATGGGAGCAAGGGGCAGCATTTTGTCCAAAAAAGATATCCCCGGCTCAGGCGTGGAATTTGAAATATTTATGCCTGCAGGCAGGGCATTCGAAAGTACTCTCGATATGGTTTGCTCTTCTTACGAGCAAAGCATTGGAACTAAAGAGCCATTGATAGGTATAAACGTTGGTAAATATAACGCTTTCGAGTTGAAGTTCACGCTGATTTCGATCGATGGTGCAACGACGGCAGACGCGGGTGGAACGCTGTATGTGGGGGCCAAAATCGGCTGTGAGGGCAGCAGGGGCGGATTTCGACCGATGCTGCTTGGACTTGGCGAAGGCCGGGATACAAATACGATATCGACAAGTTCCATTACCGGAAAACACGGCGGCGGGGAAACCATAAGCGAAATCGGCTTTATAACTTATATAGCCGACATAAACGGCTGGGACCCGAATGGCTCGACAGTGAAACTGCTGGTTGCGCCGGTGGAGGGAGATACGGCCATCCCGGAACAGCCACAGAGAGAACGCAGCGAGGCAAAGGGAAAATATATTTACGTGGATTCGAGCGCCAAAGAAGCAGGCAACGGGACAAGGTGGGACAGTGCATTCAAATACCTGCAGGACGGATTAGCAGCGGCGGGAAAGGGCGACCAGATTTGGGTCGCACAGGGAGTTTATACGCCGGACAGGGACAGGCACACATCGAAGGGGAAAAACTCTACTTTCACGCTTAAACCAGGCGTAACAATATACGGGGGATTCCCCCGCGGCGGCGGAAAATGGGAAGACAGCAACCCCGTAACAAACCAGACGGTTTTAAGCGGGGATATCAAGGGAGACGACAACGCATCGATGACGGCCAAGGAACTCTACAGCGACGCATCACGAGAAGACAATGTCGTCCACGTAATAACAGCCAGCGGCGCCGACGAGACAACAGTTCTCGACGGATTCATTATAACGGGAGGTAACACGCAGCACGTCGAAAAGGGATGCGTACCCAACGATTTGATGCAGGGCGCAGGCCTGTATTGCAGGTCGGGAAACCCCACTATCAATAACTGTGTGTTCAAACTGAATTCAGCAGAGATGGGTGCGGTATATTTCTGGAGAGGCAATCCCAAACTGACCAACTGCAAATTCGTCGATAACTACGCGGCAGACAGCGGGGCGGGGATATACCTGTCAGAAAGCAACCCCACTATAATCAACTGCGTGTTTAGTAAAAATACGGCACTGGAAAAAGGCGGGGCGATATACAATGAATTCAACAAGGCGGTATTTACAAATTGCACTATAACAAAAAATGACGCATACGCTGGCGGCGGGGTATATAATCAGAAAAGCACGCCGGTGCTGACGAATTGCATAGTATGGGGGAATACGAGCCGATACGGGGCTGACGAGCCGGCACAGGTTTACGGCATAAATATCAAGGCCGCCAATTGCTGCATCCAGGGATTAACAGAGCAGTTGGGGGGCCAGAACTGTTTCTCGAAAGACCCGCAAATTTCAGACCTCGATACCGCCGGTTATCACCTGTCGGCCGGCTCACCATGTATTGACGCGGGCGACAGCAAGGCAATGCCCGACAAAGTCGATACTGATATCGATACGAACCCGCGAATCGCAGGCAGAGCAATCGACATAGGAGCAGTCGAGGCACAATAGCAAGAATCGCTATACAAACCAGGAGGCGAGGCGAAACAGGAAACGCTTGAATGGCGATTTGGTCCAGGAGGTTGCGATGAGGGTTTTTTTAATGAGGTTTTGGAGGCCTGCACCGGAGGCGCCGGCAAGCATTGTGTTTGCGACGTTGGCTTCTTCGTTAATCTGGTAATCGTAGCCGCGGATTACAGCGGTGGGGATACCGGCGCCGGTCTGGCCGAACACAAGCGCAGAAAGGTCGATGCCGCCGAATTTGGGCTTGTCGAAAATGTCCTTTTGGCCGAATTGTTTCGAGACGGGGTCGATGCCGGACGAGCCGATAGCCAAATCCAGCGTGCCGAAGGGAATGATTTCGGTGTCTGCCAGAATTACGGCCAATTTTTTACCGGTTATTTTCTGCAACTGGAGGCGGATGTCTTTTGCGGCCTGGTCGGGGTCTTCGGGCAATAAGCTGACGATGCCCTTTTCGTGATTCGAGCCGTCGATGCCGGCGTCGCAGGTATGCACCCGGCCGGATCTATCTAACGTTATGCAAAGGGCCTGCTCGTGCTCGACAAGCTCGGTTGATACAGCAAAATCCTGCGAGGCGTCGATGATGTGCTTTTCGATTATGCCTTTCAGCGGCACAATGGCCAGGATTTCGTTGCCCTCGTCGAAAATCATTTGCAGCCAAACCGGGTCCTTGCCGGTCTTCTGTGATATAAACCGGGCCTTTTCACCCGGGACAACGTCGGCCATTCGCCGCGTCCGGCCCTGCGCTTTCGAGACGATTTTGCTTGTGAGAATCACGATATCGTTTTTAAGCAATCCGCCGATTTCCTGCTCGGCAGCCGAGGCGATTATTTCAGCCAGCTTGTCCCCCTGTTTGATTTTTGGTATCGTCTGAAGTCCCAATACTTCAATCTTTTTCATAATCTGTTCCTGTGAATTCCTGCTGCTTTTAACCCCTCGCTGGTCAGCCCGCTTATTTTAATATCATCGCCGATACGTTTCATATTTACATATCGCATTTGCGTATAATTGTCAATCGGGGATATGTCTATGTCGGCTGCGCCTCTTTTTTCCAGCACTTTCGGCGATATATACACAACAATCCCATCGGCCAGATTTTCTTTCAAAAATGAGCCGATGACCGTCGGCCCGCCCTCGACAAGTAAATGCCCGATGACGCGCTTACCCAAATATCTTAGTAAAAATTGCAGATTCGATTTTGATTTTTTTGGGCAGGCGAGCAACTCTGCCCCCCTGCTGATTATTTGCTTTGCCTTTTTTGTTCGCAGCATTTTATCCTGTGTTACTACAAGAACGGGGACATTTTTGGCTGTCGCAAGCAATTGACGGTCAAGCGGAATTCGCAGGTGCTCATCGAGGACGATTCGTATCGGCTTTTTGCCTCGACCTGGCCTGGGCGTTAAAAGCGGGTCGTCTTTTAACACAGTGTTTATGCCGACCAATATAGCTTCTGCGCGTCTTCGCAACCGATGGGCGTCCTTTCTGCTTTTAGAACCGGTTATCCAGCGTTTTTTATCGGTTCGGGCGAGGAATCCATCGGCACTTTGTGCCCATTTGAGCGTTACCCATGGTTTGCCTGTTCTGGCGAATTTCATAAACGGGGCGTTAAGAACCCTCGCCCCCTCTTCATACAGGCCTACATCGACCTTAATACCCGCTTTTCTAAGCTGTCTGATGCCTTTGCCGTTGGCGTGTTTTGACGGGTCGATTGTTGCGACAACGACTTTTTTCAGTTTTGCTGCGATTAGCGCATCTGTGCAGGGGCCGGTTTTGCCGTAGTGACAGCAGGGTTCGAGCGTAACGAACATTGTCGCGCCTTTGGGATTATTCCCCCGCTTTTTGCAATTTTCAAGTGCGTTGATTTCCGCGTGAGGCCCGCCGAATTTCTTATGCCAGCCCTTGCCGATAATTCTGCCATTTTTAACAATGACCGCGCCAACAACAGGATTTGGTTCCACCTGGCCCAACCCTCGTTTAGCCAGTTGTAAGGCCCCCAACATATAATCCTGATCCGAGGTCACAATAGCTCCTGAAATTCCTTTTCGCTGATGACCTTAACCCCCAATTGGCGGGCTTTATCAAGTTTAGAGCCGGGGTTATCACCTGCCAAAACAAAATCGGTGGATTTACTTACGCTGGATGACGTTTTTGCGCCTGCGTTTCTGATTGCTTCCTCGATTTGCTGCCTTGTGAAGTTTTGCAAAGTGCCGGTAACAACGATGGTTTTGCCGGCGAGTTTGCCTTTGGGTTTGGTCTTTACAGGCAATTCCGGCTTAATGCCCGCCGCCAAAAGCTCCTTTATGACGGCGACGTTTCTTTCATTGTGGAAAAACTCATATACACTCTGGGCGACTTTTTCACCGATTTGCTCAATTGAATCAAGGCCTGACTGGCTTGTGTTCATAATTGCATCAAGCGAGCCGAAATGAGCCGCTAAATCCCGTGCGGTCTGTGTTCCAATGTGCCTGATACCGAGACCCGCAACCAGCCGCCACAGGGGCCTTGTTTTGCTTGCCTCAATCGAGTCGATGACGTTCTGGGCACTTTTGTCGGCCATACGCTCGAGGCCGAGAAGGTCGTCTTTCGTGAGTTTGTATATGTCGGCGAAATTCTTGACTAAGCCGGCGTCAACCATCTGCTCAATCAATGCTTCGCCGAGGTTTTCGATATCCATCTGCCCTCTGCCGGCAAAATACCTGACCCGTTCCTTCAACTGGCCGAGACAATGCGGGTTGATGCATCGCAGGAAAACCCCTTGGGCATCTTTTTTAACCTCGCCGCCGCAATTCGGGCACTTTGTCGGCGGCTCAAATGGTTTTGCCCCCTTGGGTCTTTTTTCTTTTTTGACCTCGACGACCTGCGGGATTATTTCGCCCGCTTTTTCGATTATGACCGTGTCACCTTCGCGGACGTCTAAGCGATTGACCTGGTCGAAATTATGCAAGGACGCCCTTTTGACGGTGGTGCCCGCCAACAATACCGGCGTCAGGTTCGCCACGGGCGTCAACGTCCCGCCTTTACCCACCTGCACGTCGATTGATTCGACAACGGTTTCGGCCTGCTCGGCGGCAAACTTATAACTGATACACCATCTCGGCGAACGACTACTGGAACCAAGAATATCACGCTGTTCGAGATTATTAAGTTTGACGACCATTCCATCTATTTGAAAATCAAGCTGGTCTCGCCTTTTGTCCCAACTGTTGCAAATCTCGATTACCTCGTCGATATTTTTTGCTTTTTTGATATGCGGGTTGACGGACAAACCCAGTTTTTTGAACGCCTGTAATGTTTCGTAATGGTCTTTTGCCAGCGGTTCTGACATCTCGCCAGTCGCGTAAGCGAAAAACGATAAATTCCGCTGGGCGGTAATCCGTGAATCTAACAATTTCAATGAGCCCGCGGCGGCGTTGCGGGGATTGGCAAATAACGGCTCGCCCGCTTTTTCTTTTTGCCTGTTCAATTCGACAAACGACTTCGTGGGCATATATACTTCCCCGCGAACCTCGAGCACATCCGGCACGTCGCCCGCCAATCGCAGCGGTATTGCCTTTATTGTCCTGATATTGTGAGTAACATCGTCCCCTTTTGTCCCGTCGCCTCTTGTGGCACCTATTACCAGAACGCCTTTCTCATATCGCAAACTTATCGCCAGACCGTCGATTTTCAGCTCGACGACGTAATCATAGTCCCTGCTCTCAAGCCCCTTTGCCACCCGCTCATCAAACGCCCGCAACTCCTCCGGCGAGTAAGTATTATCAATACTGAGCATTGGGATAGCGTGACGAACGGTTGCGAACCCCTCAATCGGCCTTTCCGATACCCGCTGGGTAGGCGAATCAGGCGTAATAAGCTCAGGGTGCTGCCCCTCAAGCGTTTTTAGCTCAGCGAACAGCTTGTCGTATTGCTGGTCAGTAATTTCCGGCTGGTTGAGAACATAATACAGGTAATCGTGCCTGCGTATCTCGGCACGCAACTGCTCAATTCGCTTTCTGATTTCCGCTGTCATAACGAGGTAATTTATACGCGCAGGCGGCCGATTTTGCAATAAGGCAATGAAAACGGCGGGGTAAACCCCGCCCTACGTTTATTTTTTGGCGATGACGATACCGAAGCACTTGTGGCGAGGGACTTTTTTGACGGCTACTTTACGGAAGCCGGCTTTTTTGCAGAGTTCGGCCCACTGTTTAAGCGAGACACAGTAATCGCCCTGGTTAAAAATGTGTCTTTTGCTGTTATCGAACATTCTTTCGAATATGCTTAAATCCCCGGCCTCCAGACCGGCAAGCCATTCCTGCTCCAGAACCCTGATAATCCGCTTAAACCTGTCGATGTCGGTAAGCTTTCCGGTTGTGTCCATATCGATTTCGCCGATTAAAAAGACGCCGCCGGGTTTAATAACCCTGTAAATTTTCCGAATGGGATTCAATTTTTCCTTCAAATGATGAATCGCCAGCGTAGATGCGGCAATATCAAAGGTATCGGCCGGGAACTTAATCGAATCGGCGTCCATCAATTTGCAGACAACCTGATTTCGCAGTTTAAGCTTTTTAATTTTATCCTCGAAAATCGCTAACATTTTATTCGAGTTATCAACCGCTGTAATCGAGCAATCCGTCGCCTTGAGGAATTTCAGTGTTAGAAGCCCCGTTCCGCAGCCGATATCGAGCACCTTGCAGCCCCGCCTGACTCCCGAATTTTTCACCACCATATCCAGCAAAGCCCGATGAAATTCCAGCGACCCCAGCGTCCGGTCATATTCGTTCGACCAGTTCCCGAACCAGTCACGGGTAACTTTCTTGCCGGCTTTTACCGCCATTTTTATTCCCTTTTTAATAAAAAAAGCTTCGTTCACCGAACCAAACAGGTGGTAAGCGAACGAAGCAATTCAAACAACTCCCCGAGTAGGATTCGAACCTACGACCTGGCGGTTACAGCTTCCTTCAGGTTTCCCTGAAGACCGGACTATCTCATCACCATACCCGACTGTTCGGGTTTAGGCGCCGGGCGCTTCTAAGAGCTTATTGGCACAGGTCGCCTCACTCTTTAGTCTCTGCACCTTCCAGTTCACTTTTTACCCAACCCTGCGTGGACTGGCTTGGCTCAGGATTACCATATCCGCATCAGCGGAATCAGGTTTCCCTGAATTCACCCGGTTTTTCATCCTGACGTTTCCGCCAGGAGCTGCAACTTTGGCATAAGCAACCTAATACCTTATGCCCCGCATTACAGCCGCCCGCTCTACCGATTGAGCTATCGGGGAATAAACTTTAATCCGCCATAGGCGGATTAACCGTCAGTATAAATTAAATCGAGCCGGCTGGCAAGCGGTTAAGTAAATTTATGTGAAAATTTGCGAAAAAAGGTGGTTTAAGCCGTAAAGCCACTGGACAAAGAGCCGAAAATTTTGTAGATTATATTGTTTTAGCGGTTTAGCCGGTTTCTGCCAATACCGATAATTGGGAGGTATCCGGCATTTCGGCTTATGAATCGAAAACACCGGTTCCTATGGTCTTATAAAATATATGGCGGTAAATATACTTGATATTGGCGGTTACACAATAAAGAAGCGCATCGGCGTTGGTGCTCGCACTACAATATACCTGGCCTCCGACGACTCAAATAAAACCGAAGTGGCCTTAAAGCGGGTCATTTTCGAAAAACCCGAAGATTCCCGCATATTCGAGCAGGTCGAGACCGAATACAAAATAGCGCAGAAAATCGACCACCCCTATATCCGCAAGTGCTACAAGCTGAAAACCGTCCGCAGTATGTTCCGCATAAAGGAAATGCTTCTGGCGATGGAATATTTCGACGGCCAATCGCTCGAGGAAGGCCCCGCCCTTAGCTTGCTGGATGTGATGCTGGTCTTCCGTATGGTCGCGACGGGCCTCAACGCGATGCATCAGGCGGGCCTGGTCCACTGCGATATAAAGCCGAATAATATCCTGCTCAGTAAAGCCGGCTCAATTAAAATCATAGACCTCGGCCAAAGCTGCAAAATCGGCACAACAAAACGCCGCATTCAGGGCACCCCCGATTACATCGCCCCTGAGCAGGTCAGGCGTAAACCCTTAGGCCCCAAAACCGATATTTTCAACCTCGGCGCGACTATGTACTGGGCTTTGACCGGCAAGACCGTGCCGACCCTCATTCCCAAAAAAGACCCCTTCGGCCTGCCCGTCCAGGAAAAAGTCCGCGCCCCAAACGAAATACATTCACGCATACCCCTCGGCATCTCAAAGCTGGTAATGGATTGCGTCGAGGAAGACCCCGCCAAAAGGCCGACAGATATGATGATCGTCATTTCCCGACTCGACATTATGATTCACAGCATATTGAGCAACAAACCCAAAAACAACTCCCAGCAATAATTCCCCCCTCCACGGGCAACCGAATAATGTTTAGATAATATGAAGGTCATCCCTTCAACGGTTATGATTTGTGCGAATTGTAACAAACAAATCTAACCTAATTGAAAGGAATGACCTATGACAACAGTATCAAACAAACAGAAA
>JBELAA010000134.1:0-6311 GCA_049509315.1 Sedimentisphaerales bacterium | reverse complement strand
ATTCCGACAACTCACCTTGTGCGTTGGCAATCGCTTTTTCGCCGGTGTCAATCTGCTTTTTTATGCGGTCGTAGCCACCCTGAAGGCCGAGTAGTTTGCGCGCCACGTCGTCGGCTTTTCTGTATCTGGTTGTATCGTCGAACGCCGGGCCCGATATAATCAGTGGCGTTCTCGCCTCATCAATCAGGATTGAGTCAACTTCGTCAACAATGCCGTATTGAAGCTCACCCTGCACCATATGCTCGATGTATAGTTTCATATTGTCGCGCAGGTAATCGAAACCGAATTCGTTATTGGTGCCGTAGGTTATATCGCAGTCGTATTGGTTTTTTCTTTCCTCGCCGGTGGTATCCATATCCGCCTGTATCGCGCCTACGGTCAACCCAAGCGCCTTATAAATCGGCCCCATCCATTCGCTGTCGCGTTTGGCCAAGTAATCATTGACGGTAACGACGTGAACATGCCTTCCCGTCAGGTGAACCAGATACGCGGCAAGCGTCGCAACCAGCGTCTTACCTTCGCCTGTCGCCATTTCCGCGATTTTGCCTTCGTAGAGGACGTTTCCGCCGACCAATTGCACGTCGAAATGACGCATACCGACGGTTCGCCTGGCTGCCTCACGAACAACCGCGAACGCCTCTGGCAGAATATCTTCCGGGTTAGCGCCGCCGCTTATGACCCGCTTGAATTCCGCGGTTTTGGCCATAAGCTGCTCATCACTGAGCTGCTTGACCTGCTCTTCGAATTCCCCCGCCCGCCGGGCAGGCGTCATATAATGCTTGACTAACCGCTGACTCCGCGACCCGAATATCTTTACAATCGTTTTTCCAAAATCTTTAAACATCATCGGTGAAGTATCTTAAAATCTGATTGTATTGTCAAGGACAGGGTGAAAACAGAGGGCGAAAAGAGAGCAGACGAAAAAACCTGCAAAGATGAGTTTTTCAAGACCTGAATTTTCTAATTATCACCGCACCGGGATTAAACAATAATAACGCTGCAGATTTTTATACTGCGTATCTTTAACTGCCAATATGACATTCGGCTTTAATGTGGTTTCATTTACGGTGACGCAGGAACAAGACGCCAAGACCGAGCAAACCGATTGTCATCGGCTCTGGTATTAAAACAAAAGCCAGAGGTGCTCCGTTGGTGGTTATTTCTGCCTGGGTGGTGGGGTCCTGCAGACTGATATAAATCGGGCTTGCTTGAACGGGTATGATTTTTATACTAAACTGTGTGCCGGCAACAACATCGGTGGGGGCGAGATTACTTGCGACAAGGATGTCAATGGCAGCATGGTAGCCGGAAAAGTTGTAAGTTATAGCGCCTAAGTTACCGATACCACTTGCAGTTCCTGCGGTCCAATCGGCAGCAACAGGGGTCGTCCAGCCCATTACGTCTTCGCTCAGAACGAGAATACCTTCCCAGTTATCAGTGTTGTCTGAGATAACGTTAAGGGTCACATCGCCGCCCACAGTGATGCTTGTTGCAGCCAGAGACAGCGATAAGGCCGCCTGGGCACTTGAAACTAAACCTAAAACCATCAATAGAACTAAAAACTTTTTCATCTTTCTATTTTATCCCACCAGCCAAACTAAATTATAATCTTTTATAATTGAAAAGCAATACAATCGAATTTTTTTAAAAGGAAAATCTGAAAAAACCGAAAAAATCAGTAAAAACCCCGCTTTTTTACTAAAAACAGTGTAAATCCGTGCCGCAGGTCCGTGTCTAAACCTATCTTCGCCTTCTGCCGCGACGTTGTGTAAACCTTCTGCCGCCTTTTTTTTGGCTGTTTGGTTTTTCGCGGTTTGCCGATGATGCCGACTAAAGGCGCGAGGGGGCGATGTTAAGCCAGCGGGCGGGGAAAAAGAGTGGGCCAGCCCAGGCAGAAACGTTAAATCCCGATGAATCGGGATTGACAGAAGGGTATCAAAACTGGTATGCTTCTACGTCCGGCGGGTAGAAAACGGCTAAACTTGCCGGGTCTATTTTGTCCGTCGATTTCAGAAAGTTGAACAGTAGAGCAGTTGACCGCATTTGAGCATTTGTTTCTTTTCTACTGTTCACCTGTTCAGATGCTCAAATGCTCTGTCGGCCAGAGGCCGACACAGGAGTGTAGCTCAGGCGGTAGAGCAACGCACTTTTAATGCGTAGGTCCTGGGTTCGAATCCCAGCACTCCTATTCTCGTCGCTCGTATCTCGTGGCTCGTCTCTCGCTAATACAAATCTTATGGTTCAATTGAGCAATTAAGCGCGGGCGGGTTCGGCGGGCGTCGGTTCGGAAACGGAGGGCGTCCAGGGTTGTTCGCCGGGGCGGAAGGGAAGCGGATGCTGAAAACGGACTGCGACGCGGCGAAGGTTGTTGGGAAGGAAATCAATTCGACAGACCGAGCCGGTTCGGATGTAATCATTGACGTCGAAACTTGTGTCGGGGAGGTATCGGGGGACGCTGAAACGGGCGGTGATGTTCTGACCCGGATTGGGACAGGTATTATCGGCAACGCAGGTGAAGGCGGCGCCGGAGCTTGAGACATCGACCATTTGACCCTGGGAAAGTATGGCGTTGAAATCCTCGGCGAACCAGACGGGCCAGTGATAGCGTAATCTTTTTTCTCTCCTGCGTTCGGATATGTCAGTCATTTTTTTCACCCTCATTTAAGATAGCCACTAAGACACCAAGACACTAAGGTTTTTATTTTCAAATGGCGAATCGGTGGTTTAGGAGGGCGACTTAAAAAATTTATGATTTATGATTTATGATTTATGATTTGAAGGGCGATAGCACGCAAAAAAACAGGAATTAAACAAAAGTAAAAAGTGGATGAATAGGCCAACGTCCGAATAATCAGCGGTTAATGTTATTAGCGAGGTCGGAAAACAGCCGGCCGCGTTGTTCGTAATTCTCGAACATATCGTAACTGGCGCAGGCGGGGCTGAGCAGAACTACGTCTCCTGAGACAGCCAGGTCGTTTGCGATTTTGACGGCCTCGGCGAGCGTTTTTGCGAATTTGATTTCCGACTGGTTTTGGGGTGAGGCGGTAATGGTTTTTGCGATAATTTGGGCGGTTTGGCCTATGAGGATTGCGGCCTTGGCCTTTTGGGCGATTTTGTTGCCGAATTTGTCGAAGGGGATGTGCTTGTCGTAACCGCCGGCAATGAGGATAACGGGGGCGTCGAAGGCGTCGAGGGCGACGATTGAGCTGTCGGGGGTGGTGGCCTTTGAATCATTGAACCAGCGAACGCCGCTGGATTCGGCGACGAGCTGGAGGCGATGGGGCAGGGCATTGAAAGAGGGCAGGCAGGCGATGACTTGCTCATCTGTTACACCGAAATACCGCGCGACGGCCGTTGCTGCGGCAAGGTTAGACAGGTTTGCCCGGCCGGGTAATGTGAAGGCGGAGCGGACGCGGGCGGGAACGTCGTCGGCTGAGAATTTTATGCAGAGGCGACCTTGCTGTTTGCGATATTTTTCGAACCACCGGCGGGCGATTTGGTCCTCGGCGTTGAAAATCGAAATGGCGGGATGGTTTTTATCAAGATTCTGGTTCTGGAAGATAAGTTCCTTAGCGTCGCAATAACGTTCGAATGTTTTGTAACGGTCCAAATGATTGGGGGTGAGGTTGGTCAGCAGAGCTACGGGTGGTGCGAGTTTACTTTGCGCCAACTGCTCAATCTGGAAACTTGATATTTCGAGAACGACGAGGTGGTCGGGCTTTATCTTATCGAGGATTGTCAAAAACGGCTCATTGCCGATATTGCCGGAAAGCCAAACCTTGTCGCCGAACCGGCTGCGAAGTATATGGGCGATTAAGGAGGACGTGGTGCTTTTGCCGTTCGAGCCGGTGATGCCTATTATCGTCGCGGGGCAAAATTCGAAGAACAATTCAATTTGTGATGTTACTCGTTTGCCTGCGTCGCGGGCGATTTGCAGGAATTTGTTATCGAGGGGCACGGCGGGATTGGCGACGACGACATCGGCCTGCTGAAAATCAGCGGGGTCGTGTGAGCCGAGGTGATAACCAACATCAAGGCCCTTTAGTTGCGCGATTGATTCGGCGAGGGCTTCCGGCTTGGCCAAATCGGTAACGATGACTTTTGCGCCGGCTGAGCAGATGAATTTCACGACATCGCCGCCGCCGCCGAACCTGCCCAGGCCCATTACGAGTATCTTCTTATCCCTGAAAATACCTTTATTCATATTTTTATTTTTGCAGGGGCGATTTCGATTACAAGGCGTCCTGGACGGCTTTTGCGATATCGAGTTTGGCATCGATGACGGCCTGTTCGATAATTTTTTTCCAGTTGTCGCCGAACTGCTCCGTGTATTTGGGATTTTCGTATGCGTAGATAATAGAGCGAGAGGCGTTAATCAGCGCGCCGGAGCCGTCTTTTTTACAGAAGCGGATGCAATCGGCGGCGCTTGCGCCCTGCGAGCCGTAGCCGGGGACGAGGAACCAGACCTTGTCATATTGTTTGCGAAGGGCAGTGGTTTCGGCGGGGCTTGTGCCGCCTACAACCATACCGATATTGCTGTAGCCGGCTTTGCCGATGTGTTCGGGTCTATTGGCGATTTCGCCGACGACTGCGGCGATTTTCTCATATACTTTTTGGCCAGCGCAATCGCAATCCTGAATGGCTGCGGCGCCGGGGTTGCTTGAGCGGACCCAGACGAAAACGCCTTTGCCGTTCTTTGTCGCGACGCTGGCGAAGGGGTCGATACCTTCTGCGCCGGCAAAACCGTTGACGGTAATAGCGTCGGGTGCAAGGGTGTCTTCGAGACCCGTCAACTCAGGGTTTTCAAGATGAGCGGCTGCGTAAATTTCAGCGGTGTGGCCTATGTCGCCGCGTTTGACGTCGCCGATTACCTCGAGACCGAGATCGTTGGCTTCTGAGATGAGCGAGTAATAGGTCTCGATACCCTGCCAGAGGTATTTTTCGAAGTAAGCGATATTGATTTTTACCGCGGGAACCATCGGCGCGATGACCCGCAGGACCTGGGTGCAATAATCGAATATCGCATCGACTGCTGAATCGACGTCGAATTCGTCGTTCAAATCCTTTCGGCTTGTAATCGCGGCAGGAAGCCGGCTGTAAACGGGGTCAAGTCCGACAATCAACGGTGTTCGTTTACTCTTTACGGCGTCAAAGAGCCGGTCTCCAAAATGATTCGACATATTTCTATAAACCATCCTTTCTGATTTAGTTTTACAAAACCAATTTTGGTGCTTACTATAACCGCTTTGCCGAATCCTAACAAGACAGAAACGAACGGAGACGAAAAAAGATTTGTCGAATGTGAAAAAAAGCAGGCGAGGCAGGTATTTACTGCCGGCGATTTTGATTTTGCTGATAATTTTAGCGACGGCGTTTATTTTAATCGGGCACAAGCCGGGAAATTATGCGCCGGCGAAAGCGGCAAATCCCAACGAGGTAAGCCGGTATCTGACAAATGAGCTTTTGCCGGAAATTTACAACGGCGCACAACTTGGGGAATCGTTCGAGCTTGAGATTACACAGGAGGGGTTAAACGACATCGTCTCGCATCTGCCCGGGGCGATGATTACGAATGACCTTACGCTGGTCAGACCGGAAGTGATTTTGACGCCGATGCAGATAACGGTGATGGCGACAGCCGAAGCCAGGCCGATGGACTTGTTTTTAACAGTCGAGCTTAATCCTTTTATCAACAAGGAAGGATTAATGAATCTGTGCGTCAACCGGATTTTATTAGGTAAAGTAAATATCACATCATTTGCCAGGTCGATAGGGAACAAGGCGTATATTAACTGGATGACGGAGACGGGAACAGAGCCGAATAACATAGCGTCGCAGATTTGCCTGTCACTGTTGAAAGATGAGCCGTTTGACCCGGTTTTCAAAATGAACGGCAGGACGTTTCGGGTCTCGAAAATTGACGTTATGAGAGGAAAGATGATTGTCTTTTTAACAGTCGTCCGCGAGCAGCCGAAACGCAGTTCGAAGCCGCTTCAGGGGGTGAGCGGTTGAGACATTCCCGACCGATGATTAAAAAACCGTTTGCGGAAAAAACCTAAGATATTATCAGACCACAACAGAATCATTTAGTAAATAGTTTGCTGTTTTCCAGCGGTTTTGCCACATTTCAAATAGAGGAACGGCATCTCACTCAATAACTCCCGCTGCAACAACGATATAGAGCTATACTTTTATGAGGGACTAATTATGGACAAACTACAAATCGACAATCCAGATTCTATCGGGACCAGTGTCTGCACAGCCGAGCCGGAACCCCCACCTGCCGAGGCAGACGCCAAAAATAGCAGCGA
>JBELAA010000133.1:0-8828 GCA_049509315.1 Sedimentisphaerales bacterium | reverse complement strand
CACGGGCCAGCATATCCGCAATCGCGGGACGCAACCGAGAATCACAAAGCAAAGCGATTTTTTCCTTACCCTTATTCATAGCCGAGCGCCACGCCTGCGCGATTTTTTTGCTTATATCCATCATTACCTGGGCGGGCATCGAAAGCGTGATTGACTCGGCGTCCTGTTTGACGCTGTTTAGCATCTGGTGTTCGAGCGCCGTCTCGAGGGTTATTGCCTGGATTTTACCGGTGTCATCTTTGAGGCGGTCGGTAATCGTCCGGGCGAGCGATTTTCGGACCATTTCCGTCAGCACGGCCGGGTTTTTGCTCTTGTGTGCGAATTCCGAGAGCGATTCGATTATTTTAACCAGCTCGCGTATATGAATCTGGTCTTTTAACAGGTTCTTAAGGACCCGCTGGAGTGTCCCCATCGAGACGGGACCATCCGTCGCGAGGACTTCGCCGACAAGAGAGGGCTGGGTCTTACGAAGCCGGTCAACCAATAGCTGGACGTCTTCCCGGCTGAGCAGTTCGTGCGCGTGCTTTTTGAGCGTCTCTGATAAATGCGTGATAAAGACCGATTCGGGGTCGATAACGGTGTAGCCGTTAAGCTCGGCCCTTTCCTTGTCCTGCGGTTTTAGCCACAACGCGGGCAGGCCGAAAATCGGCTCGACGGTTTCAATCCCTTTTATTTTTGTCTGGACGTTGCCGGAATCCATCGCCAGCAGCATTTCCGGCTCAAGCCGGATAACGACGCCTAATTGCTGGGCGAATTTTCTGCGAAGTGCGCCAATCCTGTCGAAAACGGTGCTTGCTTTTCTCGGGTCAACCATCGAAATCAGGCGAACGCCGACGTGAATAGAAACCCGGTCAACATCGAGAAGCTCCTCAACGGGCTGCTCGGCCGGCTTACCCGTTTGACCCGCAGATTGCGCGCTTTTGCGACCCGCGGATTTGTCCTTTCCCGCCATTCTGCCCATCATAGCGGTCCCCGCCGCCAAAAGCAGGAAGGGCAGCTTGGGTAATCCCGGCACAAGGGCAAGGCCTGCGATTACAAATGACGCGATTGACAACGGCTCGCTCGCTTTTATGAATTGTCTGCTGAGGTCCTGGCCCACGCTGTTCTGCGAGGAAATTTTTGTTACGAGGAAGCCCGAGCTGATTGAGATTATCATCGACGGTATCTGGTTGACCAGGCCGTCGCCGATTGAGAGGATGCAATACGTTTTCACAGCCGTAAGAACATTCATCCCGTGAGAATAACCTATCAGGATGCCGCCGAGGATATTTACGATGACGATTACAAGCCCCGCCTTGGCGTCGCCGCGGATGAACTTACTGGCGCCGTCCATCGCCCCGTAAAATTCGCTTTCCTTTACGATTTTCATTCGGCGCTCATTTGCCTGTTGCTCGGTAATCATACCGGCGTTGAGGTCGGCATCGATTGCCATTTGCTTGCCGGGCATAGCGTCGAGTGTGAACCTCGCGGCCACCTCGCTGATTCTTTCCGCGCCTTTTGTGATTACGATGAACTGGATAACGACCAGAATCATGAAAATTACCACGCCGACGATGAAGGAACCGCCGGTAACGAACTCGCCGAAGGTCTGGATGATTTTGCCGGCGTTTGCCTGAAGAAGAATAAGGCGCGTTGACGCCACGTTCAATGAAACGCGGAAAAGCGTCGTAAATAATAACAGTGAGGGGAAGGTTGACAGCTCAAGCGATTCTTTGGCAGACAGGGTGATAATCAGGATGGCTATCGCCAGCGATATCGAGCAGGCAATCAGCATATCCAGCAAAGGCGTCGGCAGCGGCACTATCAACGTCGCAAGAATCGTAACCAGGCCGCCCGCCAGAATAAGGTTGCTGTGCGGCATAACCTGTGTATCGAGAACTGACGAAGTCGATGATTTTGAAGTTTCAGCCATTAATTACTGTTTCCTTATCATTTCTTCTCCTCCGGCTTAAGTTCCGCCAGGCCGAGGATTTGTTTTATTTTTACTGCGAACCTGCCGTCAACTACGACAACGTTACCCGTGGCGAATTTGGTGTCCTTGAGGTAGAGGTCCATCGGGGCGTCAACGGACTTTTCGAGTTTTATCACCGAACCGGGGCCTAATTGCAAAAGCCGGCGAATGGGAATCTGCGTGGTGCTGATTGTTACCGTTACCGGAATGGTCATATCGAGCAAGATATCGATTGAGCCGCCGGCGCCGGTCGCGTTGACTTCGGCGGCCTCCGGGAAATCAGCCACCTGCGCTTTTGTCTTGGAATCAGCGGGATTCGGCTGGCTCTGTGCCGCCGGCTCAGCTACGGCTTGTGCTGTATCAGGCATATATATTCCCTCTAAAAAAGTGTTTCAGTAACAACCATTGCGTATTTGCCGGCCGATTTGGCAAGCCGGCCGCGACATACCATTTTCCCGGCGACAATAAGCCCGCCGGGGTCGTCAATTTGTTACCGGCACACTGGCAAGCTGGGCGGTTATCGGGACGGGTATCGTTTCAATATGGCTTTGAATCGCCTGGGTGATATCTTTGGCGGAGAATTTCGTCGATGCCTGTGTATCACTGAGCACAGGGACGAGTTTTTCACACAGGACGAGGATATGGCACTCTGAGCCGGCTGAACCACCTCCGGCTGCTCCCGGCGCGTCCGCCTTCGGCGAGACCTCGCCTTTTGGCGGGCCGGGCTTCGCCGAAACGAGCGGCTTTTTAACCTGGATGGTGATTTTGCAAAACTCCTCCTCGCCTTTAAGCGCCAGTGGAAGGCGATTACTCATATTGTCCGCCGCGACGCGAAAACCGGCTTTTCCGTCGCTTGTTTCCGTAAGCGCCTGCACAATCAGCGAGCAAATATCGAACAGCAGCGACGTTTCAAGCTCCGACAATGGCCCGACGGCATTTTCTTTGGAATCCGTATCCCCAAGCAACTGGGTCGTCCAGATTAAAGCGGTCTGCGGCGGTATGCTGACAAAGCCGCAGGACTCTTCGGCCGTCGGTTTCCCTTCACGGGACTGCGCCAAACCAAACGGGAGGTAGTAATTGGTCGGGTTTTGCGTTTGGCCTGCCCCTGACGATTCCTGGCCGAGGAACTGTCCCGCGAAATGCTCGCTGAGCGAGCTTATCGTTACCTCGAAATTTTGCCGGCACAATGCGCCGAACTTTTGGGCGATAACAGCGGCACTTCTTTCGCAGAAGCCGGCCAGGTCCTTTCTTTGCTGGGTGCTGAAAAAATGCGGCTGGTGCCAGTCGTAGGCGGACGTCTCAATTTTGGAACCATCGTCCTGCTGCCTGGAGCCGATTGCTGCCAGAAGCTGCTGAATTCTCGCTCTGCCGGGATTATTCAGTGAGTCGGTCATTGCACTGCGAATTCCTTGATTAAAATCCCCTTGACGAGGGGCGCACTATCGGGAAAGAGCTTTTCGTTGAAGGTGTCGGTCAGCTCCGCCTGCATCCTTTTGAGATTTTTATCGCCCCTTGTGGCGTCAACGCTAAGCCCCGCCAGGTATATGGTCATAAGATTTGTCAGCAGCGGCTTCTTTTGAGCGAGAATCGCAGCGCCTTTTTCGGGGGTAATGGCGGGACTCATCTCGAGGGTGAGGACCGCCCGGACGTATCTGGTTGCGCCCGGCTCATTTAGATTGGCGACAACGGGGTCAAGGTCATAATACCATACCTCCCCCGGCTTTCCCGCCTTTTGCGTCTCGGCCTGCTTGTCTTTTGCAGAATGTTCCGCTTTTTTCGGCTCCTCGGTTTTTACAGCTTCAGAAGTGCCCTCAGGGGCTGGCCCGGTTTTAGCGCCGCCTGCGAAAAGAAGTCCCAGCCCAACCCCCGCTCCGGCACAGACCAGGACTATAACTGCTACTATAATATAAGGAAGAATCGATGATTTTCCCTTTTCTCCCCCTTTTTCCGAAGCGGCAGGGGCTGCGGGTTGTTCTGGTGTGGTCTGTTGCGGTTTCTGTTCTGTTTTTTCGTCAGCCATATTGTTTCCCTTATTCAATCTCCGTTTATTTCACCCTTGTATAATTAAACCGGTTGCAAACATCCCTCCTGCCTGAACCGTCGAATTTTTTCACGCAGGGTTCTGTCGCTTATGCCGAGGACCTTCGCTGCACGGGTCTGGTTGCCGTTGGTTTGTTTGAGTGTATCGAGAATATGCCGGCGTTCGATTTGTGCCAGCGATACGCCCGCCAGGGAATCTGAAGACGGATGACGGATGACAGATGACTGATGACTGATATCGGGTCTGTCTTCCGTCTTCTGTCCTCTGCCTGCCTCGGCGAAGCGCAGCAAAGACGGGTCCTCTGTCCTCTGTCCTCTGATTTCCGGAATCGGCTGCAGCTCATCGAAAAGCCAGGACACATCCGCAAGGGAGAGCGTTTCGCCGACCCCCATCACAAGCGAGGTCAGGACAACGTTTCGAAGCTGGCGGATGTTGCCGGGCCAGTGGTATTTCGAGAAAATTTCCATCATCGCCGGGTCCAGGCGGCTTATGCAGCGCCGCGTCTGGCCGGCGTATAGCTTGACAAAATGCCAGACGAGGTCCGGCAAGTCCTCCATTCGCTGCCTCAAGGCAGGCACCTGTAAACGGATGGCGCTGAGCCGGTAGAAAAGGTCCTGGCGGAAACGGCCCTGTGCTGCCTCCTGCGAGAGGTCTTTGTTCGTCGTGCTGATGATGCGAACATCGACGTTGATATTGTCGTTGGAGCCGACCCGCTGGAAATCCTGCCCTTCGAGCACCCGCAGCAGCTTCGCCTGGAACCTCAGGGGCGTTTCGCTTATTTCATCGAGAAGCAGTGTCCCGCCGTGGGCCGCCTCGAAACGCCCCTTGCGTTGCGTGTATGCGCCGGTGAAGGCGCCTTTTTCGTGACCGAACAGCTCGCTTTCGAACAGCGTCTCACTAAGGGCGGCACAATTAACCTTCACAAACGGTCCATCAGCGCGTCGACTGTTGTAATGAACAATGTATGATATCAATTCTTTGCCGACGCCGCTTTCGCCTGTTACAAGGACGGACGCCGAGGTCGGCGCCACCCTGCCTGCCAGATTGACTGTTTGCGTAAGCGCCGGGCTTTTGCCGACAATCTTCCAAACGCAGCCGTCTGCACCACCGGCTGAGGCGACGCAATGCTCACGCTGATTCGGAACATAGGTATCGATAATTTTTTCCAGCGTCTTGCGGCCCGCCGGGCAAGCGATAAAATCGCAGCAGCCGGCCTGTATCGCCTTTACGGCCGTCGCAACGGATTCGGTTGTTGCCCGACCGGCCTGCGTTTCGACCATCACTACCGGCATCTCAGGCCGGCTCGTCCGGATTTTCCCGAGCAGCTCGAACGCGGCTTCCCGCGAGGGCGGGGCTTCGTCGCCGTTTTTGCGGCTTGTTTTGCGACAATCCGGCCCCGCGCCCCCTTCGGAGGCTATGTCGATAAGCACGAGCCGGTAATCGTTTTTATCCAGAAAATCCGTCGCCTCGCCGGGGGCGCCGGTCACCATTCCGAGTATGGCCTTACGGGCAAGCGTTTCGAGAACAAGCCGGGTCAGCTCAGGCGACCGGCTCACAAGCAGCACCCCTGCGTCAGGAACATTGAGACGATTGTGAATTTGCGGTTCGGTCACTGGTTGCTCTCCGGTTTTCGGTTAAGCTCCTCGATTAGTTTTTTCGGCTGCTCTTTTTGGAGCCAGTCAGTGAGGTCATGACGGAATTTCGCAACGTCTGCCCAGGGCGAGGAGGGATTTGTCCTGAGTAATTGCGCAAAATTTTCCCTGGCAGTGTTCGGGTCGTCATATTCTATGCAATTGCCCATCTGGAACAATATCCAGTTTTTATCACTGACCAGGTTGGCGTCATCAGCAGGCAACAGCTCGTAGGCCCGTTTGTAACACTGCCCCGCCTGGCTGAACCTGCCGCTTTTAAACAAAACTTCCGCAAGCTCCTTATATTGAACTCCTGCCTGCTTATGTTCCAGTTTCATTAGATTTTGCGATTTATTAGGGTCATTAAGCAAATCGTCTATTATCCGCAGGGTCCGGTCGCTGATTCCGGCTGACACTGCTTCGTCGGCGCTACGCAGGATAGGCGCAGAATTAATATCAGCTCTGTCTTTTGTTTTCAGCGGTTCGCTTTGAGTTACCATACTCGATTCGGCGGCTTCCGCCGGCGCAGGGGCGATTGCCCGCCCGCCGACAGGCGAGGTCTCGCCAAAGGCGGACTGCTGGGCGGACTGCTCCTGATTGATTTTAATCGAGCGGATTTGCGCAATTATTTTCTGCAGGTCGTCGTCGTTGCGACCGCCGGAAACGGATTCCGCAATATGGCCGACGGCGGGAGGGCTGATGCTGTTTTGACGCAGCTGGCGTTTAAGGTCTCCAACCCGTGTTTCTGAAGCAGGCCCTGCCTCGGAAGCCGAGACTCCGCAATGCTTCGCGCTACGCTGCGTGTCTATGGCGGAGCTTGTTTTTAACGACTCATCCGCCATCCCTGCGTGCAGGGATGGCGAGACCTCGTCCGCCGCTATGTGGCGAGGCGGGTCCGTCGTCGCCGCACCAAAGACGTTACAGGACAAGAACACAAGCGCACAAGCCGCAAGTGCAATTAAGAATTGAGAACTTAGAATTGAGAATTTAGAAAAGCAGCTTTTCATTCTGAATTCTAAATTCTGAATTCTAAATTCCTTGTGCTCTTTTGTTTTTATGTTCTGATATTTATTCATTTGGATTTGGACGCCATCAAAATTATCTGGGCGGCCCTGTCATAGTCCTGCTGTTTGTTGTAAGCCGACGCCAGAATCCCCGAGGCCCTGCGCTTTATCGACTCATCCGCCGTTTGGCGTCCCTCACCTGTGGCAGGGCTACGGGACTGCGAGGAATCGATAAGCCGACTACAGATTGTAATGGCCTGCTGATTTTCACCCAGCTTCAGGCAAACCTCGGCCAGCTCAAGCGAGACCTGCTGCGCCTCCGGCCCCGCATTCAGCAGTGAAAGCCCCTCAGTCAAGCGCTCTTTCGCCAGGTCAAATTTTCCCTCGGATACGCCGCATCGGGCAATCTCGATTATTATGCCGGCTTTGAGCTGGGAGTCGGCCACGTAATGTTCTCTGTCGGAAAGCGCCGCCAAGGCCTTGTCGGCCAGCCCCATACCGCGCAAAGCCCTGCTTTTTAGAATCAACAGCTGCGTTGACTGCCCCTGCGACAAAGGCCGGTCGCGAACATTTTCGATAATGGCAAGGGTCTCTATGAAATTATCCTGTTTAATCTGTGTTTCCACCAGCGCCGTTAACGCCTCGAAATAATCGTCGCCCGCCACGGCCAGCGTCGCGGTCCGCTGTAACGCCGAACAGGCGGCCTCAAGGTTGCCAAGTGCAAGATATGCCTTACCCAGTAAAAAATAGGCGGTATAAGAATCCGCGTTTGGGGAGCCGGGTTTTGCGTCGTGTTTTTGTCCCTGGACCGTATCAAAATATCGAATAAGCCATTTTTTCGCGGACTCGTAATCTTTCATTTGATAATAGCATTTGCCCGCGCCAAGCGCCGCAGCAGCCGTGAATTGCGTCGAGAAGCCCAGGTTGAATGCCTTTCTGTAAAGCGAGCAGGCCTGCTCGAAAAGCCCTGCTTTCATTGTAGTTTCCGCTAATTCGAGATGCGCCTGACCTACCAGCTCATTATCCGGGTATTGCTCGATAAGCTCTTTAAGGTCCCGGCTGGCGCCAGCGTAGTCCCGCAGCGACGTCTTGAGCCGGCTCAAACGCAAAAAGGCAAAAGGCGCAAGAGCCGTTTGTGAATAGCGCGCGGTTACCAGTTTGTACTCGGCGATTGCCTCGGCGACCCGGCCTGACTGCTCCTCGAGAACCCCAAGGGCAAAATGGGCGTTTGCCATTCGTTTGTCGTCGACATACATCAGCAACAGCTTCCTCCAGAGCCATATCGCGTGCTCGGCCAACATTTTCGTATGTTCTGACAAGGAGGAATACTCAGCAGGGTCGCTTATGGTTATTGTCCCCTTCACTGATGGTGATTCAGACGAGCCCTCAGGGGACAGACCCGCATCGTCCAGTTGTGCAAACAGCCCGACGGCCCCGGCGGCAGTCGCTACCACCTGCTGGGTTGTCGCTGACGGCAAATACAACGTTACAGAGCGGTTCCATCTCGCTGCGGCCGGCGAGGATTTGTTCTTTGCATCGTTACCCCCTGTCTCGCTAAGGCGAGACTCCGCCAAGGGCTTCGCGGGGACGCTGTTTTCAGGACGAATCCATTTCACATCGAGAGAGGTGTTAGCGGCAAACCTCGCAATCAATTCATCGATGCCAGGCCCGTTACAACAAATCTGCCACCGACTCAGCGAGTTAGCGCTCCCCTGCTCAATCGCTCGAATCTGGGGAGTCAACAATCCCTTATTGAGCTTTTCGGCGCCTGCGTTGAGCGTCTTTTGCAGCTCTTCCGTCGAGCCGGATTTCAATCCGATAAGTTCCGTTAAAGCCGTCTCGACTCCTGTAGGGGACACTGCGCCCTGCCTGGATTCCCGAGACCATAACTGCTCCGGCAGCCAGCCGTCCGCGTCGCAAAGCATCAGGACCTGCCTTGTTACCGCTTCGGCCACGAGGAAAGCACAATCCTGCTCCAATGTCGGCACCCATTCATAATCGGACGCCAGTGCGCCTGTCAGCGCCACGGTTTTGTAAGCCCTTGTCCGGGCATTGAGATGCTGGCCAAGACGCTGCTCCATCAGCGAGCTGTGATAATTTGCAAAAACCCCTGTAACAACGGACCGGCTTAGCGCCGCCTTTTTGAAAAGCTGATTGGCATTGTCATATTCGCCTTTTCTCTCGAGGCAAAGCCCCATTTC
>JBELAA010000132.1:0-6443 GCA_049509315.1 Sedimentisphaerales bacterium | reverse complement strand
TCCCTGATAGTCCTCGAAGCCACCGGCGGATACGAACGTCCAATCGTCGCCGAACTGCTTGAGGCAAACTTCAAAGTAGTCGTCGCCTCCCCGCGACAGGTCCGTGACTTCGCACGTGGCCTTGGCGAATGGGCCAAGACCGACCCCATCGACGCCGCAGTCCTTGCACGTTTCGCCCAGGTCGTCCAGCCAAAGCCAAAACCGCCCGCAAGCCCCGAAATAGACGAATTGGCTGACCTGGTGCGTCGCCGCAGGCAGCTCACTGACCTGCACACCCAGGAATCCAACAGAAGCCAGCTCGCCCTTCATCCAAAGGTTCGTAAAAGCGTCCGCAAGATGCTCAAAACCCTCGACTATCAAATCGCCGAACTCGACGAACTCATTGAACAAAACATCAAGTCCGACGACGGCTTCCGTAAAAAAAATGAAATCCTCCGCAGCACCCCAGGCGTCGGCCCTCAAACTAGTGCTATGCTCCTGTCTCAACTGCCCGAACTGGGGCAGCTCAACCGCCAGCAAATCGCCGCTTTGGTCGGCGTCGCTCCTTTTGACTTTATGTCTGGACGATTCACCGGCAAATCGCGCATATTCGGAGGCCGAAAAGACATTCGCAACGTCCTTTATATGGCTGCCTTGACTGCTATTCATTGGAACCCTGTCATTCATCGTTTTTCCAAACGTCTTGCCAAAAAGGGCAAGGCCTTCAAAGTCGTTATCACTGCTTGTATGCGAAAACTTCTAACAATCCTGAACACTATGATTCGGAATCAGACCTTATGGCGTCCCGAAAAAATCTTAAAAAACATTTGATTTCAAACACAGCCGCTCTGTGGCTAAGAACATCCCATCGAATTTCCGCAGTTAAAGCACTTATAGCAGGTTCCGTTACGAACGGTGATTGACCCGCAGACGTCGCAGGCAGGGGCATCATCCTGGAAATGCTCGAACTGCGAATTGAACTGCTGCATCACAACCGCCTCAAACTGCATCTGCCCTGCAACGTCCTGCGTCGAACCCGCCTGCCCTTGAATGTTGTTATCGGGGGCCGACCCAGCCGAAGGAGCTGTTACAACCAAATCCACACCTCTATTCAAGATGTTTAGCCCCGCCTCTTTAAGGCGGGGTCTTTCGTCTATGCCAACTATGCGAATCTCCCCGGATTGCCCCCCACCGTCGCCCCAATCTGAACCATTTGAAAACCGGGTAACCTTTGCCTTGTGCCTGCTATCGTTATCCCCATCGCCGTTGCTGGTGTCTTGGGTCTTGGGTCTTGGGTCTTGAGGAGTTTTGACCGCCTTGACCTCTGCGATTTTCTGCGCCAGGTCGCGGGTCTTTTCGACGACCTCGCGGACCGTTGCGGCATTCTTATTTTCACCGCCGACCGCTGCCGCCGACCGATTGGGGGTATTATTTTCCGCGTAGCCGGGTATGAACTGGCAGCCAAGCCAGCAGAAGATATAGTCGATTACGCTTTTGGCGAACGGTATATCCTTATTGGACGTCATCCCCGCCGGCTCAAACCTCGCGTGCCTGAACTTATCGACTAACGTAATCAGCGGCACGCCGTATTGCAGCGCCATCGACGTGCACGTCCCGATGACGTCCATGAGGCCCCCGACGGTGCTGCCCTCCTTGGCCATAGTGATGAACAACTCACCGGGCTGTCCGTCTGTGTATAGCCCCACCGTCAGGTAGCCCTCATGGTTTGCGACTGAGAATTTGTGCGTGATGCTGTGGCGTGTGTCCGGAAGCCGGCGTCTGAATGGTTTTCCAATGGCGGCGACTTCGGTTTTACCCTTATTATCCTTGTGTTTTTTGGTTGAGACGGGCTGGAGCATTTTGGAGCCATCGCGGTAAATGGCGACGGCTTTTAGGCCCAATTTCCAGCCCTGCGTGTAGGCCGAACCGATTTCCTCGGTTGTGGCTTCTTTAGGCATATTGATGGTCTTGCTAATCGCGCCTGAAATGAACGGCTGGACGGCGGCCATCATTTTAATATGGGCAAGGTAGTGAATGAAACGCTTGCCGTCGCGAGGCCTGAATGCGCAATCGAAAACGGGGAGGTGCGCGGGGTTGAGCTTTTCAGCGCCCTCGATATTTTCGTGCTCGTCGATGTAATCAGTGATTGATTTTATATCGTCGATACCGTAGCCGAGGCGCTCGAGCGCCATCGGGACGGTTTTATTTACTAATTTGAGCATACCGCCGCCTGCCAATAATTTGTATTTAACAAGCGCTATATCCGGTTCAATGCCTGTGGTAGCACAATCCATAAGGAAGCCGATGGTGCCGGTGGGCGCGAGAACTGTAACCTGCGCGTTTCGGAAGCCGGTTTTTGAGCCGGCGTCAAACGCCTCATCCCAGCAATCCTTTGCGGCGTGGCGCAGGTAATCGGGGCACTGCGATTCCGAGATATTGCAGGCGTGCTGGCGGTGCATATTTATGACCTTGAGCATCGGCTCTGCGTTTTTGGTAAATTCGTCGAACGGGCCTTTAATTGACGCGATTTCTGCGCTGACGGTGTAACCTGTGCCTGTGAGAATTGCGCTAATGGCCGCGGCCAATGCCCTCGCCTGGTCTGAATCGTAGGGAAGCGCAAGCGACATAATCAATGAGCCGAGATTCGCATAACCCAAGCCGAGGGGTCTGAAAAGGTGACTGTTGACGGTGATTGCCTTATCGGGGTATGAGCCGTTATCGACGAGGATTTCCTGCGCGATAATGAACAGGCGGACGGCTCTTTTGAAGCCCGCGATATCGAAAGTGCCGTCTTCTTTGCGGAATTTCATAAGGTTGAGGGAGGCGAGGTTGCAGGCGGAATCATCTACGAACATATATTCGCTGCAGGGGTTCGAGGCGTTGATTCTGTCGGAGTTTGGGCAGGTGTGCCAGCGGTTTATGGTTGAGTCGTATTGAACGCCTGGGTCGCCGCAGGTGCGTGTGCCTTCGGCGATAAGCTGCATAAGCTCGCGGGCGTTGTGCTCCTCGACTTTACGGCCATCGGTTACGGCGTATGTCGCCCATTTGGCGTCTTTTTCGACGGCTTCCATAAACTCGTCGGTAATGCGGACCGAGAGGTTTGAGTTCTGGAACATAACGCTGTTGTAGGCCTCGGCGTTGTGGTCACCGGTGTAGCCGGCCTCGATGAGAGCACGTGCCTTGTTCTCTTCCTCGGTCTTGGCGGTGATAAATTCCTTTATATCGGGATGCGTTACTTTCAATGACTGCATTTTGGCGGCGCGGCGGGTTTTGCCTCCCGATTTGATAACGGCGGCAATCTGGTCGTAAACGCGCATAAAACTAAGCGGGCCTGAGGGTTTGCCGCCGCCTGATAGCTTTTCTTTTGCGCTACGCAGGGTCGAGAGGTCGGTGCCGGTGCCTGAGCCGTGTTTGAAAAGCATCGCCTCGCTTGTGGCAAGGCGCATAATGTCTTCCATTGAGTCCTTGACGGACTGAATGAAGCAGGCCGATGCCTGGGGGTATTCATAAGAGTTTTCGCAGGCGACAACCTCTTTTTGGCGGATATCCCAGCGGAAGTTGTGCTTGCCGCCCGCGATACCGTAAACGTCGTAAAGGCCGACGTTGAACCAGACGGGTGAATTGAAGGCGCCAACCTGATTGACGCAGAGCCATGTCAATTCGTTATAGAAGATTTCAGCGTCGGCGTCGGTTGCGAAATAGCCATCGCGCCTCCCGCGGTCTGCGATTGTCCGGCAGACGCGGTGAACGAGCTGCTTGACGGAATTTTCCCTCTGGCCTGAGTCAACGTCGCCGTAGAAATATTTGCTGGCGACGACCTTGGTAGCCAGTTGCGACCAGTTTGCGGGGACTTCGATATCGTGCTGCTCGAAGACGGCCTCGCCTGTGTCGCTGGAAATTTTGGCGGAGCGTTTCTCCCATTGCAATTCGTCGAAGGGGTGAATGCCGGGAGTCGAGAAGTGATGTTCCATCTTCAGGCCGGCGTGATTGGTTGTGAAGTTTGTGCTTAGTCCTTTTGATTGTCCCGGCGCAGCGGTTGTCCTAAAAGGATTATTGGGGTTGTATCTCTGTGCCATCTTCGTGCCTCCGTGCTATAAGCCGCTCAAAGCGGGTATAATTATTAAAAAGAGTTTCAGCCACAGAGAACACAGGACTTTTTAGCCACAGAGGACACAGAGACCACAGAGGAGATAAAGCAAAAAACAGTGTAAATCTGTGTGCCCTTCCGAGGGCATCCGTGTCTAAAAAGTACCGTGTTAACCTGTGTTTTTCTCATTATATTAAACGCTCAAACGCATACTACAGGTTGTTAAGGCGGGTAAAATAATACCATATATTGTATGATACCCGCAAAAATCAGTATCGGCAGGTTAACGTGAAATTGAGAAGGTGTAAAGGGGGAATTTACTAAAATTTAATGAAATTTTTACTCACTTTTCATATCTCCTTGTCAGTGCGATAGCTATGGGCGAAAAAAATTTTCAAAGCAGCCACAAAAATGCTCAAAAAACACAAAAAGATTTTCAATTTGTTACCAATAAGACACAAAGACACTAAGAATTTTTATTTTTTTTTCACCACGAAGGAAAAGAAGGAGCACGAAGTTTTTTTTGACACGGATTGACACTGTTTAACACGGATTTAAAGCAAAACAAAAGTTTGACACCTCGTTTGTGAAAATCTATAGTGGGTTTGGCGAAAAACAAGAAAAAAGAAGAATTATGGCAGGACGAAAAACAGCGAGGAACTCTATTTTTTTAGGGTCAATGATGAAGGATTTATTCAGTGCGGAAATCTCAAAAATACGTATTGATAGTTTTAGTACTTTTTGTAGGGGCATCAGTTGTAGCAGCAGGTAAGTATTATAACATTTGGAATGCAGGGAAGGTCGTGTCTGCTACACAAATGAAAGAGTACGTGGAAACATACCTTCGAGAATACGAGTATGAGTATTCAATGTGGAATAAAATATTGCCAACAGACCAAAATCATTTCTCACTTCTCAAAGATAAGCCGTTTCTGATAAAGGCAACAATTTCGAATAGTCACGGGGTAGCGATAGAGTTTATTCCTTCTGATAAACGGAATTTCCAATGCCAAGTTGTATCTAAAAGAATTGAGCAAGAGATTTTTCCTGACAAAGATTTTAATGTTAATTATACAGGTAGACCAGATTCTGTATTCAACCTTCCTATAGGAGTCAGTTATGAAGGACAAGGCGCCGTTTTGAGATTTTCTGGTGAGCCGGGTCCGATATTTACACCTAATAAAAATTGTTATATGGAAAGATTGACGGTAATAACAAATCAAAAATGGTTTCTTGAAACATCGGAAACGAGTTATCTCAGAATGAATAATATGCGTGTAGATGATGTTAATTATCCAAACACCCTTATCATAAATGGAAGCAATGACAGAGGCGATTGGAGTCGCAAAGCTGCCAAAGAAAACGCACTGAGCGACTTAGATATGGACTTCCGTAATGTTTATTCATACTCAGAGGATTACCGAAGGTTTCAAGCAATGCCTGAACTCACACATATAGCCAATGAAATAATCGCAAAAAACAAAAACGGAGAATACGAAGGGCAATTAGGGTATCTTCTGTACAAAAAAGATATTGCTAAATTATTAGAGGCTGCTGATGCTCACGGTATAAAGCACGAAATTGCTATGGATGTCTATGGATTTATGAAGGAGAAGCGAGGGTGGTGGGAAAGGCATAGGATTGTAAGTTACTTAACATTTCTTTTTCTGGGACCGTTTTTGTTATGGCTTGTTAAATGGATTTGTCGGAAGCTTAACTTTTCACAAATATTTTCAGCTTGGTGGCGAAAGAAATTTCAGCATTCACAGAAATGACCCTTCTACTCTGTGCTACGCAGGGAAGGCAGTGACCCGGCAATAAAGTTGCCGGGCTAAGCACAAAGAGTTACAATAAATCCGTAACAGAAAAATAAAACAAACATTTTCGGCGGGATATGAAATTAAGGAATCAAGATTATGGCGCAAAAATTAGCGGGGAAAGTGGCAGTAATAACGGGCGGGAACAGCGGAATAGGGTTAGCTACGGCGAAACTGTTCGTGGAAGAGGGGGCATTTGTATTCATAACAGGCAGGCGGCAAAGTGATTTGCTGTAAAGGGGGAATTTACTAAATTTTAATGAAATTTTTACTCACTTTTCATATCTCCTTGTCAGTGCGATAGCTATGGGCGAAAAAAATTTTCAAAGCAGCCACAGATTTCACTGATTTCACTGTTTTTTTGCCACAGGGAACAAAAATAATTTTAGCCACAGAGCGGCTGTGTTTGAAATCAAATGTTTTTTAAGATTTTTTCGGGATGCCATAAGGTCTGATTCCGAATCATAGTATTAAGAATTATGAGTAGTTTACGAATACAGGCAGTAATTACAACCTTGGGCAGTTTGCCCTTGGCAAGCAGGCGACGGGCAAAACGATGA
>JBELAA010000131.1:0-12219 GCA_049509315.1 Sedimentisphaerales bacterium | reverse complement strand
GGTAGAAGGGATGTGTTCTTTGAAAAAGTGATAAGTCGATTACAGGTCTCGGCTGAATCAGCCGGGATAACCAAACGGGAACACGGTTAGAAGCCGTGACGGACCCGCCGCTGTAAGCGCCTGTTCCGAACGAAACCACGAAGGCACAAAGACACTAAGACACCAAGAAGAAAAGCAAAAGTAAAAAGAAAAACTTTGTGGTTTTATAGTCGGAAGACCGAAAAGCAATAATGCCACTGTCGGACTCACCGCCGAGAACGCGGAGACCGCAGAGAAAAATAAATTCAAAAAAATCTCTGTGTGCTCAGCGGGCTCTGCGGTAAAAGGTCTGATGGGAAGGCGGCTTGAGGTAAGACGCGAGTCAGAAAACCTGCCTGTGGTCAATCATTATTTAATGGTGTTCTCGCGGAATGGAACCCTCTTTAGAATGAATTGCTGATTGTCGATTTTCGATTGCCGATTGAAAATCGGAAATCAACAATTGAAAATTGGCAATTGTCTTATGAGCCGTCGTTCCTTTCGCGGGAACGACGGCTTTTTTGTTGCGCATTGTGCCCTCGCGGAATGGGGCAAAACTAAAAATAAAAATTTTATTACTGAAGGAGAAGAGAAGATGGCTTCGAGGAGAATAATGAGTTTGATTTTTGTTGTGGCAGCAGCGGGTATTGCAAATGGGGCGACTTACGATTTCAACGGTGTTTCAGTGGCGGTCGAGTACTGGGCAGGAACCGGAGCCAATGAGGCGATAATGGTTGTTGACTGGCAGCGGGACGTATCGCTGGCGTTCGGATACCGCTGGGGCGGCTCCGCAACGGCAGGAGATATGTTCGATGCCGTCGACGCGGCAAGCGATAGATTCTACAAGGAATGGGTTGATGGGTATGGAAACGGGGCCATCTTCGGTATCGGTTACGATATGGACGGCGACGGCTTTAGTAAGGGTGATACGGGGGACTACTACCAGCAGGGCTGGTTTACCGGAGGTTTCTGGGCCGAATACCTGAGCAGCAACGGACAAACATGGGATTGGGGCAGCGGACTTCGCGTGGATAATCTTTCTAATGAAAGCTGGGTCGGTTTCAGCTGGGCTCCGGATTTTGTCTCCTCGCAGCCCAACCCGCCCATTGTGCCCGAACCGACTACACTTGCCTTGTTATGCCTCGGCGGATTACTGATAAAGAGGAAAAAGCGTTATGGCAACAGTTGATAAAATTAAACTCATCTGCTGCCTGGTCGTACTTGCGGCGGCGAACGCGGCAATGGGGGTTTCAGATTTTGCCGTGGAACTGGTCGGTTATAGCGGGAGTTTCGGGCCGTCGCCGTATAATGACCCCTGCGCGGTGCTTGGAAAACCGGCAACTGTGTGCAAAAACCTCTACGGGTACGGGCTGGACCCCAATTTCAGGGTCAAGCTGGTTGAGCCGGCGTATTACGTTGACCTTAACGACAAAAAGGTGATAACCACGCTCAACCCCGGTGATACGATAACGGTCAAATTCGACCATAAGGTAGTTGACTACCCCGGCAATCTTTACGGGATAGACCTCATCGTATTCGGAAACTCCTGGTTTGGCGGCGCAGGCAACATCAACGACAACACGAATATGAACACTTACTTCTTAACAAGCATCGACCAAAACGATTTCGAAAAAGTAGAGGTCTCGGTAAGCCAGGATGGTTCGACCTGGTATAGTTTTAGCAACGGCCCCTGGGCGGACGATTTATACCCGACGCAGGCGTATAAATGGGACAGGACAAACGCACACTGGACCAATAAGGAAATGGACTTCGCAAAGCCGGTTGACCCGAATCTTGACTACACTGACTTTGTTGATATTTCCGCGGCAGACGCGATTGATTTATACAACGGTTCAGGCGGCGGAACGGGTTATGACCTGCGTTTGCTGGCTGACTACAATAATTTGGCGATTGACCCGAATACCGGCTACAGGTGGATTCAATACGTCAGGTTTACCGGCGTTGCCGAAAATCAGGGAGAGATTGATGCGGTATCAGACGCGGCTGCCTGCGGCGACCCGACACACCCTTATCCGCCGGGGGATTTAAACAAGGACTGCCGTGTTGATTTGGCGGACTTAAAGATATTGGCCGATAACTGGCTGGCTTCCACCCATAACTGTGAAACTTATCCGGCCGGGGATTTAAACGAGGATTGCAGCGTGGATTTTACGGATTTTGCGATACTGGCGCAAAACTACCTGGCTTGCACTTATAACTGTGACCCCTGAAAATATATGAGAAGAAAGGCGTTTACATTAGTCGAGCTTTTGGTGGTTATTTCGGTAATAGCGATACTTATGGCTATTCTGGCGCCGGCGGTTGTCGGGGCACGCAGGCAGGCCAAAAAGGTGTTTTGCCTGAACAACCTGCGACAGCTTGGTATGGCGGCAAATAGTTACGCCCAAAACAACGATGATTATTACCCAATCGCTCAGTATTACTGGCAGGAAAGCAGCTCAAAGACATACGAATTCTGCTGGGATTTCACGAAGGTAACCGGAAACGGCCAATCGAAGATAGTGCCAGGCCTGCTTTGGGAAGGTGAAACAATCGAAAGCGTTCACCAATGCCCGTCATATAAGGGCGGCAACGACAGCATTACGGGCTCGCCTTACACCGGCTACAATTACAATACCAGTTACATAGGCCACGGCCAGGGGGAAAGCGTTACAGGCGTATATACGGGCAGCATCATTATCAACCCGACAATACCGGGGGATATACCTATAGTCCTGCCGGCCAAGACATCACAGGTCAAACAACCCGTCAGGTGCGCCTTATTCGGGGACGGCCAATTTTATGGCGGGGCCAACAAATTTATGCGGTCGCCCTGGTATTGGGACGGCGATTATGATATGGGCATTCTCAGGGCGGGCGGCACACAGGGGTATCGGCATAACGGGTTTACCAACGTTGCCTGGTGCGACGGGCACGCCTCCTCGCAAAAGGAGCTTTACATTAACAGTACAAGCAAGGTCCGCGCTAAAATCGAAACCTATAACGCGACCGCTGCTGACTGCAAAATAGGGTTCCTCTCGCCGGATAACAGCGCGTATGATTTGAAGTGAGCAGCCGTTTTTGGTAAGCTGGGGCTTATGTGGCTGCAATTTATAGTTTGTAAGGTTCTGCAAAGGGAGGCGTATTATTGTGCCGCCAGGTCGCGTAACGCCGTGGACGTGGTGGTGATGCAAGAGGATGACGAATTTTCAGCGAAAGGATGAGGTTGCGAGTTCATCAGGAATCCGAGTTTGCGGTCTTCAGTCCATCGATTTTTTGTGAGCTTGAAGACCGAACCCACAATCGAGGCCTTTTTGCACTGAGGACAGAATCTGTGGTCGATAATTATCTTAACGTTACCTTTTTCCACACCATGCTCATTGGACAACTGTTCACATCGAGAAACAAGGTCCTCGCATATTCCTTTCTTGATAAGGTCGCGAATATTGTCGAGGATATTTGAACCCTGATTTTCTGTGTCGGCAACAAAAATTGTAAGTTTTTTGGCACGTTCTTTGAACTTAAGGCATTGGTCGCAATAGGGGTATATGCGGATATTGTACAAAAGTGATAAAAAGGATCCCATGAATGCCCCGCCGAGGTCGGCAATATAAGAAATGGTTGTGCCGGCAGTGCCCATTTTGAAAAGCTTTGTGTTGATACCTACGTAGCCGATAGATGAGGAACCGAGCCGCCACTTCATATATTGAGCAAACGTCATGAGGTTCTGCAGCCGATAGACACCGTCCCGTAGGCCTTCAATTTTGGAAACGGTGATGGTTGATGTAATGTAAATACCATAGTCAATAGCTGCGTAGCCCAAAACAGCTGCGGTAGTCAGAATGACAATTTCCTCCATATCGACTTTTACATTCAGACGATAGCAGATAAAGAATCCAATCGTGGCGGATATGGATCCGAATACCAATCCGCTGAAGGGTATAATGAACCCGAGATTCCAGTGAAGATGCTCATTTAATCCAGGAATGCAGCCAAGACAAAATCCCAACAGCAATCCTACGACGGCTGGGAACATTTTGAATGTCATTGTTAAGCTTCCAAAAAATTGGTTTATGGTCTATCAGAGAGATAGACGAATCCGCATTGATACTTAGATTATCGTTTTGATTTAGTTATGACTTTAGCAGATTATTATGATGATTTTTGTTATAAAAAAGTAAGGCACGTCGTTATCTTATGCGATGGAAGCAATGGCTTAATGGTGCCTTCTTTTATGTTGGCATATTGACAAGGTGGGATTAATATCAGATAGACAAACGATATCGAGTTTTTGGGCGTAACAAATGCGTTTACAATTTATAGTTTGTAAGGTTCTTCAAAGGGAGGCGTATTATTGTGCCGCCAGGTCGCGTAACGCCGTTGACGTTGTGGTGATGAGACAGGGGCTGCACAATGAGCCGGAAAAGCTGCGCGGAGAGATTCAAAAAGCACTCGATATCGCAAGTGATATTTCCGCCGTCGGCAATGCCGACGGCGAGACCTCGCCAAAAGGCGGGCAGGAAAAGCCCTACGACGCGACGCTTCTTGGTTATGGGCTTTGCAGTAATGGCATTGTGGGACTTGGCTCGCGAATACCGATAATTGTGCCCAGAGGCCACGATTGTGTTACGCTGTTATTAGGTTCGAAAGACAAATACAAGGATTATTTCGACAGCCATAAGGGGGTGTATTGGTTCAGCCCCGGGTGGATTGAGACCGACACTCAGCCGGGGAAAGAGCGATTCGAAAGAACGCTGAAGGAATACATCGCCAAATACGGCCAGGACAATGCCAGATACCTGATGACTGCCGAGCAAAACTGGCTCAAGGAATATCACTGGGCGACGTATATCGACTGGGGGTTTGCCAATTCGTTAGCGGAGAAGGAATACACAAAGCAGGCCGCTGAACACCTCGGCTGGAACTATGATATAGTTAAAGGCGATTCAGGTCTGATGCAGCGGATGGTCGACGGCGTGTGGGATGAAAGGGAGTTTTTAATTGTTAAACCCGGCCAAAAGATTACGGAAAACCTGACAAATGAGGGCATAATAAAAGCCGGATGACGGATGACAGAGGACAGATGACGGAGGGCGGAATAAAAACTTTGCTGGTTTGCGTTATTCTGGCAGCGACGGTGTTTGTCGCATTTGCGGGCGTCCGTAACAATGATTTCGTAAACTACGATGACGACAGCTACGTTATCGAAAATCCGCAGGTGCAAAACGGCCTGAATCTTAACTCGATTGCCTGGGCTTTCACGACCAAGCACACCGGCTACTGGCATCCGCTGACGTGGCTGAGCCACATAATCGACTGCTCTGTTTTCGGTCTCAAGCCGGCAGGACACCATCTGGTAAGCGTCGGTTTTCACATCGCAAACGTCATACTGCTGTTTTTGATATTAAAAGCAATGACGGGCGCCTTGTGGCCAAGCGCATTTGTCGCAGGCGCGTTTGGCCTGCATCCCCTGGCGGTGGAATCGGTTGCGTGGGTCGCCGAGCGGAAGAACGTCCTGAGCACATTTTTCGTTTTTTTGACGATATGGGCGTATTTTCGATGGACGCGGAAACCCGGCGTCCGGCGATATCTGATGATTGTGCTTTTTTTCGCCGCGGGACTGCTTTCAAAGCCGATGGTGGTAACGCTGCCGGCTGTCCTGATTTTGCTGGACTATTGGCCGCTTAACAGAATCCTCAACCCTCAATCCGAAATCCGAAATCTAAAATCCGAAATTCTTAATTCAATCTACGAAAAAATCCCCCTTCTCCTGATGTCCGCGGCGTTGTGCGTGCTCACGTATATCGCACAATCAAAATCGGAGGCAACGACGAATTTAGCGTTGTTGCCGCTGGGCCTGCGACTCGATAACGCCCTGATTTCGTATGTAAAATACTTAGGCAAGATTTTTTACCCCGTGTCGCTTGGGGTGCTGTATCCGCTCGAATTGAAAAGGCCGCCAATGTGGCAGTGGGGCGGCTGTCTTGTGCTGTTAGCGGTTATAACGGCGACAGTAATCATTGCGGGCCGCAGGCGCAGGTTTTTATTGACGGGGTGGTTCTGGTATCTGGGGACATTGGTGCCGGTAATCGGGCTGGTGCAGGTGGGATTACAGAGTATGGCCGACAGATATTTATACTGGCCCGGTATCGGGATTTATATTATTGTCGCCTGGCTGGCCGGCGTTTTGAGCGAGAAAGTTAAATTAACCAAACCGATTTTGTCCGCGGCAGGCGTGCTGGCTCTGGCGGTTTGCCTGATTATGACCAGAACCCAGGTGCGATACTGGAAAATATACATACCAGCTACGGCGTGCTTCTCAGAAAAGCCGGCCGCACTGACGAGGCGATACGTTATTTAAGGCGGGCAATCGAGATTAATTACGTCAACGCCAGGGCACACAGCAATCTCGGAATAGCACTGGCGGACAAAGGATTGCTCGCAGAGGCGGCTGCGGAATTCAAACGCTCGCTGGAAATCGACCCCAATGACCCGATGACACAAAACTATTACGGGATTTCATTAGTTGAACAGGGTTTGTATGACAAAGCGGTGGAACATTTCATAAAGGCCTTGCGAAACGACGGGCATTTTTCCGGCGTTTTGCGAAATTTGTGCAACGCAGGCATCAAGAGCGGCAAAACCGGCGAGGTGCTGGAAGTTATAAAATCGTGGCAAAAGAAAATGCCCGACAACGCTGATTTGCGTTACTGGGAACAGCAGTTAGAGCAATCTCAAGGAACAAAATGAGACAGGATTTTGCTGCAATATTTGCCGGCATAGGGCAAATTTGATTTATTATTTATGATTTATGAATTATGATTTAAATACCCCGAGCGTGCGGGGTCTGGATACAAAATAATAAATCATAAATAGAAAATAATAAATGGGTTGCTTATGATACCAAACGTTTATTTTATAAAAGCAGGTCTCGGCGAAGGCGAGAAGGCGATTTCGGAAAAGGGCAGGCGGCTGTTCAAAGAGGCGGGCTTTGCCAAATGTTTCGATAAGAACGATTTTACTGCCGTAAAGGTGCATATCGGCGAGCACGGCAACGACACCTATATCAAGGCGCCTTGCCTGAAGGGTATGATTGACGAATTGCTTGCGATAAAAAGCAAGTGCTTCCTGACCGATACAAGCACGTTATACATCGGCAGGCGTCATAACGCTATCGACCACACGATATTAGCAGGCGAGCACGGGTTCGATTCCAAGGGGCTGGGGCTGCCGTTTATCGTTTGCGACGGGCTATTCGGAACCAGCGAGACAGCCGTGAAAATCGCCCCGGCTTCGCCTGACGGCTCCGCCGAGGCAAGCGCCGACCTGCTGAATAAGGAAGTCCTCATCGCCTACGATATCGCCCGTGTGCAGTCGATTTTCTCAATCGCCCACGTTACCGGGCACTTAGGCACCAATTTCGCCGCGACGCTGAAAACATTAGGTATGGGTTGCGCAAGCAGGAAAGGGAAAATGAGGCAGCACGCGGCGTTCAAGCCGAGCGTGGACGCCGACAAATGCGTCGGCTGCGGCACATGCTACAGGTATTGCCCCGAAGGCGCGATTACAATTAAGGACCTCAAATCGCACATCGACCAGGACAAATGCATCGGCTGCGCGGAATGTCTGGCGGTGTGCAGGTTCGAGGCAATCAAGCACGACTGGTCCAGGGAAACCAAATTGCTGGAATACAACGTGGCCGAGCACGCAAAAGGGGTGCTCAAAGGCAAAGAGGGTAAGGCGGCGTTTGTGAATTTCGCGATATCGATTACAAGCGACTGCGATTGTATGGGCTTTCCCGATAAAAATATCGTTGACGACACCGGCATACTCGGCTCAACCGACCCGGTGGCTGTTGACCAGGCGGCAATCGACCTTATGGAAAAAACCGCGGGCAAACCGCTGGCTCAAATCTCGAAATACCCCAACCTCAATGGCAAATGGCAGCTTGAGCACGCCGAAAAAATAGGCCTGGGCAGCAGAAAATACAAGCTGGTTGAAATTGTTTGAAGATTGTCGACAGGTTGCGTAGAGCGTAAGGCGTCCTACTCGTCGATGAACTTCCGGGCCATAACGCTAATCTGCTTGAGCTGTTCCGGGTCAAGGCCGCCATTTGCACCAGCCGGTTCTTCATATTCATCGATACCATCAAGAAATTCCACTTCGCGGTGTTTCATCTCGAGGACCTTCTGCTGTAGTTTCTCAATTGTATCTGTCAACGACCCACACCGCGTTTGCCATTGTTTCTCCCGGCGGGTTTTCTCCTCGTTTTGCCACTCCAGCCGGCTCATCAGCACCGCGACCTCTTTTTCTTTTTCAGTAAGCGCCGCCTTTAATGCCTGTATCTGCTTCTGCGTTTGCTCCGCCTGCGACGCATATTGCCCCACCTGTTTGTTTATCGCCGACAGTTCCGCATTGAGCTTGTCCGTCTCTGTGGTATCCGTCGCGTAAACAACCACCGCCAGGATTTTGCCCGTTTTGTCTTTCAACGCCGTCATAGTTGTGTTTGTCGGCACCACCGTCTGGTCTTTACGCATATGACCGACCGGCCCGCTGATTTGACCGTGACGCCCGACCTCCAGCAGAAGAGGCAGAACGTCCGCCGAAAGCTGCTCTTTATTATGAAAGGAGGTTATTTTCAGGCCTGTAACCTCATCAGGCCGGTCGTAACCGTGCATCGCGGCCCAGGCGGCATTGGCATAACGAACAACCCCGCTGGTATCAAGCACGGCAATCGCCTCACGTGCCAGGCCCGCGATGACAGAAAAACATCCGCCGGCCCCCGCAGATCTTTTGGTGATATGTGTGTTGGCGTCCATTTAATTTAAGTCAAAGGTTTAAATATGCCTGTCCTATTCCCTGTCCTGCCGGCGTGTGCATCGGGTCAGCTGGACTTACAGGGAACACACCGGTAAATCGGCAAAAATACGCTCTTTGTTTAGCATCGTCGCAAAATTATTCGTCAATACCAGACAAAGGCGTGGTAATATCGGCCATATTATAGCAAATAGCGAGGGCCTAACCGGCTATCCCCTTCCTCTTGATTACTGCCTGCAAAAAGGTATAATTATTTTTGTCTTTTGTATGAAGGGCAGCTGCACGCTGAAAAAATCGGCCTGGGCAGCAGGAAATACAAACTCGTCGAGATTGGTTAGCATCCCATTTGCTATTTTTTCCCGATTACCCCCCGGCTTCGCCGAGGCGAACGCCGATTCCCTGATTAAGATTACACTTTTGAGCATACCGTGGCCGATAATATATTGTTGAAAGGTTCAATTAAAGGAGACAGCGTATGAAAAAATTAACGGTTATACTTGTTCTGCTGGCGGCGTTCGCCTGGTGCCAAACTTCGTATGGAATGGCCCGAGTGCTTGTTTACAAAGGAACCCTCAAAGCATCCAAAATGGTCATAGACGTAAACGATACGAACAACTACGTGCCGCTGGCAGTCCAGGGCTACTGGGTGATGACCGTCATTTACGACAGCGGTATCGCCGCCGTAGTCGATTCAAACTCGGTAATCTATAACAAAAAGCTGGAATGGGTAAAAGTAATACCCGATGCCGTTATAATGGACCCCTGCGACCCCTGCCGCATTGAGATTATGCATTTTACCGCCGAAGACGCCGACGGTTCGGTATCTTTCGACGTGACCGGCAAAGGAAAGCTGACAAAAGATTCTAACGACCCCGCTAATCCTAAATCCTACGTCGCAACGACTATGAATGGAACGGGATACATTTCGAATTTCGATTTTTTCACCCCGAACAAGACCTATTCAGGGCCGTTTACAGTAACGCTGACATTAGACCCAAAACTGACGTTTGAAGCCAACTCCGGCAATCACAGTGCCAATGAGACCCTCAATGGTATTATTGATAAACTGACCGCCAAAGGCACCTGGGCCAACTGGCCTTACCTGCCGCCTCCGTAACTATACCGGCTAAAAGGCGGTCAATATTTCTTCGCTGATTTAAGGCGGTTCCATTGCGACAGAGCGGTGGAATCGCCTTTGTATTTTAATCCGGCCTGTCTGAATGCTGCGCGGGGGTACCGACAAATCGGGATTATTTATTTTTTCCGACGGAGTCCCTTTGGCGGGATTCTTCCGCCAGTTTTTTCAAAAGAGTCAGGGCCGATTCGTAAACCGCAGGGCTTGCGACCACGATTTCGTAAATCTGAGGAGAAGTTAAATTCTGGCGCAAGCCCGAATATTTGTCTTCGCTTATTTTTCTAAGCCCGAGGTTCCATATATCCCGGAACCTTTGTGCGTAGCTTTCCTGTATTCCTCTGCCCAAATCCTGGTTTTTAGTCCATTCCTGAATTGCCTCGTGATAACCCGTTTTTTTATTACTTCGCTTGCCTAAGTCCCAGATAAAATCCTTGATGGCCCCATACTGGCATGCCGTGGAGTCATTAGGGAAAGCCCTCATTGCGGCATATTTCATTGGGCAAACGCCGGCGTAATTTTGGCCGCAGGCGTATTCGATGCTCACCCTGTGGGCATGGCTTTGCGGGATGGGCTGGTCAAGAACCTTGATTTTTCTCTGCTCAGCGCTGAGGATTTCCTCGAAAATACAGTAATCACACCCCTCGGAACGGCAAATCAAGTCCTCTTTTGAGCCGTTAAAATTGACTTCCATCTTGCTTATACCCTTTAATTTTCTGCTCAGCTACGCTGCTGTGCATAAGCGTTGGCATTATATCAAAAATTCCATTAAAAATCAACCTTTTCAGCTTTAAGAATATATCGCCCCTGTCCCTCCGCAATCTTTAGGCCGTCTGTAAAGTTTACGCTAAACACTGATAATAGTGCGGGGAGAACGATTCTAAGGCATTTCTGATTTGATACCTGCCTGCCCCTGGGAAAAGCGGGCGAAGCCCGCAAAGCCCGCCTTTTTGTCCCGGTTTTCGACCGGAGAAACCAAGCGTTTTTTCAATTTCTGGAAGAACACGATTTTGCCGACCTCGTATAAGCCAATGACAGATGAGAATTAACTCTTCTGGGCTGTCGGCTTAGGACATAGACCGGCAGCCATTTTTATTTACGTCTTCGGAGTCAAATGTCCCGAATGTATCGCCGCCTGTCCGGTAAAAGCTCTTGCCTGGCCCCCAAAAACCGAATAGGGCTAACGCATTTTACGAAACCGGTGCGGAATTAAATACCTTCTCGCTTGCCTATACAACAATAGTGACGAAATGGGTAAGCCACAACAAAGAGACAAACAGGGTCAGAGCGTTTCCGATTAAAAAGCGATTGAAGGTTGTCCGTTTTTCTGCCCATATTTTCCACTGTGCTATTGTTTTAAATGCAAGCCATGCACCGATGAACGACCAATGATTGGTAACCATAAGCACAGGGTAAGCCGAAAGTTCGACTATGCCTAAAAAAAACGGATGCCAGTAGTCGGTATGTGATTCATCTTGTGATGCGATACTACTAAAGCATTTCCAAAACTCGCTGAAATAGCCGCCGTAGGTCTTGCATGAAGTCATAGCTTTGAGGGCTGCTATTATGATTCGTATGATAAGGCAGGCAATAATAATACTGAATAAATATTCTGACTTATCGTTAACTTGCCATGTACCAATAAGCGAAATCGCTTCTTCTTTCATATTTTAATCTCTTTTCTGCTAATTCTATCCTAAACCAGCCCGGTTTTCAAGACCTCAAAGGCAAGGTTTCTCCGCCGGGGGTTGCCGATTTTGCCAAGCCCGTTTGGACGCTAAAAGCGTGATTTGGCCATCTCACAAAACCTTGCCAAAGTTTCCACAACAAAGTCCGAGAAAAACTTGATTCTACGTTCATTATTCGGCTCTGCTGCATAATAATGTTAAAATAGGCAAACATGAACCCAAGTAATGTGATTTTTTGCTTAAAAATTGACGATTTTTTCAAAATAATTGTTGCTAACGTTTGTTTGAAAGCAATATAATAAGGGTCATCAGAATAGCAGGTTATCAGGCAGCAGGAATCAGGACAACAGGTTATCGGGAGACCGTCACTCTCCTGGTTTCCTGATTTCCTGATACACTGCATCCTGATTTCCTGATAACCGGTTAACCTGTTTTTGGAGATTATGATATGTCACTCGGTTCAATAATTCGGACAAGGCGTGAGGAGATGGACCTGACTCTCGACGAGGTCAGCGCAAAGGTGGATTTTTCGAAGCCGTATTTATCGACGATTGAAACGGGCAA
>JBELAA010000130.1:0-9239 GCA_049509315.1 Sedimentisphaerales bacterium | reverse complement strand
AACGAGAAAATAATCCTCGATGTAATCGAGAGGCAGGCAAAGCAGGGAGTCGATTTTTTTACGATACACGCGGGGGTTTTGAGGGAATATGTGCCGCTCACCGCCAAACGCACGGCCGGCATCGTCAGCAGGGGCGGGGCGCTATTAGCGGAGTGGATGTTATACCACGGCAGGCAAAATCCGCTGTATGAGATGTTCGACGAAGTATGTGCGATAATGCGGGAATACGACGTTTGTTTTTCGTTAGGTGACGGCTTGCGACCCGGATGTCTGGCCGACGCAACCGACGAGGCGCAATTAGCGGAGCTGAAAACATTAGGCGAACTGACCCAGCGGGCACAAGAGGCGGGATGCCAGGTTATGGTCGAAGGGCCGGGCCACGTGCCGTTTAATCAGATTCAATATAATATGGAAATTCAGCAACGGCTATGCCATAACGCGCCGTTTTATGTGCTTGGCCCCGTCGTTACCGATATCGCTCCCGGTTATGACCATATCACGTCGGCTATAGGGGGAACTGCGGCGACGTATTATGGCGCATCTTTTTTGTGTTACGTTACGCCGAGGGAGCATTTAGGGCTTCCTAATGCCGACGACGTGCGTGCGGGCGTAATCGCAGCGAAAATCGCCGCCCACGCCGGCGACGTCGCACGCGGCCTGGCGGGGGCCGATACACGGGACAAGAAACTTGGTATCGCCCGCGCCGACCTCGACTGGAAGACGCATATCGCGTTATCGCTGGACCCGAAGACCGCCCGGAAAATGCACGACGAGGCCTGCGAGGGACTCCCGGAAAAAGGGCACGACGCCGATTACTGCTCGATGTGCGGCAAACAGTGGTGCAGCGCGCGAATCAATAAGGAAATACGCCAAAAATTGAAAGAAGAAAGAATTGCCAACAAAGCAGATTACTGATAATACGGGGCTGCGAATAGCAAATGAACAAAGGTAAAATTGAGATAATAGAAGACGACCATGATATAGTCGAAATGATTGAATATAACCTCAAAGAAGAGGGCTATCGGACGGTGTCGGCTTTCGATGGTGAAAAAGGGATTGAACTTGCCAAAATAGAAAAACCCGACCTTGTCATTCTTGACATAATGCTGCCCGCCATCGACGGTTTCGAGGTATGCAGGACATTGAAACAGCAGCAGTCAACTGCTTATATTCCGATAATTATCCTCAGCGCGAAATCGCGGGAGACCGACAAGGTGGTAGGACTCGAATTGGGCGCCGATGACTATATGACAAAGCCGTTCAGTCCGAGAGAACTAATCGCACGGATAAAAGCCGTTCTTCGAAGACATAAAGAACAGCCACCTGCCGAGATAAAGAGAGGTCAGATTGTTATAGACAGCATCAAACACAAGGTTCTGGTTAAAGGGCAGGAGGTCGAGCTTACTGCTACTGAATTTCGACTGTTGGAAACTTTGGCCAAGAGGCCTGGTGCTGTATTTTCAAGAAACCAGTTGCTTGATGCTTTCGGTGCCGATGAATCGATGGTTTACGACAGGACCGTCGATGCCCACGTTAAATCGCTGAGGCGAAAACTTGGCCGGGCCAAGGACTATATCGAGACAGTCAGAGGCATCGGCTACAGATTCAGAGAGATATAAATGCGAGTCAGAATACTTTGGAAATTTTTCGCTGCTTTTACCTTTTTAAGTATAATCACAATAATCATTCTAACCTCTTTTTTAGTTGTCCGGCTTAGAAGCGATGTCGAGGAGAAAATTTCGCAACGATTAGAAAGCAACACAATTTTGGCCGGCGAAACCTTCAAAAAAGATTTTCACGAAGGAGATATCTCAGGCACCCAGAACCGGGCAAAAACCCTTGCCACAGAGCTGCATCTCAGGATTACCGTAATAGATAAACAGGGCAAGGTCCTTGCGGATTCCGAAAGAGACCCGGCTTTAATGGAAAATCACGGCAACAGAGTTGAATTTACAGAAGCGGTCGAAAAAGGGCTTGGCGAAAGCACGCGATTAAGCGGGACACTTAATTTCCCTATGAAATATGTGGCCGTGCGTGTTGCTGATGACAACGAAATTGTTGGAGTTGTTCGCATTGCTGTGCCTTTAACAGAGGTCCAGCTTGAACTGCGTCCGCTTTACAGGGCCGTGATACTCGGCGCAGTTGCCGCAATCTGCATCGCGGCGATAATCGCTTACCTGATGGCCCGCAGCATAAGCTTTCCTATAAGCCGGATGAGGAAAACCGTCGAACAGATAGCGAAGGGAGAATTTTGTGAGAGGGTTCCTGTGGAAGGCGATGATGAGCTGGAGGATTTGGCTTCGGCGTTTAACGCGATGGCAGATGAGCTGCAGAACAAGATAGAACAGCTCAGGCAGCTTGATAAAGTGCGGACTGATTTTGTAGCGAATGTTTCGCACGAGCTTAAGACGCCGCTAACATCAATACGCGGTTTTGTAGAAACGCTCGAAGACGGGGCGATAAACGACAAAGACAACGCTATGAGATTTCTTGCGATTATCAAAAAACATACTCAGCGGCTTGGCAATATAATTGACGACCTGTTACGGCTAAGTGAGCTTGAATCCGGAGGCAGAATTGAAATGGCGGAGTTAGATTTAAAAGGCCTGATTGATGAAGTTGTAATGGGTTTCGGGCACGCACTGTCGGCCAAACAGCAAAATTTAACGGTTGCACACACAACAGGCGATTTTATCATCAGGGGAGACAGGGACAAGCTGGAACAGGTTTTTGTGAATCTAATCGACAACGCCATAAAATACACCAAACAAGGAGGACAAATCAAAGTCAACCTTGCACAAGCCGATGGTTTTATGATGGTTACCGTTGAGGATAACGGTATCGGCATACCAAAGGAGGATGTCGAGCGGGTGTTTGAGCGATTTTATCGCGTCGATAAGGCGCATTCACGTGAAGTGGGGGGAACGGGGCTGGGACTGAGTATAGCAAAGCATATTGTGCTAGCGCATAACGGTCAGATACGCATCGAAAGCGAAATTGGCAGGGGCACGAAGGTTATCGTGACACTTGCGAGGCGATAAATAATTCTTCTTTTTCACCGGGATTACACACGTCCTTCATATTATCTTCACACACTTTCTTTACTCTCCTGATAGGTGACTGAGGAAATATGGCCTTGGTCTAAACGGTCTATCGTGAATTATTTTTAAGGAGAGAAGCGATGCGAAAAAGATTTCTGATGTTTCTGATTGTGCCGGCGTTATTCGCTGTTGCATCACCGGCCCGAGCTGACGAAATCAGCGATATGAAGAGGCAGTTAGCCGATTTGCAGGCCAGGATTGACCAGATGGAATCGCAGCAGAAGAAGGTGGTTGCCGAGGAGGTCAACAAAGCCGTAGAGCAGAAGCAGGCGGCATTGCCGGAAAAACTAAAGTGGGTTGAGAACATGAAAATCAGCGGCGATTTGCGATACCGCTACGAGGGTATTGATTCACAGAGCAAAGGTAAATGGACGGACAGCGTAAATCGAAATCGGCTTCGCGCCAGAATCGGCCTTTACGATAAAATCAATGACGAGGTTGACCTTGGATTCCGCGTAGCCACAGGTTCGAGCAATGACCCTGTCTCGACTAACCAGACCGAGCAGGATGCTTTCAGCAAAAAACCGATTTGGCTGGACCAGGCGTATTTTGACTGGCATCCTAAAGATATAAAAGGGTTCGATTTCATAGGCGGCAAAATGCCCAAACCATTCTACCGCGTCGGCGAAAATCAGTTAATCTGGGATGATGACCTGAACCCTGAGGGATTGGCGGCCAAATACGAGCTGCCGTTGAGTGATTCACTAAAGGCATATATCAACGGAGGCGGATTCTGGGTTGGACATCCCGATACCGCAACCGCGGCGGATACCTCGCTTTGGGGAATTCAGGGTTATTTGAAAAATACGTTCGAGGATAAAAGTTATCTGCTTGGCGGTATGAGCTATTACGCATATGGAAATATAAAGGACCAAAACGACGTTACCAAGCTCTGGAAGGGCAGTTCCAGCTTCTTCGGCAACACCGCTGTTGCCGGGGATTACAAATATGGTTATGACATTGTCGAGGGATTCGCGGAATATGGCGCTAAAATCGCGGATTATCCCGTCGCGGTTTACGGCGATTTTGCACACAATACCGCGGCGCCGAGCGGTAAGAGTAACGGCTGGCTCATCGGCACGACGTTCAACAAGGCCAAAGACCCCGGCACCTGGCAAATTGGCTATAACTATCGCAATATCGACTCTGACGCAGTGGTTGGGCAGTTCAATGATTCCGATTTCAACGGCGGCGGCACAAACGCCAGGGGCCACAGATTTAATCTTACCTACCAGTTGGCGAAGAATTTCCAGGCCGGCCTGACCTACTTCCTCAATGAAAACAAAACCACGGATGACAAATATCGCCGGCTGCAGGCGGATTTGGTTTTTAAGTTCTAAATTATGATTTGAAAAAATTAAAAGTGAAACAGTTTAATTAAGGAGAAATCAAAATGGAAATTAGCGAGAGGACGAAAAGACGCGACTTCGTGTTTATTACTACGGTATGTGTGTTCATCGTGCTGTTGGCGACGTCCGTCCGGGCCGCTGAAAACAAAATGATTACGATAAAGGGCTCGGACACTATGGTGCATTTAGTAACTAACTGGGCCGAGGCGTTTATGAAGCAAAAACCGGATGTGGAAGTGGCTGTGACTGGCGGCGGTTCAGGGACAGGGATAGCTGCTCTTATCAACGGCACAACCGAAATCTGCGCATCTTCGAGAGATATGAAGGACAAGGAGAAACAGCAGGCGAGGGAGAAGGGTGTTGAAGTGAAAGAAGTCGTTGTCGCCAGAGATGGCATTGCCGTCGTGGTAAATCCCAAAAATCCCATCAAAGAGATTGATATGCAGCAGCTTGCCCAGATTTTTACCGGTGCGACCACCCGGTGGAATCAGCTTAACGGCGGCGATGAGGAAATCCTTGTGTTCTCAAGAGAGTCAAGTTCCGGGACTTACGTCTTTTTTCAGGAGCACGTGCTGAAGAACAAGGACTACACGCCAAAGGCGAAATTGATGCCCGCGACTTCGGCCATTATCGAGGCGGTCTCAGCCGACAAAGGCGCAATCGGCTACGTCGGGCTTGGTTATGCGCTTGCCGCGGGCAATAAAGTCAAAATTCTGGCCGTTAAGGCGGATGCCAACTCTCCGGCAATAATACCCTCAGACCAGACCGTTATCGACGGAAGTTATCCCGTCGCCAGACCTCTGTATTTGTATGTTAGTAACAAGGCATCTCAAAATGCTGCGGCCTTTGTTGATTTTTGCCTCAGCGATGCAGGGCAGACAATTGTCAGGGAATCGGGGTATGTGTCGGTTAAAAAATGAAACGTGTCTGGAAAGAAAAACTGATTGAATGGTTATTTCGGTGGACGGCTTCCTTAAGCATCCTGATTGTAATATGTATCTTTGTTTTCATCTTGAAGGAGGCCGCCCCTTTTGCAAAGCACCCCGGCCTGAGTCAGCTTTTCGGCTCGCGCTGGGTTCCGGTATCAGCGCAGAAAGAGTCATTCGGCATCATCCCCCTGGTAACGGGTTCAGTGTTGGTAACCGTTCTGGCGATGTTGTTGACTATCCCCTTCGGCGTGGGTTCGGCTGTATATATTTCCGAACTGTCGAATCCCCTTGAGCGTGAGATACTCAAGCCCTTCATAGAATTGCTGGCGGGTATTCCTTCAGTCGTAATCGGGTTTTTCGGGCTGGTGGTGCTGGTCCCGCTTGTAAAAAGCTGCTTTGGGCTGGCGACGGGGCTGACAGCTTTTTCCGGCGCTATCTTGCTTGCCCTTATGGCGATACCAACGGTTACTTCGATTTCGGAAGACGCGTTGAGAAGTGTGCCGAGGTCATACAAAGAGGCGTCGCTGGCGCTTGGTGCAAGCCGGATGCGGACAATCTGGAGGGTGACGGTTCCTGCCGCCCTGCCGGGGATAATGGCGGCAGTGATGCTGGGCACGGGCAGAGTCATCGGCGAGACAATGGCGGTGATGATGGTTACGGGCAACGCTGCGATTATAACTTTTTGGCCTTTCGATTCCGTAAGGACAATGACGGCTACAATCGCGGCGGAGATGGGCGAGGTGGCCTTCGGCAGCGACCACTACAGGGCGTTGTTTTGTATAGGGATAATTCTGCTGCTGGCTACTTTCGGCCTTAATATCGCGGCACAAAAAGTGCTCAGGAAATACAGGATGAGTTAATGAAAGGCAATTTTTCACAAAAAGCGGTTTACTGGTTAATGCGGCTGACCACATACTCTGTGGTGTTGGTTGTTGGTTTTATTGTCTTCGATATTGTCAGGCGCGGAGCAGGGTCGATTAACCGGGAGTTTCTATTCGCTATGCCTCGACGTTGTCGGAAGTATTGTGATTGCGTTTCCTCTCGGTGTTGCTGCGGCGGTTTATCTTTCCGAATACGCACATCAGGGAAGATTTACCCGTGCCGTCAGGGTGGCAATCGCCACTCTCGCTGGCGTTCCCTCAATCATCTTTGGTTTGTTCGGACTGGGGCTGTTTGTGATATTTCTGAAATGGGGCTGCTCGATATTATCCGGTTGTGCGACGCTGGCCTGTATGATTCTGCCCATAATCATAGTTTCGAGCGAAGAAGCGTTGCGAGCAGTCCCGCAGTCGTTACGGGAAGGCAGTTTGGCTCTTGGCGCAACAAAGTGGCAGACAGTTTGGAGCAATGTTTTGCCTTATTCAATCGGCGGGATGCTGACGGGATTGATTCTGGCAATCGGGCGTGTTGCCGGCGAAACGGCGCCGATACTATTGACGGTTGCTGCTTTTTATCTGCCAAAACTGCCTCACTCGATATTCGACCAGGTTATGGCGCTGCCATATCATCTTTATGTTCTGGCGACACAGCATCCTGATATCGAAGCGGTTCGACCAAAAGCATACGGGACAGCCCTTGTTTTGTTACTGCTTGTTCTTGGCGTCGGCCTGGGGGCAATTATTTTACGAGTCCATTTCAGGAAGAAATACAAATGGTAGAATGGAAGCAAAACGGTGTTAGTAAACCGAAAATTCGTGTCAGCAGCGTAAATTTTTACTACGGCGGCACACAGGCGCTTTTCGACATAACTATGGATATTTCTGACCGGCGAGTAACCGCCCTTATCGGCCCTTCGGGGTGCGGCAAGTCAACTTTTCTGAGAACCATAAACCGTATGAACGATATTATCGACGGAACCCGTCTTACCGGAAAAATTCTTATAGACGACCTGGATATTTACGGCGATGGTGCTGACGTCGTCAAACTGCGGAAAAAAGTTGGTATGGTTTTTCAAAAATCCAACCCGTTCCCCAAGTCGATTTTTGACAATGTTGCTTATGGACCTCGCACACACGGCGTCAAAAATAATAAACATCTTGCTGAGATTGTGGAAAAGAGCTTGCGTCACGCCGCATTGTGGGACGAGGTAAAGGACCGTCTTGAAAAAAACGCGATGGACTTGTCCGGCGGGCAACAGCAACGGCTTTGTATTGCACGGGCGCTTGCCATAGAGCCGGAGATAGTTTTGATGGATGAGCCGGCCTCGGCTCTGGACCCCAAGGCAACTGCTAAAATCGAAGACCTTATCGACCAGTTAAGTGATGACTACACGATAGTAATTGTCACACATAATATGCAGCAGGCGGCAAGGGTTTCCGATATGACGGCGTTTTTTTACGAGGGCCGGCTGATAGAGATGGGGCAAACCGAGCAGATATTTACCAAGCCGGGGCAGAGCCAAACTGAGGATTACATTACGGGGCGATTCGGCTAACAGGAGAAATAATATGACTGTTCATATGCAAAAGGAAATCGAAAATCTCAAGACCAAGCTGCTGTCATTATGCGCAGTGGTGGAAAAAAGCTTATGCCTGGCGGTTCAGTCGGTCAGGGAAAGAGACGGTGTTCTTGCCAGAAGCGTAATAGACGATGATATTAAAATAGACCAGATAGAGGTGGATGTTGAGGAGGAGTGCCTCAAGATTCTGGCCCTGCATCAGCCGGTCGCGATTGACCTGCGATTTATCATTACCGCCCTGAAAATTAACAATGACCTCGAACGTATCGGCGACCTGGCTGTCAATATCGCTGAACGAAGCGAGTATCTTGCGACTCAGGAACCGATAGGCGCGCCTTTCGATTTTGACACGATGGCTGAAAAGACCCAATGGATGTTGACCGAGAGTTTGGATTCACTTGTTGATATGGACGGAAAACGCGCTTTTAAGGTTCTTGCCGCCGATGACCAGATAGATGCTATAAATCGTGAAATGTATAAACGGATTGAAGCCAGTATTGTGGCGCATCCGTCGTGGACAGGGAAGTTATTGCATTTGTTGTCGATTTCGAGACACCTCGAACGGGTGGCGGACCACACGACAAATATCGCTGAAGACGTTATTTATATGGTCGAGGGAAAGATTATCAGACACAAAGCCGAAAATTACAGGCCGTAGATAGCGACGCGTGTGATATCGAGCGAACAAATCAGGTCTTGAGGGAATCCAGCTCGATAAAGGCGACGGGGGCGAAAATGAAAATGGGCAGCCACGCCCACAGCTCCGGCGCGATTCGGCCGAAAAATTCCTCAGTCGCAAACAGCTTGCAGATAAAGCACACCACAAGCGAGGCGGACGTAATCACGAAACTGGCGGCTATCGCGTTTTTCATCGATTTGGGGTCCCGGCAAACCAGGACAGGAAGGCAAACCAGCAGCATCACCATATTCATAAGCGGGTCGGTGATTCTGAAATGCTTCTGGCTGTAAAGCAGGGCAAGGTCCTTGAGCTTGGTTCCCTCGGCGGCGAGCTGGGTAAGCTGACTGGAGCTTAAAAGGACTTTAAACTCCGCTTTTCTACGGATGGGGATGTCGTCTGCGGATAAATCCGTATGGTAACAGGCAATGGGGAGGCGTTTGATATCGACGGCCCTGCCGTCAGCAGAATCGGGCTTCGGAATCGGGGTGTATATGCCGCCGTCAAGACGCCAGCACTGGCCTTGAGAATCGTAAGTCGCCGATTGCGCCTCAATCCAGCCGGTTGGGGTCCAGACAAGCGAGCCGGGTATTTGCCTGCGGATAAGAATCACCGGCTCATAGAGCGTCGCGGTTTTAGCGTCGAACTTCCTTGAGCAGATTAAAGAGCCGTTGGCGTCGCTGATGAACCACACGCCGTAGGTTTCCACGCCCGGCACCGCGTCCT
>JBELAA010000013.1:0-19129 GCA_049509315.1 Sedimentisphaerales bacterium | reverse complement strand
GGTGATACCGTCCTGTTTACAAGCTACGCAGGCAGCGAAATCAAAATCGACGGCAAAGAATACCTCATTATGACCGAATCGGATATTATGGCCGTAATCGAAGATTAAATTATTGTAGTTTAGCCGTCGCCGGCACGGCGACGCAATATTGAGAAGGAGAAATAAAATTATGGCGGCAAAAAAAATAGCATTCGGAACTGAAGCGCGGGCGGCAATTCGTGAAGGCGTCAAGAAGCTCGCTGCGGCAGTCAAAGTAACATTAGGACCCTGCGGAAGGGTCGTCATTCTTGAAAAATCGTTCGGCTCCCCTACCGTAACAAAAGACGGCGTGTCGGTCGCGAAGGAAATCGAGCTTGAAGACCCATACGAGAATATGGGCGCTCAAATGGTCAAGGAAGTCGCTTCCAAAACCTCGTCCGTCGCAGGCGACGGCACTACCACCGCGACAATCCTCGCTGAAAGCATTTTCGACGAGGGACTCAAAAACATCACCGCAGGCGCAAACCCCCTCCAGGTCAAACGCGGTATCGATTCGGCGGTCAACACAATCGTCGATGAGCTGAAAAAAATGAGCATACCCGTCGCGTCAAGCAAACAAATTGAGCAGGTCGCAACCTGCTCGGCAAACCAGGACGTCGAAATAGGCAAAAAACTCGCCGAAGCAATGGACAAGGTCGGCAAAGACGGCGTTATCACCGTCGAGGAAGGCCAGTCGCTCGAAACCGTCGTCGAATTAGTCGAGGGTATGCAGTTCGACAAGGGTTACCTCAGCCCCCATTTCATAAATAACCTCGAAAATATGACAGTGGTTCTCGACAAGCCATATATCCTCATAAACGAGAAAAAAATCAGCTCAATCAAGTCGCTTGTCCCCCTGCTCGAAAAAGTCGCTCGGCAGGGTAAGCCGTTATTGATTATCGCTGAGGATGTCGAAGGCGAGGCCCTTGCGACGCTGGTCGTCAACAAATTACGCGGCGTGCTCCAGTGCGCAGCCGTCAAGTCACCCGGCTTTGGCGACAGACGAAAGGCAATGCTCAGCGATATCGCTGTCCTCACAGGCGGCCAGCCCGTTTTCGAAGACCTCGGTATCGACATTGAAAACATCGACCTCAATATGTTAGGCCGCGCAAAACAGGTTACTATTGATAAAGACAACACCACGATTATCGAAGGCGCAGGCAAACCAGAGGAAATCAAGGGCAGAATAGAGCAAATCAAAACCGAAATCGAAAAAACCACAAGCGATTACGATATCGAAAAGCTCCAGGAACGCCTGGCCAAATTGTCGGGCGGTGTCGCCCAGATAAAAGTCGGCGCTGCTACCGAGGCCGAAATGAAAGAGAAAAAGGCACGCGTCGAGGACGCACTTCACGCCTGCAGGGCCGCGGTCGAGGAAGGCATATTGCCAGGCGGCGGTGTCGCTATGCTGCGCGCGTTGCCGGCCCTCGATAAAATCAAGGCGTCAGGTGATGAGAAAGTCGGCGTCGATATCGTTAAAAGGGCAATCGTCGCCCCCATCAAGCAAATCGCCGTTAACGCCGGCCTCGACGGCTCAATCGTCGCTCAGAAGGTTATGGAAAACTCAGGCAAAAATTTCGGCTACGACGCACTGCGAAAAGAATACGGCAATATGATTGAATTCGGCGTAATCGTCCCGACAAAAGTCGAGCGAATCGCCCTGCAGAATGGCGCCTCAATCGCCTCCCTGCTTTTGACAACAGACGCAATCGTCAGCGAAATACCCGAAAAGAAAGAATCGCCCGCAATGCCCCAAGGTGGCGGAATGTATTAAAAGTAAACCGATCAAGGGCGGGCCTCAAAACCCGCCCTTGTTATTTTGAAAGAACATTATTATGGCTTTTCAATTTTACAGCAACGTCATTTCGCAGGCGTCTAAACGCATCGCGGGCGGTATTTTCACCGCAGGACTTGCCCTTATCGGGTTCGGCGTTTTGATTTACCTGTTTCCGGCGTTCTTCGCAACAATTGTAGCCGTTATATTTTGCATTACAGGTATTGGCGCCTGCACTACGGCTTTTAAAATTTACATCGCCCAGCACGCCATCGATAAAACACTGCACGACGAAGCAGAGTCGGACGAATATCGCAGAAACGTCCGAATCAAAATAGAGTGACGGTTGGTAGAGAATCGTCATTGCGAGCGTAGCGAGCATAGCGAAGCAATCTCAATTCTTTGTTTTAAATTTTAGGTTTTGGTATTTCGGATTTGTTTAGTATTTAGAATTTAGAGTTTAGGATTTGCTTCCTTCTTCCTCTTAAATTCCAAAACGCCAATCGGCTCATCGGACCTTTTGCCGTCGCTCACACTGTAAGTTACCGACTTCATCGTATTCGCGTCAACCTTCGACAAAGACCGCTCAAAATTATTTATACTGCCGTCTCTCGCCGTCTGCTCAATTTTCAACAATAATTTATCCCCGTCAATTAACCAGCTTCCGCCGAAACTTCGCCCCCTGTTATCAACTCCCGTATTCACAATCGTGTTCTTGCTGGCGACATAATACGCCATTCCCTCATACCCATACCGCCCCACTCTTGCCTTTATCGAAAGCGCGTAACCATCCAGCGTCCATTCGAACTTCGCCTCCGCCACCTGCCCTCGAATGTTTTTGTCGGGGGTTTCATTTACGTCGGTCGTCGCCTCCCATTCGCCGATTAACCATTCCATCTTATTAAATTTGAATATCTCCCCCACACTGTTCGGCTCCCCTGCCCCTCTCGCAACTACCCCCATCACCAAAACCATACCAATACTGACTGCCTTCAACCCAAATTTACTTCTCATATCGAATCTCCATTTTCATCTTTAATTTGTCATTCCCGCGAAAGCTGGAATCCAGTTTCTTGTTTTGAATTTTGATTTTTGCTCATTTGAATTTGTTTAGGATTTAGAATTTAGGATTTAGATTTTATTTTTCTTATTTCCTCAATACTTTCATCCAACAGCTTATTAAACTCCTCCGGCCGTTCTAACATCACAAAATGCCCCGCCCCTTTCATTATCTTAACGTCAAATGACTTCATATATTTGCGGTTGCCCTCGGGGTTCATCGGCCAAAGGTCTGCGTTCACGCACCGAACCGGAACCTTTATTTCCAGAAACTCTTTGGCTATCTTCCTGTCCCTCAGCTTGTCCACGTATTGCTCGAACGTGTTAATTGCCCTGTCCGGCTGCGCAGATGACATTCCGTCAATAATCTCCTTTTTCAATTCCGGCTTCATATCTTTACCGAGCATCGGCTCAACAAACTTCCTCATCCATTGTTTGAAATCCGTATCGATTCCCTTTGTCATCTCCTTCACCATCTGCTCGTTAATGTCCTCTTCCACGTTGTGCAGCGAATCTGCCCCTATTATTCCTATGACCCGGTTCGGCTCCAACCTCGTCGCCTCCACGACAATTTCTCCTCCCATCGAATGCCCGATTACAATCACTTTTTTGGCGTCAATGGCTTCAATAACCGCCTTAACGTCCTGTCCGTAATTGTCCACCGAATATATTTTGCGATTATGCCCCGAATTTCCGTGCCCCGCCAGGTCCATAGTTACCACCCTGTATTTCTTCTCGAATACCGGCACCTGCTCCCGCCAATATCTGCTGTCACAGCACCACCCATGAACAAATATCAAAGTTACGTCCCCCCTGCCTGCCCTGAGCTTGTCGAAGGGGCCTGTTGTATGATACGCAATCCTCTCCCCGTCAAACGATCGAGCATACCGCACCTGCTGATATGATGAGCACGATGCCAAAAACACCATCCCCAGAACCAACCCAACCCTCACCGCCTTCAAACCAAGATTACCTCTCATGTCAAACCCTTTCGTAGGGTGTGCTGTGCACACCTTAATTTGTAGGGCGGGGCTTACCCCGCCGCAAACACATCGCCTGTGGATGTTCTTGCGAGGTCACCTTTGCGTTTAGTTCGGCAACATTATTGTCGGCCTATTTTCTTTTGAGTCAATTTATTCCACAACATAAAAGTTATCTCATTCTCTCTTAAGTATTCGAGGGCCTTTCCTTTCTCGGATTTATCGATAGTTTGCATTTTCCCGCTTGCCATTAATCGGAATAATAATATTAAATCGAATATGATTATAACAAACACAACCAATAATATTATCAGTGCTCCTATTTTCATAAAAACAGAATTTTTGTAAGAAACTAATACGATGGCAAGACCTGTTAAAATTAAAAACATGAAATAAGGAAATTTCCAGAAAAATTCAATTATTCCTGTTGCAATAAATAAAATACCTGCCATCTTAAAGTTCTCTTGAGTAATGTAATAAATAGAGTAGAGTAATAAAATCATTGACGGTGCCGTTTTCAAAACAACTTTTAAAATTATCATTAATATTTTTGTTAACATGTATTAATTTCCTCCTGTATCGGAAAAATTATGGCCCGTCACCTTTTTTCCTTTTGCCTTTCCTATCCCCGCAAGCCGTAGGCGGGGATTTCTTTAACAACAGTGTTAATCTGTGTTAATCCGTGTCTAAAAATCCGCAATTCTAAATTCTACATTCTCAATTCTAAATTATCCCTCAACTAATTCTTTGATGCTCACCTTCTGCCGTGCCGCCACCTGTTCTACGAACGCCTCCAATCGCGTCGTAAGTGTCGCGTCTTCCTGTCCGTCGAAGCTAAGGTTCAAAATCGGCAGTTCCCCGCAGTCGCCGCTCAATCGTCTGGTCTGTGTGCTGACGATTGTCGAGGGCATACACGTAAATGGCATCACGTTGACCACCCCGCCGAAACCATCCTCATAGTATTCCACAATCTTCCCGATGCTCAGTATCGCTTCGCCTTCGAATGATGCGTCGATATATGGCCTGGCCAAATCGATAACGTGCCCGACTTTATGCTCTGCTAATCGGCCAAATTTTTTCTCTAATGGCGCTGCAAGTGAATGCTCGATTCTGTGCTGGAAGAAATCCTGCACCGCGTTAGTGAGCAGGTTTTTCCACTGCCCCCTGCGCCGGGCCATTTTGCCTCTCGTGAAATTGGTGTAGTAAATCCACTCCGCAAGCGACGCCAAATCGCACGCCGCGCCTAATTCTTCTAATTTGCCTACTATGTCCCTGTTGGCAAACCTGTGATTGCGAACGTAAATCTCCCCCACAATCCCGATTCTCGGCTTTCGCACGTCATAGTTAATCTTCACCTTCGCGAACTCTTCCGCGATTTCCCCCATCAGTTCTGTCATTTCCTTAAATCCGCATCTTGTCTCGCTCGCCATTGTCCAGCGATTAAGGCAGCTCTCATAAACCCACTGCGCCTCTTTCGGCTCAGCCGCGTAAGGCCTGATTCTCAAAATCATCCTCTGCAAAAGGTCGATTCCGACTACCGCCGTCCAGACGCTTTTCATAAAAGCGCTCAAGCTCACGCCTCCGAAGCTTTGCACAAGCTCGCTATAAAAATTACTGTCCTGATTCGGCGCTATCATAAGCGCATCCTCGAACCCCGCGTATTTCAAAACCATATCGTGCATACAATGATACATTCCGAACCTGCAAGGCCCCGATGTGCTTGGCATAAAAAACGCTGCGTCCGACGCCTTGACGCCTTCGCGATTTAGCACCTTGAGCATCTCCCCCGCCGTGATTGCGCAGGGCAGACATTCCTTTCCCGTCGTAAACGCCCTTCCCGCCATCAACGCCGGCTCATCCGCCATAGGCATAACCTCCGCCGATTGACCATACCCACGCAAACACCCCGCCAGCCCGTAAGATGCATCGCTCATATACGGCACATACAGCGTCCGTTTCCCAATATTTGTCTTCTGCTTTTCCTGCTCGCTGAACGCTGAACGCTGAACGCTGGGTTTGTAGTTTTTCAAACTTTCCAGAAACGCCTCAATCCTCGTAATTACTCCGGCGTCCGCCGAGTGCTCGTCAATCTCAAGCTGCAAACAGGGTTTATCGCCCATTATGTCTTTGAAAAACGGCATCAAAAACGAATCAGGCCCGCAGCTAAAGTTTGATAAATAAATCGCGAACAGCCGCCCGTCCCTTTTGATAATCTCCCCCGCCCGCAGGATTTTCTGCCCATACCCCCAATACATATCGCCGTGCAGTTTTTCATCGCCTAACTGCGCCTGCGTAAAATCGAGCATATCAATAGGAATCGCCTCGATACCCGCCTCCGTGAATTTTTTCGGCAATTCCAAACTCACGCCGTCATCACACCCGTTATAAGGCCGACTGATTAAAACAAACAGTTTTTCGTTAGGTGCGACATTTGCGAGTATCTCTTTACCCTTATCTTTTAGCGACTGGTCAAAACCCCGCTGTGCTTCAAAACCTTTCGTCATCGCCCCCCTGACAAGCGATTTTGAAACACCAAGTTTCCTGCCCAACTCTTCAAACGTCTTTCTCGCTATTCTTTCCCCCTCGCCCAATCGCAAAGTCGTAATCAGCAGCTTGCTCTTACCAAGCTTATCGCCAAACGCACTTTGCACCTGATACGGAAACGACTGAACGTAAGGGCAAAAATGATTGTGCTTGTTTTCAGGAAAATTGGCCGGCGACGAAACGATACTTGGCAGGAATATGTAGTCCACGCCTTTTTCAATCAGCGCGGCAATATGCCCGTTTGCCACTTTTACCGGGAAGCAGGGTTGTGCCGTAACCGATTCCACACCCCTGCGAATCGTCTCTTTCGACGTCCTGCCCGACAAAATCACCTCAAACCCCATTTCCTTGAAAAACTGTGAAAATAAGGGCAATAACTGCCAGTTTGCTAAGGCCATTGGGATACCAATGGTTTGAGATTTTCTATTTTCAATTTTCAATTTTCTATTTAGGCCTGCGAACTCCAATAACTTTTCCTGGCGGTATGCAAAAGCATTAAACCGGCTTTTTCTTTCGCCTTTTTTCTTCAAATTATACCTGTCGCACCGTGAGCCGTAATATAATGGCTCACTGTGTACAAGTTTGACCTTCTTGATTTCGCAATGGTTCGAGCAATGCTCGCACTCGAACGACTCAACTGTGTATTCAGCATTGACGAGATTTGCAAACCCCTTGAATTTGCTCGCAGGCCTGATTCCGATTTCCTGTGCGATACCGTTGATATGTTCCGCCGCAATCGCCGCCGCCCCTAACGCCCCTGTGCATTCATGATGGTCGGGGACCATAATCGGTTTGCCGACGACTTTCTCAAACGCCGCCCAAACAGCCGTGTTAAACGCTGTGCCTCCCTGAAAGCAGATATTGTCGCCGATTTTTCGTCTGCCGACTACGCGGTTAAGGTAATTGGCGACGATTGAGTAGCTTAATCCCGCGACGAGGTCTTCGGTTGAGGCCCCCTGCTGCTGGTAGCTGAGCAAATCCGTCTCGATAAAAACCGTGCATCGCTCGCCCAGCTTAATGGGTGATTTACTCGCAAAGGCCAGCCGGGCAAACTCCTCTTTTATGCTGATACCAAGCCGGCTCGCCTGCTCCTCCAGAAACGACCCCGTCCCCGCGGCGCAGGCGTGATTCATTTCGAAATCGACGACGACGCCGTTGTTGAGCGATATGTATTTGCTGTCCTGGCCGCCGATTTCGAAAATGGTATCGACTTTAGGATTTACGATAGCTGCGCCGGTGGCCTGTGCGGTAATTTCGTTTATGACGACGTCTGCGCCGATGAAATCACCTGTTAAATAGCGCCCTGAGCCGGTGCTTGCGGCGCCTATGATTTTAACCTTGTTTTTGACCTGCTCGCCGATTGACTGCATTACCTGGTGAATCGCGTCAAGGGGCCTGCCTGCGGTCATAAGGTAAATTTTCGCCAGTATGCGTTTGTGCTTATCCATTACTACGGCTTTTGTGCTCAATGACCCCACGTCAACGCCGAGGAACGCCTCAATTGGTTCGGCTGACTGGGCGAGTAATTCCGAGTGAACGTAATTTCGCGGGGGCGGCAGGACGGGCGTCGTCAACAGCTCCCGCCGGGGCGCGTTTTGAAGGGCGGCGCCCTGCTGACTGATGTACTGGTCGATTTTTTCGATAAGTCCCGGCACACCCGGATTGGTTAGCGATTTACCTTTTGAAACGAGAATCGCGCCGATTGCGCCTGTAAAGAAATGCGCATCGGGGACGAGGAAGTCGCCGTCGGTAGTTTCAAAGGCCTCCCTGATTGCCCTGACAACGCCTGCGTTTGCGGCGACGCCGCCTGTGAAAATAATGGGCTTGAGGAATTCCCTGCCGCAGCCGAGGTTACTTTTCAAATTCCTCGCAAGCGCAAGGCACAATCCCGCGAGAATGTCATTAACAGGTGTCGCCTGCTGCTGGAGGTGAATCATATCGCTTTTGGCAAAGACCGAGCAACGCCCCGCCATACGGGGGACATTTTTACTTTGCAGCGCCAGTCGGCCAAACTCGTCCTCGATATTGATACCTAAGCGGTCCGCCTGCTGGTCGATAAATGAGCCGGTGCCCGCGGCACAAACGGTATTGAGTGCGAAATCCTTGACCTGGCGGACGCCTTCCACGGTGTGCAGGAAAATCAGTTTGCTGTCCTGGCCGCCCATTTCGATAACGGTCGCCTTGTCGATTTGGGGATAAAGATGTGAAATGGCCGCTGCCTGTGCTGCGACCTCGTTTATGAAAGGAATTCCTAATATTTTCGCGGGTAATCGCGCCGCCGAGCCGGTGGCGGCGATTGTGCGGACGTTAGCGGTATTTATTTTGCCGAAAACGTCCTTTAGCTGGCCCCGCAATGTCTCGATGGGTTTGCCTTTGGTCCGCCTGTAATCCGAAAGAACAATTCGGCTCTCGTCGTCGAGAACGACAACGTCGCTGGAGACCGAGCCGATATCGATACCGATATTGAGGCCGGTTGTTCCGCGCAACGGCTCCACGCCCTGCCCGGCTCCGGCCTTTTGCGACTGACTTACCACTCGCTTTTGTTCTTCCATACGAATTTCCCCGGCTATCCATAGTAAGGTCACGATTATGGCCGTAGTAATATAGCGTATTTTGGATTTTTTACAAGACGGTAACAGGTTATCGTCTGTGTTTTGTCTGCGAGGTTCAGTTATCGTTGAAATGGGGCAAGGACGGACAGGTTTTTCCGGGAAATTGAGGCGTGCGAATACGCCGTGATATTTTTTAGCGGCCTCGTCGTATGCCTTTGCGGCGTCGATTTCGTTCTCGAACCAGCCAAGCCACTTCCGTTTATGCCTCCAGCGAATTATCACTCCCCATTTTCCGCATCTCTTGCTAAAAGAAACTCCGATGAATCTGGATGAGGTTTTTGATTTAGTTTTTCGCCTGTTCATCATATTTTGAGAGTGAGTCGCCAGTCGCAGCTCTGACCGCCGATTGTTCAAAGTGTCGCCGTGTATATGGTCAACAAGCATCCCTGATGGTGCGTTCATAATTTCCCTGTGCATACTTGTTATCATTGTTTTTCCGGGTGCTGTTATCGTGCTGCGAACGGCATACAAATTTGTCCCGTTACCGCGTGCCCACCATTTGAAATCTCGCAACCGATAATAATCCTGCTGGTCCAGAATTGTCCAAACACCCTCGCCTAAGTAAATCCGCCGAAAGGTATAACCGTATTTTATCTTGCGATATAGCAGAACAGGCCAGACGCAGATCCTGTCTAACCAAATCGGTATCCCAATCGTCAAACTAACCTTCATAACGCTCTCCCCTTTCTCTTCACAATCCTAAATCTAAAATCCGAAGCCCTTGGCGGAGTCTCGTTTCGGCGAGACGCAATCAAACGTCTTCCGTCTTCCGTCCTCAAATCCGCAATCCGAAATCTGCAATCCGCAATCAAACGTCTTCCGTCCTCGGGACAACAAGGTCCCTCTACCCTATGGCGCGTGTTTGTCATTCCTGCGGAAGCAGGAATCCAGGTCTAATCAGACCCGTTCGACTCCCCCGCCCAACGCTGGGCGGGGTCGCTCAGGGTTCGCGCCATAGGCCTTCGGGGCCTAAAGGTCCCTCTACCCTATGGCGCGAACTTGCGCGATATTGACCAAAAAAACAGTTTTCGGAGGTCGCCGAAATGCACTTAACTCCTTATGCCATAAGGAATAAAAAAATATTTCAGAATTTTGGAAAATCCAAAAAAGCGCTTGCGCGCTTTCCTCCAACAACTGTATTAAACAACTGTATTAGTCCAGAATTAAACCCTTGTCTTGTAAGGAGTTACAGCAAAATATGCGATATTGACGTAAAAATGCAGTTTTTAATGTTTGACGGATTTGCCCACCTTTCGAAAATCAAGAACCCGGAAGAGAATTAAGTATGGTGTCCCCGGAATTCGGAATTCCGGAATTCTAGGTGTCTGTCCCTAGAAGTTTCCCCTTGCAGTTTCAGATATTCAAATATGTGGGTCAAGGTGAGGTATCCTTGTTACTAATCCAAGAAGCATTTTCGTTATGAAAGTCAACCTTTATTTCTTCATTGCTTAAGACCTGTAATGGTATAAACCAATCAACACTTGAGTATTCTGATTCAAATGCCGCGTATAAATAATAAGAGCCAACGGGAAGCTCTATTCGATATTTTCCATCAACATCTGTGTGTGTAGAACCAACCGCCTGTTCCAAACAAATAGATTCCCATGTAATTCTAATATTCATATAAGCTTTGTTAAGAGATATCCATTTATCCCGTGAAACTTTCCCCGATTCATATTCCAATTCCACTAGTCGCTTTGACAATTTAGCTAAAATACCATTTATAGAGTATTGGCGTTGGATCTCTATCATATCAACAGAAGCAGAACTATCTCTCGAAATGGTTCTAATTTTCTCTTGTAATTCTGATTCAGGACTCTTTTCATCAACCTTTTTAAGTGCCGGACTGATTTCCAACGCGAGCATTTTGAATTCGAGGTAAGCTTGAAGAATAGTCAATAAATGGTCGTTTTTACCCTGGGATTTAATCGCTTCAATGTTCAGGCCGCGTAAAGGTTCAGAGTTTCCTGATTTTCTGGTCAGCCAGGCACCTCCATTCACAGTTGCACGCATATTAGCCAGTCGCTGCCTCTGTTCTTCAAGTTTTTGCTCTTCTTCTCTTTTCCTATTTACTTGCTCAAGCAATTCAGTTGCCTCTCGCTTAGCCAGCGAAATTCTTCCAATAGCTTCTGTAAATTTAGGGTTGTTCGTCTGGTTTTTTGGAGTAAAGTCGAGGGCTTCTTGGTATTTATCAATTCCATTTTTCAAATCGCCATTTTTAATAAGGGATTGCGCCTGAGATTCCAAAGTCTGCAACTTTGCCAATTTATCTGCTTCATCAAGGCGGCGTTTTGCCTCTTCAAAGGATTTCCGTGCATTAGATATTTCATTACGTAATTCAAGACTCCTAATACTCCGGTTTTTAACAAAAGTCTGTAGTTCTTCATATTTTGCTATACCCTGCTCAAGCTTATCGCTCTGAATCAGAGAGATAACCAAGTTGCTCGTCTGGCGAATCTTGGGGCTATTGCTATTCTCCCACTTGTCACGGAAAACAAAAAGCCACATAAGAAACACGGACAGAATAAGAGTCAACGATACTGTTATAACTCCCAAAACTATAACCGACTTATTATGAGAAGGTTTTCCCTGGGCAGACTCTATCGAGACAGGATCTTTAGGCTCGGTAAGTTCCTTTGCAGCAATAAAGACCTGTCCGCATTTGCATTTTACCTTTTTGTTTTCATATTCAGCAGAGATGGCGATTGTCTTTTTGCAGCCTATACAAAAGGCATTTATTGTTTCGACCATATTTTACCCCTTGGAAAATGGAAAACCGGGGACAGCCCCATATTAATTTTTTACTTTTTTCTATCCTTTCAATTCTACCCGAACAGAATCCTTTTTCAACAAACAAATCCGCCAAAACAGACGGGGCCTAAATCTTGCGAGGATAAATTTAAGGTCTTGAAACCCGGGCGCTTTTAATTAAAATTATGATATCATGAAAAATGGTGGCTGATGGTAATTTATGGTTTATTCATTTAGCTTATTTATGTGGATTTACAATTGAAATGGATCTTCCAAAAAAACAACATTGGGTTCCTCGCTTCTATTTGAAACAGTTTGCTATCCCGGCAACAAAAGATTCAAAAATTCCGAAAGTATGGACCTTTTCCAAAAATCATCGCGACCCCAAAGAACCTGCATTAATATCTATTACAGATGCAGCCTCTAGCCGATATATGTATTCTCCTATTAATAAACAAGGCCATCGTGACTTTAGCACAGAACAAAAACTTGCAGACATAGAAGGAATAGTTTCAAAAATATGGCCAGATATATGCCATGGGTCTATGGCCTTTTCTGGCTCTGTTCGGAAGATAGTGAGTCTGTTTCTTGCCACAACAATGCTAAGGGATCAGAAGTCATTTAATCTTGCAAAATATACACATAATAAAATGCGGTCTATTATTGATAGTTTTCCTAAAAATGACCTTGGTATTCCCCAAATAAATAAATTCGTTTATAAAGGAAAAGAATATAGCTTGGATTTGTCAGATTGGCAAAATCCTAAGTATAATTCCGATAATTATTTTAGACAATTTTTTGTTGATACTATTAATGAAAATGCGATTCATTTTGCTAAGATACTATTGGACAGAACTTGGTCAATCTGGACTTTTTCAAATTCAATCTTAGCAACAAGTGATGCCCCTTTTATTATGTGTAATACTATTAAAGAACCTTATGGTATTGAGACAAAAGGAACTGTAGTCTTTTTCCCTTTAACACCATATCGTGCTCTTGAGATTGGTGGCAAAGGAAAAGACAACGCATACTATCCAATGCCCGATATGTATGCCCATTTAATAAATTATCTTCTTTGGACTAATGATTGCAGATTCCTGTATTCACATCGAAATACAGATGAAGTACTTCTTGAGATTCACAATTTTGTAGAAGCACGAAAAAAAGAATTGTCAACTTCCAATACAGATTGAATTAGAACAATAATATGCATCCAAATCTGGGGTCACCAAACTTATCTCTTCTGAAATCCGCAAATAAATTGAAAATCGCCAATCAGAAATCAGAAATGCCTTTATATCGCTAAACAGTGAAAGAGGACAAGCTTTTTTCCCCCGCCGTTTTGCTTCGAAAAACGGCGTGGGGTGATTAACCAGCAAGCCACTTTTCCAGCCGATTCAGGCCTTCGGTGATGTTGGCCATCGAGGTAGCGAAGCTGAGGCGGATGTTTTTGTCGCAGCCGAAGGGTAAGCCGGGGACGACGGCGACGTTGGCCTGCTCGAGAAGCGCCTTTGCGAAATCCATACTACCTTTGATTTCGATACCGCCCTTGGTTTTGCCGAAATGGGCCGAGACATCGGGGAAGCAGTAAAATGCACCTGTTGGCTGAGTGCATTTGACGCCTTTTATGGCGTTGAGTCGCCCGACCATATACTGGGCGCGTTTTTCGAATTCGATACGCATTTTCTCGACCTCGTTATTGGGGTCTTTCAACGCGGTAATCGCAGCATCCTGAGCGAACGTTACGGGGTTACTTGTGGAATGGTCCTGCAAACGACCCATTGCTTTGATAACGTCCACCGGCCCGGCTGTGTAACCCAAACGCCAGCCGGTCATCGAATAGGTTTTGCTGAAGCCGTTGACGGTGAGGGTGCGGTCGTATGCGTCTTTGCTGAGCGAGGCGAAACTTACGAATTTTGTATCGCCGTAAATGAGGCGTTCGTAAATTTCGTCCGACAGGACGACAACGTCGGTGCCCTCGAGCACTTTGGCAAGGGCGGCGAGTTCGTCGGGGGTGTAGGTGAAGCCGCCGGGGTTATTGGGGGAGTTGAGGACGAGCATCCGGGTTTTGGGGCCGATTGCTTTTTTGAGTTGTTCGGGTGTCATTTTGTAACTGTTCTGCCTGGTGGTCTTGACGATTTTGACCTTGGCCCCTGCCAGCTTGATAGTTTCAATGTATGTAATCCAATATGGTGTCGGCAGAATCACGACGTCGCCGGGGTCGAGAACCGCCTGCATCGCACCATAAATCGCGTGCTTGGCGCCGATATTGACGACGACCTGCTCGGGCTTGTAGTCGAGGTGATTTTCCCTGAGCAACTTTTCGGCGATGGCTTTTTTGAGTTCGATGGTGCCCGACGCGGGGGTGTATTTTGTTTTGCCGGCTTTCAACGCCTCGATGGCGGCATCTTTTATATACTGGGGCGTGTCAAAATCGGGTTCGCCGGCGCCGAAGCCGACGACGTTGATACCCTGTGCTTTAAGCTCTTTTGCGCGGGCGGTAACGGCCAACGTGGCCGAGGGTGGAACCGCCTGAGCGCGTTTACTTACTTTCATAATCATAGTTTTATCCTTTATAAATAACTGGATTCCCGCTTTCCCGGCCCGGCAAGCCGATACGACGCCGGGACAGGTCGCGGGAATGACAATATTAGTTTATCAAAAGCCGCGATATTTAACAGCGACCGCACGCTTCCGTCAAGAAAATTAACCTGAAGCGGAAAAGATGGGATTGACGATGTATGATGTATAAGGCAAGGGAACAGGAAAAGTAAACAGGATTAAGGTTACCGCGGGCAAGATGCCCGCGACACGAAAAAAGGAGACGAAAAATGTATATGGACCTCGTGTGGGCGATAATAGCCCTGGTAGTCGGCATTGTTTTTATTGCTGTAAGGATGCAACAGCACGATTACAACAAGACGACCAACCTTGTGGGGTATCTGTTAATACTTCTGGCGGTGATATTAGCGATATCGAGCTTTATCAGGGTAGTGCCTGCGGGGACGGTAGGCGTTGTGGACCTTTTCGGGAAAGTGTCTGACCAGGCGAGGCAGCCGGGACTTAACCTTGTAATACCGTTCGCAAAGTTAGTGATTATGAGCGTCAAGACAGAAGAGGAAAAAGAAGAAATGACGGTGCCATCAAAGGAAGGGCTTACCATCAGTTTGGAAGTTTCGATACTTCACCGGCTTTCGCCGGACCGGGCTGCTGAGATTTATAAAAAAGTCGGGCTTAACTACCGCAATGTTATAATCTCGCCGCAGTTCCGGTCGGTTTGTCGCGGCGTAACGGTTAATTACGAGGCCAAGTCGCTTTACACGTCGGGGCGGGAAGAAATATCGCAGAAAATCCACGATGAACTGAAGGGTTTGTTGGAGCAAAACGGCATCGTTCTTGAAAAAGCCCTGCTGCGGGCAATTAAGCTGCCGATGACGGTATCGACCGCAATCGAGATGAAACTAAAGGCCGAGCAGGAGGCGGAACAGATGAAGTTTGTGTTAGACAAGGAAAGGAAAGAAGCGGAACGAAAGGTAATCGAGGCGGAAGGCATCGCAAAGGCGCAGGAAATTATCAATAAGACGCTGACGGCGGCGTATCTGCAGCACGAGGCGATACAGTCGCAATTCAAAATGGCGGAATCGCCGAACCATACGACGGTTTATATTCCCGTCGGCACAAATGGGATACCGTTGGTCAAGATAATTGATAACTGAGCGATACTCGATACTTGATACTCGATGCTCGTAGCGTTCAGCGTGCCCCCGCAACATTTTCCGCAAAACGGAAAATACGGCACAGGGGCTTCGCAAAGCTTCGCAGCGGACAGGTTAAAAATCCTAAATACTAAACCCTAAATCCTAAATAAATTCGAATTACCAAAGCAAGAAATCCTAAACGCGGGACAAAAATCGGCACTTGAATAGAACGAAACTGAGGATACAATGCAATTCAGGAAAATCGACCTGTTTTGGCAGGTTGGAAATCTACGGATTGTTTCAGATTTTATATGAGGGATTGATGACGAAACTGCGTTATTTAATGTTCATAATCTTTTGGGTGTTGAGTATTATAGCCGCGTGGGTTGCGAGTAAAGAACGTGGCGGATGGATAGTTTTTATAGGTTTGTCGGTTACTATGACAATAGTTACAGGATGGATAATTCAAGACTTAAAAACTAAAGGCAAAAGGGAAAAATAAGGTTGGTTCCCCATGAGATAACAAATAAAGTATCTCAGCCCCGATTACGAATGTCGAGGCCGGGCGGGGTAAATGGCAGGGTGAAAAACAGTAGCTTTATTGGTTTTATTGCTAAGGAGTTTATTATGAGTGCTGACACAATTACTGCAATATGTGCTCTATTTGTATCGGTTATTGCCACGGCCTTAGCATTATGGTCAGCCTGGGAACAGCGAAAATATATGAGACTTTCTGTGCGACCAATTGCAGCGATAGTGAAATCGGATTTTGAAAATAGAATCGCTGTCTATTTGGAAAATAAAGGATTAGGGCCTATGTTAATCAGAACATTCAGAGTAAAAGACAAGTATGGCACAATACATGACCGTATTTTGTCGCACATGCCCGTGCTCAAGAACGGAATTACCTGGTCGAATTTCCATGGAAGTGTTGATAGGGCTACTTTACAGAGTGGAAAAAAAATAGAATTGTTGCTGCTTGAAGGCGACAAAAATAATACGGCTTTCCAAGAAGCAAGAGATGTGGTGCGAAAGAGTCTTAAAAATCTTACAGTGAGTGTCGAGTATGAAGATATTTACGGTGTATCGATGAAACCACGAGAAGATAACTTAGTGTGGTTTGGCAGAAACGATGCAGATTATGTAAAGCTAAATCAAGAAGAGGAAGGGTAAAATTGTAGAAAAAAATGCGTATCTTTAAATTATGAGATCAAGATATCTTGAGAGTGTATATGCAAAGTCAACAGTGTCTTTTTTTTAATGAAAGTGCTATCTGTAATAATTATTTTAAGAAGGAGCACATTATACAAAAAGGATTAGGAGGAACCCTTTCATCTCCAGAAATCATATGCTCGAATTGCAATAATTATTTCTCCCAAGAACTTGATGTTTCCATAGAAAAGATATATGCTCCCATTATTAAAATCTTGTCCCCTTTTATTTCTGGAAAGCTTAAATACAAAAAATATAAAACAAAACTAGTTTCAGGCAAAGCAGGACAAGATGGAATTGACATAGAATATACAGGTGGAGTTGCAAATCTTGAAAAAATAAAGCCGGTGATCAACCCAAAAGGTCAACTTGAAGAAATTATAGGCCCTTCCTCTGTACCCAAAGATAAAATTGAGAACATCGCTCGGCGTAAAGGGGCACAAAACATATCTTTTGAAACAAGACTTATCACAGAAGCTTATCCTGATGCAATAGATGCAAGCTATTTTGATGTTAACTCGTCCCTAATACGAGCGATACTATGTGACATTCTTGAACTTGCTTATTATGGATACATCAAAAAAATATTTCCAAACATAGCCATGCATCATTGCCTAAGCAATCTAAGACTTTGGGTCAGAACTGGCCGCGCAACCACAAGAATCCTAACGAAGGATATATGTTCCGAATTAGCTCCAATTTCTGACCTTCTCGACCAAATTTTCGAGCCAAGTACATTTTCTCATAGATTGGGTATTTCCTATGATTGCAAATCAAAAGCTTTAATTCTATTTGCACAATTTGCAAATACGATGCCATGTGTATTTACTTTTGAAGACATCCCTGTGCATTCTCATTCTGTATCGATCCTGTATAAAAAAGCATTGCTTGACGGAACTAATCAGCTTTTTACCTTGGATTATGGGACTCTTAATATTCATGATATCAAGTTGAGAACATTTTCTGCTGCCACAAAAGAATCTCGTGAATTTGCGAAAGCAAAATGGTTACAAGAGATTCATACTCAGCGGGAAAGGGTACATTACGAATATGATTTGCGAATTGATGACTTTATCAAACAAAGGTTGGTATACTACATTAAGGAATTACTCAATAAAACTAAAACGCCAGAAATAGATGCTATTGTAAGGAGAATACAAGAACAATACCAAGAAAGTCAACACCTCAAAGATATTTTAGACATAACAAAGAAAAAAGCTTTGGAGATATGGGCCCATCCTTGTTTTGCCAACAATCAGAGAGATCAAAAATTATTATGCGTATATCGGGAATGCTTGAAATACATAAAAAACAAATATGGCTACCCTGCCATTGCGGTAGATATGAAGAATTACCAGCCCTGAATAGTAGGTTGTTCAAAATACGCCCGACAGAGACGTTAAAATGAAAAAGATGATTGCATTGTGGATTGTGGTTGCGGCAACGGGGATTAATTACTGCGCCGCCGTTCCAGCGGCGGCTAAACAGTTGACTGCGGGACAGGATTATAAAGAGAAGGCGGAGAATGTATTGACGTGGCAGACGGCGGAGGGAGGGTGGCCTAAAAACGTCGATACCCAAAAAACGGCATACGTTGACGACGTTAAAAAGCTGCACGCGACGTTCGATAACGGGGCGACGAGCGGCGAGATGCGGTTTCTGGCGCGGGCGTTTGCCGAAACGGGGGACATGCGATACAGGCAGGCATTTTTGAGGGGGTTCGATTATATTCTCAAATCGCAGAATCCAGCGGGCGGATGGCCGCAATCGTGGCCGGCGAAGAAAGATTACACGAGGCGCATCACCTTCAACGACAACGCTATGGTCAACGTGATGTGGGTGCTGAGAGATTTCAGCAATTTGCCTGATTACCATTTTGTCGATAAGCAGCGGCAGGCAGCGGGAAGAGCGGCATTTGCGCGGGGGATTGACTGCATTTTGAAATGCCAGGTTCGGGTAAGCGGCAAATTGACCGTTTGGTGCGCACAGCACGATGAGAATGATTATAGTCCGCGGCCGGGGCGAAGTTTCGAGCTTGTGTCGCTAAGCGGCGGTGAAAGTGCGGGGATTTTGAAATTATTGATGAGTATTAAAGAGCCGTCGCCAGCCGTCGTGGAGACAATCGAGGGAGGCGTGCGGTGGTTCGAGACAGCTAAGATTAAGGGTATCCGCGAAGTTACGGTAGAGGGCGACAAGAAAATGAGCGAGGATGCAAACGCACCGGCGATGTGGGCGAGGTTTTATGAGATTGAGACAAACAGGCCGATTTTTGCGGGGCGGGACGGCGTTAAAAAATACCGGCTTTCGGAAATCGAGGCGGAGCGGCGAAACGGTTACGCGTGGTATGGGTATTGGGGGAAAGCGGTCATTGAGGATTACGCTTTGTGGCGAGCGAAAATTCCAAATCCTAAATTCTAAATTCTAAACAAATTCCAAATTACTAAAAAAAGGAAATTCAAAACAAGAAAACTGCGAGAATAA
>JBELAA010000129.1:0-6560 GCA_049509315.1 Sedimentisphaerales bacterium | reverse complement strand
GGCCCAAGTTGATAGAGTAATAAAGATGTTGAATAATCGACCGCGGAAATGTTTAAACTATCGGACCCCGACAGAGGTCTTCTGGGGCAAACCTATGTGTTGCGCTTCAGGTTGAAATTTATGAGATAAAAACCCCGCAAGAATTTTGCCCCGTGGAATTCGTAGAATTCCCGGGACTGAGGTCTCGGAAATCTTCCAGATTTCACGAGGCTTCATAAGATTACGCAAAATTCAGGCGGCCGCGGGGTCTACGTGCCGGAAAACCGGCACTACGAAAATTAAAAATTTTTCAGGAGAACAAGACGTGGCAAAGAACAGCAAGAGTTATAAGATAGCGGTAGTGCCGGGCGACGGGACGGGGCCGGAAGTAACAGCGGAAGCGGTGAAGGTTATCAATACGGCGGCGGGGAAATTCGGCTTCAAGCTGGCTCTGACGCATTTTGATTTCGGCGGGGAAAGATACAAGAGAACAGGCGAGACACTGCCGGATAGCGCGGTGGCGGAGCTGCGCAAATTCGATTCGATATTACTTGGCGCAATCGGTCACCCGGACGTTAAACCCGGCATATTGGAAAAAGGAATCTTACTTAAGATGCGGTTCGAGCTTGACCAGTATATCAATTTGCGGCCTGTCCGGCTGTATCCCGGCGTTGAGACGCCTATAAAGGGCAAGGGGCCGGAGCAGATTGATTTTGTAGTTGTGCGGGAAAACTCAGGCGACGCATATACCGGCACGGGCGGTATTACGATGAAGGGAACGCCTCACGAGGTCGCGGTGCAGTCGGCGGTTTACTCGCGGTTCCAGGTTGACAGGTGCTTGAAATACGCCTTCGAATACGCCAAGAAAAACGGCAAGAAAGCACGCGGCAAAGGTGAGAACAATACCTTAGCGCTTTGCGGCAAGACCAACGTCCTGACGTTCATTTACGATTTGTGGGAGCGGGCGTTTCACGAGATGGGGCAAAAGAGTTACCCCGATATAAAGCGGGAATACTATCACGTTGACGCGACGTGTATGTGGTTTGTGAAAAATCCGGAATGGTTCGACGTGATTGTTACGGGCAATTTGTTCGGCGACATCATAACCGATTTGGGCGCGATGATTCAGGGCGGTATGGGTATCGCCGCGGGCGGCAATATCAATCCCGAGGGCGTCAGTATGTTTGAGCCGATAGGCGGAAGCGCCCCGAAATACACGGGTAAAGGCGTAATCAATCCTTTGGCGGCGATTTGCGCAGGCGCAATGATGCTTGAAACATTAGGCGAGCAGAAAGCGTCGGCGGCAATCGAGGACTCGGTGAAATTCATCACGGCCAATAAGCTGAAATCCCTTGCGGCAGGAAAAATGGGCTACTCGACTAATCAGGTCGGCGACCTCGTGACGGAAAATATCAAGTAGTTCAAAATCCGAATATCGAAATCCTGAATATGAAATTCGCCTCCGGCGGGTAAACTGCGCTACGAGAAGATTGTTTTGAGTTTTTCGACGGCCAACTCGAGCTTGTTGACGCGGGAGCCCTTGACGAGGATTATATCGGAATCACTGATAAGTTTGGGGAGGTTATCGCAAAGCTGCTCGACACGGACGAAACTGTGCGTTTTGAGTGTGGATGATTCATTTTTAGCCGTATCGGCGGCGAGGAGGGCGAGATGGCCGACAGTGAGCAGAAGCGAGACGCTCGATTCGGCGATTTGTTTGCCAAGCTCGATATGTAATTTTTCGGTTTGACTGCCAAGCTCGGCCATATCGCCGCATACGAAAACCCGTCTTCGCTGCGCTTCGCCGTGGCAAGCTCCCCGGCGGTTACTGTTTTTTGCAAGTGTGGTGAGAATATCGAGGGCGTTTTTCATCGAGGCGGGATTTGCGTTGTAGCAATCGTTTATGACAGTGAGCCCGCCTTTTGGCGAGGTCTCGCCAGCGGCAGACCCGATGGCGGATGAGCCGACATTCAGGATTTCGGTCCGCATCGAAACGGGGGGAATGGTTTTGAGAGCGTCGGCGAAGTCGGCGGGGGTAATTTTGAACTGGTCGGCGACGGCCCAGGCAGCAAGGGCGTTGTAAGCGTTGCCGAGGCCGGGGAGGGGAAGGTAGATTTCAGTATTTGAGATTTCAAATTTGGAAGAAAGACCGTCGGAGCGAAAATTTTCGAGGCGGTAGTCGCAATCGGGGCTTGAGCCGAAGGTGAGGAATTTCTTGTTTTGTTTTTTTGCCAGATTGACAAGGCCGGGGCAGTCGCCGTTGAGAATAAGGGCGCCTTTGCTGTCGAGACCTTTTGAGATTGAGAGTTTTTCATTTGTGAGTGTTTCGAGGTCGCCGAAACCCTCGAGGTGGGCGGGGGCGACGGTGGTTACCAGCGCGATATCGGGGGAGGCGATTTTTGTGAGATATTCGATTTCGCCGGGGTGATTTGAGCCAAGTTCGACGACGGCGATTTGGCAGTCAGCCGGCGCTGCTAATAACGTGAGGGGCAGGCCGATGTGGTTGTTGAAGTTTTTGACGGGCTGATGGGTTTTGAAACGGCGGGAAAGGACGTGGTAAAGAATTTGGCGGGTGGTGGTTTTGCCGACCGAGCCGGTGATTGCGACGACTTTGAAATTACAGTTTTTGCGGAACCAGGCCGCAATAAGGCCCAGCGCCTTAATGGTGTCATCGACCTTGAGAATAACTTTATTGCTGATTGCTGACTGCTGATTGTTGATTGAATCGGCTTTGCTAACGACGGCACAGGATGCGCCTTTTGCGAATGCGTCGGCCAAAAAGTTGTGGCCATCGTAATTATCGCCGGGTATCGCAAAAAAACAATCGCCAGGTTTAACTGTTCGGGAATCGATGTTGACCGCCGAGCAGGTTTGCTGGCCATCAGGCGAACCAATAATCCTGGCGTTTAGAATCCCAGCCAGTTCAGTTATTAATAATTTTTCCATAAAGGGATAGCACAATATGGCAGTGATTAATCCAACAAAAACAAATATTCCGCCAAATCAGCTTATGCAGCGTATCGCAGGACTTCGATTTCCGCGCCCTGGCGAACGGCCTGTTCGGCAAGTGTTTGGATTTTGTCGGTCACTTCCTGGCTCAGGTAGTATTCACCGCAGTTTTCACAAATCTCCGCGGGCACGTCTTTAATAATTACGGTTGTGCGTCCGCGTTCCAAAATAACGCTGGTTACGCCTTTTTCAGTTTGGCCTTGTTTGCAAATGACGCATTTCATTTGTTTCTCCTTGATTTAAAATTCTCGGACCACAAATGCGGGTCTGGAATATATGCCGTTATGACGATTCCTGTTCGCTGCTCTTTGTCAATCGCAAAAACAACATGCACAGGAACATCTTTCATAAAACCAAGCATTAACCGGCTCGGATACGGTTTATCGTGAGGATATTCAATAATAATCTGACCATGCTCGATAATGGCTAAAACGTCATTTTTCGCAATGCCACGACTAAACATCTGGCGAACTGCATGGCCGCTAAATATGATACGTTCATATTCCATAAAATAATTATAATGAACTTTTCTTAAAAAACTACAAAATCATTTTGATAATTCAGTTGCCGTTACCAGGAATAATGAACGACGGCTGCCGGTATTGGGTCTAATCTTTACGCTTTTTAAGCAAATCGAGGGCGATTTGTTTGTCTGAGAAGGGAAATTTTTCTTTTCCGATTATCTGGTAGTTTTCGTGGCCTTTGCCTGCGAGGAGGACGACGTCGTTTTTACGCGCGGATTCGATAGCCAGAGCAATGGCCTTGCGCCTGTCTTGCTCGATTTTGATTCTGGGGGAGGCGGGGTTGACGAAGCCGGCGACGATTTCACTTATTATAACGTCCGGGTTTTCGGTGCGGGGGTTGTCGCTGGTAACGATTATGGCATCAGCGTATTTTTCGACGGCTTTTGCCATACGTGGTCGTTTGGTTTTGTCCCTGTCGCCGCCGCAGCCGAAAAGGACGATGAGCCGGCCTTTGCACAGGGGCTTGAGCGTTGATAAAACGTTGTCAAGGGCGTCATCTGTGTGGGCATAATCGACAAGGACAGTGAAAGACGCATCAGCGTCGATGTTCTCAAGCCGGCCGGGAATGGCGTTGAGAGAAGCGAGGCCGCTGGCGATTGCGTTGAGGTCAAGGCCCGCGGCCAGGCAAAGGCCGGCAGCAGCCAAATGATTGGCGACGTTATAGCGGCCGAGTAAAGGTGTTTTGATGCGGATGTTCTCGTCGCGGTAATAAAGCATAAATGTTGTGCCTGTGGCGTCGATTGACTCGACGGAGGCCCAAAGGTCGGTCGCGTTATCGACGGCGAACCAGAGGATGCGGGCCCTGGTGCGGCCGGCGACTTGTTTGGAATAAGGGGATTGCTTGTTGAGGATGGCTACGGAATCGGGGGAGAGCTTTTCGAAAAGTTTTGTTTTTGCGGCAAGGTAGTTTTCAGTGGTTTTATGGTAGTCGAGGTGGTCGCCGGTGAGGTTGGTGAAGGCGGCGGCTTTGAAGTCGATGGCGGCGAGGCGATTCTGGTCGAGGGCGTGTGAGCTTGCCTCGATAATCATAAATTTTGCGCCGGCCTTTACCATTTGGGATTGCTTTTGGGCTATTGTGAGGCAGTCGGGGGTGGTCAGCGGCGCGTCTGTTACTGTCAGACCCGTGTCGTAAACAACGGTGCCGATAAGGCCGCATTTCTGGTCGGCTGCCTGGAAGCAGGAGCGCACGAGAAATGTTACGGTGGTTTTGCCCTTGGTGCCGGTTACGGCCAGGTTGGTAAGTTTGCGGGCGGGGTCGCCGTTGGCTGCCTGCGCGAGCCGGGCAAGGGCGAGCGAGGAATCGGGAACGGGGATGGCATAAGAACCCCCAGGATAAACCTGGGGGCTTACCGGATTTTGGAGAACGATGTATTTGGCGCCGCAGGCGATTACCTGGGGGATGAAATTGTGGCCGTCGAAATTGGGACCCCTGACGGCGACGAAAATACAGCCGGGTTTGACGAGGCGGGAATCGTCGCACAATAATGGGGCGTCGGGTGAGCGAACCAGTTTCAGCATTTCATCGAAGGTCATAGTTTTATAATAGCGTAATGTAAAAACGTAAAAATCATAATCAGGTTAATCGAACCGGATATCATCAATAACTAACTGAACGGAAGAATTGCCGTTGAAAGAATCGATTGAGGCGTGGTAGGCGATGTCGAAGGTGTCGCGTTCGAGGAGCTTTTTTTCGAGATGGCCGAGGCGAAAGGCAATACAGCGAATCGAGTTTGTGTGGTCGGTTACGGCAAGCTGAAGGTGGTCGGCGTTGGTTCCGACCCTGCGGGGGTTGGCGCAGAGCGATACGCCTTTGGTGGCGAAAAGGGGTTCGGGATTACCGTGGCCGAAGGGACCAAGCAGGCGTAATTCGCTGACGGAATCGAGGTTGAACGAGGAGAGAGCAGCCAGAGCGTCGATGTGTAATTTTGGGGTACATTGCTCCTCGTTGAGGTGGGATTGGGCGTAGTCCTCGAGGGCGTCGGCGAATTTTTGGATATTTTCGGGATGGACGGTAACGCCGGCGGCCATTTTGTGCCCGCCGAAGGCGACGAGGTGTTCGCAGCAGGCGGTGATGCCGGCCAGGACGTCGAAACCGGGGACTGAGCGAGCGGAACCCTGGGCGGGTGTTGAGCCGGAGTTGATGATAATCACGGGGCGGAAGAACTTATCGACTATACGCGATGCGACGATACCGACGACGCCGCTGTGCCAGGAGGGGTCTGCCAGGACGATGGTTCTGCGTTCTGGTTTGTCGAGACCCTGCTGGGCGATTAGCTGGCAGGCGTGGGTGAAAATTTTGCGTTCGAATCGCTGGCGCTGGGCGTTCTGGGTCTTGAGGTATTCGGCAATTTCGTTGGCGTGGGACTGATTTGTGGAAGTTAGTAATTCCACTGCCAAGCGGGCGTGGCCGATTCTGCCTGCGGCGTTGAGCGTTGGCGCGAGGCGAAAGCCGATGTGAAAGCTGTCGAGGCCCTTGCCTGTCAGTTCAGCCGAATCGATGAGTGCGCGAAGGCCGGGCAGACGTGGGTCCGAGAGCAAGCTGAGGCCGTATGTAGTGAGCGTCCGGTTTTCGCCGCGAAGCTCCATAACGTCGGCGATGGTGCCCATAGCGGCCAGCGACGTGGCATTGAGCATAAAGTCGCGGATTTGGGGGCTGAGTTTGGGGCCTGATTTGAAAAGGTCGGCGACGGCCCAGCCGAGTTTGAAGGCGACAAGTGAGCCGGCGGAATCGGGATTGGGATAGGATTTATCAAGTGCGGGGTGAACGATTGTGTGCGCGGGAGGAAGCCCCCTCGACTCCGCTCTGGGCGGGCCGGATGAATCGGCGAAGCGGTGATGGTCGGTGATAATCAAATCGAGACCGAGTTTCTTGGCCAGCTCGGCGGCGGGGTAAGCGGTTATGCCGCAATCAACGGTGATGAGAAGCTGAGTGCCGGATTTGGCGATTGACTCGACGGCTTCGGGATTGAGGCCATAGCCCTCGTCGATTCTGTGCGGGATGTAGTAATCGACGTTGGCGCCCAGCAGCGTAAGGATTTGCCAGAGGAT
>JBELAA010000128.1:0-9120 GCA_049509315.1 Sedimentisphaerales bacterium | reverse complement strand
AGCGCCTCGGACAACGCCATTCCACCAAACTCAACGAGCAATCCCTGCGACATCCGTTCCGAGCCGTGCCTGGCGATTGCGTGCGCAATTTCGTGGCCCATAACCACCGCCAGCCCCGCTTCATTCTGTGCGACAGGCATCAGGCCGGTATAGACCACGACCTTGCCGCCGGGCATACACCACGCGTTTACATTGGGGTCTTCGACGAGATTGAACTCCCACTGGTAGCTCTTTATCCGGGACGAAAGGTTATTCTCTGCGCAGTATTTCTCGACGGCCTTTTGAATTCTTACACCTACGTTTTTAACCATTTGCGTTTGCTGGGCGTTATTACTGAGTTTGTTTGTAGACAGGAATTCCTTATAGGACTGCAAACTCATCGTATTCATCATCGAGTCGGGAACAAAATTGAGCTGCTTTCGACCCGTTAATGCGACCTGCGTGCAGGAGTTTTGCATCAATAAAATACCGCACAAGGCAATGATTTTTAAAATAATATCCCGTTTCATAACGTTTCTCCTGTGTTCTTAATATTTATTTTTGACACATTTTACCTGCGAGAGCGCCTGTTGACCAGCAGATTTGCAAACTGTAGCCGCCGCAGGGGCCGTCGGCGTCGAGGACCTCGCCGGCAAAGAACAGGCCGGGACAAATTTTGGACTGCATTGTCTTGGAATCAATCTCACCTATTGCCACGCCACCCCGTGTAATAACTGCTTCCTCAATCGGTCTTGCTGCTGTAATTGACAAAGGCAGTTTCTTCAGTAATTGGATTATTTGCCTTCGCTGCTCTTTTTTGAACTGGTATCCCTTAGTTTCGGCGATGAGCGCCCATCTGCAAAGAAACCCCGCCAATTTTTTGGGGATGAGATCGAAAAGAACGTTGATGATGATTTTGCGGGAATATTGCGAAAGCTGACCGAGCAGGTATTGCTCGAGCTTTTCCTCGTTCATCGCGGGGACAATATCGAGCAGGATTTGGATTGGTTTTTGCGCGGGCCCGCCTCGCCGCACAGCGGCGGGCGAGGTCTCGCTATCGGCAGAGCCGATGGCGGACAGGTAATCGGCTAATAACCTGCTCAAGTCAAGAACAGCAGGCCCGCCTATGCCATCGTGCGTAAAAATCATCGGACCTTCAACGCTTACCTTTTTATTATCAATCACAGTTGATATTTTAACACGTGCCAGAGACGTGCCCGCCAAGTCGAGCGTCCATTTTTCTTCCGTGAGCAACGGCACAAGAGCGGGTCTTGGTTCGATGATTGTATGGCCGAGGGATTTTGCCAGCTTGTAGCCATCGCCCGTCGAGCCGGTTTGGGGAAAACTGAGTCCACCTGTTGCAATAATAATCTTATCAGCAAATATAATCTCCTTACCCATAGAAACAGTAAATTGGCAGTTTTGAGTTTTAAGTTTTGAGTTTTGAGTTATCTTATCAACCCCCCTACTAAATATAAATTGCACATTCATCTCCTGACATTGGCGGATAAGAACATCCCGAACATCGGACGCTTTTTCACTTACCGGAAAAACGCATCCGGCCTCATCAACCTTTGTTGCCAAGCCCAATTGTGTGAAAAACTCCCGCGTATCATCGGGCGAAAGCTCATATAAACTATGCCTCAGGAACCGCCCCGCTTTGCCGTAGATTTTTACAAAATCCTCGATTTCGCCTGTATGAGTGAGATTGCACCTTCCGCCGCCGGTTAAAAGCAGCTTTTTGCCGGCTTCCGGATTTTTTTCGATTAAGATTACTTTCGCACCCGCCTGCGCCGCGAAAATAGCCGACATCAAGCCGGCAGGCCCTGCGCCGATTATACAAACCTTTTTTTCCATAGGTATGTTCATATTACCATTATCGCTTCTTTGTCCTGCTTTTGAAATCAGATTGTTGTCGCCGGAAAGGTCTGATATATTAAACACCGGTTTGGATACGAATTATGCCAGATACTCGAAACCACAGAGGGCCGAATCCGGCAGACGCGGAATTATTTGCGCCGCAGAAAACACCCGGCCTGCGCCTCGCGGTCGCTGATTATTCGCTATTATTAACCAAAGGTTACGCCGAAACAAGCGCATTGAAACTTGTCGGCGACAGGTTCGGACTCACCCAAAGGCAGCGATTAGCCGTGATGCGATGCTCCTGCTCAGACCAGAATCTCGCTAATCGTAAAAGCCGGCAAATCGATATCAGCTCAGTCGCTGGCCAATCGATTGCCATTGACGGCTATAACCTGTTGATAACAATCGAGGCCGCAATGAGCGGCGGGCTGATTTTCCTCGGACGCGACGGCTGCTGCCGTGATTTAGCGAGCATTCACGGAACTTATCGCAAGGTTACTGAGACAATTCCAGCAATCGAGTTAATTGGTAATTTTTTGCAACAGGCCGGCATAACCAGGGTTTTGTGGTTATTGGACAGCCCCGTTTCAAACAGCGGCCGACTAAAAACACTCATCCGCGAAATCGCTGAAAAGAATAACTGGCAATGGCAAATCGAGCTTGTTACAAGCCCCGACGCCATTCTTATTAAAAGTGATTCGATTGTCGCAAGCAGCGACAGCATCATTTTAGACGGCTGTAAGAAATGGGTCAATTTAGCCGGCGAAATTGTAAAGACCAGAATCGCTGACGCAAAAATAATCAATATCGTAACAACGCCATAACCAACGCCATTATAATAAGTTACGAACCAGATATACGATACCGGCCAAATTTTACTGCCGCGATTTCGGCTGTCGCGCATTTATAATAGTGATGATGGCTAACCCTTTACAAACCGGTTTGAACAGGAAATTGGACGTGAGCGAACTTAGCGGCTTCGAATTCGACCCAGACCTGATGACGCAGGCCAAAAGCGACCCCGGGGTATTTACGCGATTGTACCTGCGGCATTATGACGCGGTGTTCGGATACTGCGTGCACCGGCTTTTTGACAGGCACGCGGCGGAAGACGTTACATCGCAGGTTTTTCTCAGTATGGTGCAGGGTTTCGAGAAATTCGAAGGCGGCGAGCGGCAGTTCCGCAACTGGCTTTACAGAATCGCAACAAATGCCGTAAATGAGCACCTGAGAAAAACCACCAGGCGAAACACGATTTTGGCCTGGATTCGGCAACAACCGAGCGAGAACGCTGGTGATTGCCCCCCTGCCGATGAACTGCAATACAACCATGTCATCGTAAAGAAAGTGATGCTCACGCTCAAGCCGAAGGAACAGGCCATCGTTACAATGCGTTTTTTTGAAAACCTCAAAACTGAAGAAATTGCCGAGGTGTTCGGCATAAGCGCCGCAACGGCCCGCAGTCAGTTATCGCGGGCCTTAGCCAAGCTGCGAAAGCATATCTCTTCAGCCCGGATTAACGGGCAGGAGGAAAAAATATGAATCACGATGAAAGACAATTCGAAGAGCTTGTAAAAAAAGTGAATCTTGACGACAAACCCGATTATCGTCATCGCGAAAAGCTTCAGCAGCAGCTCCTGGCCGCTTTTGCAGGACACCAGTGGCAGCAGGAAAGACAATCCCAAATCGGGATTTGGAGAACAATTATGCAAAGCAGAATTACAAAATTCGCAGCAGTTGCCGCTGTTCTGGCCATCGCAGGCATAGTGTCGGTTCAATTAGTAACCGGGACAAAGGCATACGCACAGGTCGTTGAGATGATTAAAAAAGCCCGGACGGTTGTTTTTACACAGGTAACGCAGGATAATCAGGGCAACGGTGAAACTATTAAGACCGACTTTGCCTACAAGGAGCCGGGGTATCTGCGAACGAGCACCGTTGACGGTTACGTCTGTGTAGCAGATTTCACAACCGGCAAAATGATATCAATCGTGCCGCAACTCGGTTATACCCTCGCCGACTTAAACAGTTTACAAAAAAGAGGTTCATCAGGACCCTTGGATTCTATAGAGGCGATGAAAAACCTGCCTGAAAAAGCCGACGAGAAACTCGGCGCCCGCGAAATCGACGGCATCGAGTGCGACGGCTACAAGGTTACACAGGGCGACCTCACCACAAACGTCTGGATTGATGCAAAGACCGGTGACCTTGTGCAGGTAGAGCAGAAATACGCAAGCGCCCCCGGAATGAACAAGATAATCAAAAATATTAAATTCGATGTCGAGCTTGATGAAACACTATTCAGTTTGACGCCGCCTGCCGGTTTAAAGGCACACAATAATGTTGAGCTTAAAAGCGATGGTTCCGGCGAAACAGAAGAAACATTTGTAAACTGGCTGCGGTGGTGGGCAGGCGCCAACGTCGATGAGACGTTCCCGCCGGTTGTGATTGGACCACAGATAGCCAAAATTACCACGGAAATGGGGCGACAAGGAAAGCTTAAAGGGGAATCATGGAATAATGCTGACCCGCAACTAATGTTCCAGGCGCTGCTTTTCACGTCTAAACTGCCGAAAGACAGCAACTGGCGGTATGCAGGAAACGGCGTGAAAATCAACACACCCAATACGCCGATATTCTGGTATAAGCCAGCCGGCAGTGAGAAATACCGGGTTATTTACGCCGACCTGACTGTGCAGGAATTAACAGCAGACCAATTGCCGAAATAAGCAGTTTAACTCAACGACACGCCGTCTCTATCTCTCCTCTCAAGAGACGGCGTTTTTTTATGCGCTTCCTAAAAATGTAATTTTGCCTATACTAAAACACAGGGTGCAATCGTGTTATTAGTGAACGGCGCTCGTTAAAAAGGTTTTCAACTGGAACCAGATGATAGAAGACGAAATTTTGAAATGGCGGTTCAGACAGGGCAGTAAAGAGGCATTGTGCCGGATTTACGAGAAGTATCTCGACTATCTGCTGACTTTGGCGGTGTGCCTGTCAAACGATTTCAATACCGCCCAGGACATTGTGCACGATGTTTTTGTTCGATTTGCCGCCTCCTGGAAAGATTTTAACCAGCGGGGAAACCTTAAAAGCTATTTGACAACCTGCGTAGTGAATCAGGCACGGGACAATTCTCGCAAAACGAGACGCCAGCCAGACGAATTAAAGGAAGATACTCTGATTGGCTCTGAATCGGACTGCCCTGAACATTTAGTGACAGGCAATGAAACATCGCATCAACTGAACAGAGCTATCGCCGAACTGCCGGATGAGCAGCGAGAAACAATAATCCTGCATTTGAAAGGCGGGATGAAATTCAGGGAAATAGCGGCCCTGCAGGGCGAGTCAATCAACACCGTTCAGGGTCGTTTCCGATACGGATTAGACAAACTGCGGTCAATGTTGAATGAAGAGGTGCAAAAATGAGACCGGCAGAAAATATAGAAAGTGCGTTAAAGAAAATGAATTTTTCAGCCGGCGCCGAATTGCGTGAAAAAATATTAACCGACGCATTGAAGGCGCACTGGCAAACAAGAGCACAACCGACTTTCGAGAAGCCGGATATCTGGAGAACTATTATGAAAAGTAGAATCACAAAATTTGCAGCGGCGGCAGCCATCCTTGCTGTCGCAGGCATAGTGTCGATTCAATTCCTGACCGGGACAAAAGCTTATGCCCACGTAGTCGAAGGACTTCGAAATGCCCGGACTGTTGTTTTTACGCTTATCACACAGTCAAATCAGGGAAATGGCGAAACCATAAAAACTGACATCGCATACAAAGAGCCGGGACATCTGCGGACAACAACCGTTGATGGTTACGTCGCGATTGTTGATTTCTCAAGCGGCAAAATGATATCAATAGTGCCGCAGGGCAACTACACCCTCGGCGATTTAAACAGCCTAAATAAAACCGGTTCGACGGGTCCTTTAGCTTCTATTGAAGCGTTGAAGAACCTGCCGGCAAAGGCAGATGAAGACCTCGGTGAAAAGGAAATAGATGGCATCGACTGCGACGGCTACAAAGTTATACAGGGCGACCTCACCACAAACGTATGGATTGACGCAAAGACCGGCGACCTTGTGCAGGTGGAGCAGAAATATGCAAGCGCACCCGGGATGAACCGGATAATCAAGAACATCAAGTTCAACATTGAACTGAACGATTCGCTGTTCAGCTTGACGCCGCCGGCGGGATTTAAATCGTTCGGCATTGAGCTTAAGAGCAATGGTTCAGACGAGACCGAAGAGACATTCATTAACTGGCTGCGATGGTGGGCCGGCGCCAATATCGATGAGACGTTTCCCCCGATTGTGGCAGGTTCTGAGATGGCAAAGGTTGTTATGGATATGGCGCAACAGGGCAAGCTCAAAGGAGAATTATGGAAAAACGTTGACCCGCAGATGATGTTCCGGGCGGGGCTTTTTGTTGTCCACCAGCAAGATTGGCGATACGCTGGTAATGGCGTGAAAATCAACACCCCCGATACGCCGATATTCTGGTATCGACCGGCGGGCAGCGAGAACTACCGCGTCATTTATGCAGACCTGACCGTGCGAGAATTATCCGCCGACCAGATGCCTAAATAACCTGTGCTCCAAAAAAAGGATACGCCGTCGGACCAAATACCCGACCGGTAGGGTGTGCTGCCCTGAGAAATTCCTTTGGAATTTCCAGGACTATGTCCCGGGAATCCTTCGGATTCCACGGGGTGCACACCAATTAAAGGTGGGCATAGCCCACCCTACAATTTAAAGCTGACCAACGGCTTTGCGAAGCTCGTCGCAAACGATGGCAATCTCGGCTTTAGTGAGATTGTTGTAGTAAGGCAGCGCAATCGTCCTGTCGGCGATTGATTCAGTTACGGGGAAATCGCCCGGTTTGAAGCCGAACTTCTCGACCATAAACTGCTGCAAATGAACGGGCGTAAAATAATTGCTAACCTGGATACCAGCGTCCCGCATCGTCTGCAAAACCTTTTCACGGTTCTGGCGTGTGAACCGCTCGGTTAGACGGATTACAAATACAAACCAGTTGATATCACAGCCCGCGGGTTCTGTCGGAACGACAAACCTGTCGTCGCCTGCGAGATTTTCCTGATACCACTTAGCAACCTGCTTGCGTTTGCGGCTGATTTCCTCGATTCTCGAAAGCTGCACAAGACCGAGCACGCAATTTATATCACTCAACCTATAATTATAACCCAGCCGCTCGTGGCTGAGCCACCCGCCGGTTTTGCCGCGGCCCTGATTGCGAAGCGAAACGCACATATCAGCAAGGTCATCGTCATCAGTGAGAACCATCCCGCCTTCGCCGGTGGTGATTTGCTTATTGGGATAAAAAGCGAAAGTGCTCATTTTGCCGAAGGTTCCGGCCTTTTGGCCGTTGAGAGATGAACCCAGCGCCTCGCAACTGTCCTCAAGAACGAGCAGATTGTGCTTATCGGCAATTTTGCAAATTTTATCGAAGCCGGCGGGATTACCGAAAACCTCGACGGGCATAATCGCTTTTGTTTTTTTTGTGATTTTCCTCTCAATCAAATTGGCGTCTATATTCATACTAACCGGGTCAATATCGACAAACACCGGCTTTGCCCCCGTCATTATCACAACGTTGGACGTCGCGATAAAAGTAAAAGGCGTCGTGATTACCTCGCTCGCCTCGCTTCGCGGGCGAAGCGGGTCGCCGGGCCCGATTCCCAGTGAGAGTAAACACAGATACAGGGCGCTTGTCCCGCTATTGACGGCGACCGCCCGCTTAACGCCGATATATTTCGCAAAATCACGTTCAAACTCAGGCAGCTTAGGCCCTAACGAAAGGTCGGGGCTTCGCAGCACGTCGGTAACCGCCTGAATTTCCTTCTCAGTAATGTCCGGCCTTGAAAGATATATGCGCATAATCAGCGATTATCGACAACCGGCCAGCAATAATCAATTGTTTTTTAAGAAGGGAACCGCTCTGACTTATCGGACGTAGTAATAATCATAATACTTGATACAAAGCTCACAACCTGAATAAACGACAAATTGCTAAACAAGGTGTGTTTTAAGGTCGATTAAATGAGCGAATTATTCAGCGAAGGAACTATAAAAATGGCAAAAGGTAAAAATGTCCTGACAACCGGAGACGTTGCGAAAATTTGCAACGTCGCACCGCGAACCGTTTCAAAATGGTTCGACAGCGGCCAGTTGAAGGGCTATCGCATCCCCGGCAGCAAAGACCGCCGAATCCCCCTAAACGAGCTTCTTCGATTTATGAAACAACATAATATGCCCCTGCCCAATCTGCCGGCGGGCAGAATGCGGGTCGTTATCGTGGATAACAACGGCTATGCAAAAGACGGACTGGTTGAATCACTCAAGGCAAAATCGGACTTTGAAATCAGGGTTGTCAAAACCAGCTTCGAAACCGGGACAGTCCTTCAAAAATTCGCGCCCCACGTCCTGCTGGTAAACCTGCTCTCGAAAGACATCGACGCCTCGGAAATCTGCAAAAATATCAGGGCAGACGAAGAGCTGAGAACCATCAAAATCATCGCCCTTGCCAATCACCTTACGCCAAGCGAGGCGACCGCCCTTCTGCAAAAGGGCTTTGACGGCTACGTTTCCCAGCCAAACGACGCATCTGAAGTCATCAGAAAAATAGAAGAAACCGTCGCAACAGCTTAACAATCGCACTTTCGTGAAATACACGTCGCACCTCCCAAAATTTTTCAAATTTGGTATTGACAAAAACGGCAGGATGTGGTAGAATGGAATAATTATGAAGCAGATTAACCGCAAAAAAGTCAATATGTGGTGGCGGCCTGTTGGACAATCCGACGGGCAGGCGGGAAATCTGCATTAAAAGATAAAAAAATAAAAGGTAATGAACGCGGCCTGTTGGATTAAAACAACAGGCCGCTTTTTTTTATTGTAATTTGAACGGGACACAGATAAACATAAAGCACTAAGGGAAAAACCGTATGGATGATTACAGGCAGATAATACAAAACGCAAAGCCGGGTGAGATAATACCCATTGTCAAACGGCTCGATATAGCCGACCCGATGGACTTTTTCGCCAAAATCAGCGACTACGGGAGGTCGAAAAACTGCTGTCTGCTGGAATCGCGTGAATACCTCGCGGGAAGCTCGGCACTGAGTTTCGGCACAGCCAAACCAGCCCTGTATATTACGGGCACAGGCAACCGCTTCGAAATACGGGCATTGAACAAGACAGGCAAAAGAATGATTTCATACCTGACGTTTGACAGCGGGAAATTCAGCTTTTG
>JBELAA010000127.1:0-6614 GCA_049509315.1 Sedimentisphaerales bacterium | reverse complement strand
AGGATTTATTTAGGCCACGGTTTCTATACGGTTGTTGACCCCGATGATTATTACCGCTTCGGCCGTTTTAAGTGGCACATTCGGGGTAACGATAAAAAAATGTATGCCGTCAGGGATGTTATTGTCGGCCCCGGCAAAACTCGCCTCCGCTCTTTACACAGGGAAATTATGGGTAACCCGCTCAACTTTCTCATTGACCACTTGAATAATATTCCCCTCGATAACCGCACCCCAAACCTCCGCAAGGCCACACAGTCCCAAAACCGGCAGAATATAATCAAAAGAAAAAATACCTCGTCTCGCTTCGTCGGCGTCTCTTTTCACTCAAGATTCCAAAAATGGTCCTCGCACATCGACCATAATAAAAAAAGAATACATCTTGGTTATTTTGACAAAGAAATTGACGCCGCTCACGCTTACGATAAGGCCGCAGCAAAATTCTACGGCAAACACGCCAGATTAAACTTCCCCCACAAACCCGCCCTCCCTGAACTCCCTAAACACATCTTTTACTCGCCTGCTTAGCCCCCAAACCCGCTTTTGGGTTTGGGGGTTCTTAATGGTTAGCCCCCCGACTTTATCGGGGGGTTCTTTTCTCTTTTATGCCAGATTAAGGCAGAAGGATTGCGTATCATTTTAAAATAGCAACCTTATATTCAAGAGCCAGAGCATCAAGATCATTACGATCAATAATTGTTAATCTCTTATTTTTAGCAAAATCTTTCGCTTCGGAGGAAAAATTGGAACTTGTTAGTAAATCGCCTCTTGTTATGCTATGGTCATCTGAAACTACGCCCCAAAGCTGCTGTAAAATTGGTCTGCCCACAACAGATTTTTGATGTTTACATTGAATAACAACTTTTTCACGTGCTTGACCAACATATTTTTCCGCAATAATATCAATACCACGATCATGACTACCCGCAGTTATTGTTATTTTATATCCTTGCTTTTCATATACCTCGGCAACTAAAACTTCAAATTCTGAAGGAGACATTGAATCAAGATTGAATTGTATTAACTCACCTGTTTCTTTTTTATGAGGATATTTACGTGGCCGAACTTTTATATTAAACAGGGAAAATATTTCTTCTTCTGTAAGCCCCATATTTTCGGCAGGACGGTTTTCATCGATGATTCGTCTAAATTCTCTACGTTTTTTTGCCAATATTATTAATATTCTTTCCTCTATGGTATTTTTGCAATAGAATTTGCGGGCAATAACTTTTTGTTTTTGGCCAATGCGATGAACTCTTTTGATTGCCTGATCTTCTACGGCAGGATTCCACCATCTATCAAAAAGATAAACATAATTGGCAGATTGCAAATTTAAACCTACACCGCCCACTTTAAAATTCAAAAGCATTGATGAAATATTTTTGTCATTATCGAACTGTTCTTTAACAGCATCGCGTTGATTAGAAGGAATTTCGCCATAAAGTTGAAGATTCTTAAACCCTTCGCTGCCGAGTATTTTTGCTATACGTTTTAAACCAAAGTCCTCCGAAACAAATTGCGAAAATATTAATGCCTTTCGAGTACTCTCTTTTATTTCTTCCATATCCTTTAAGAGTTGTTCAAGCTTGGCACTTCTTCCACTAACAGGACAAAAATTGCAAATCTGCCGGAGCTTATTTATTAGCGCAAATACATGGGTTACAGTTATGCTGTCGCCCTTTTCGTTAAGTTCAACGACACCATTCTCTTCCATCTTTTTATAGGTATTATATTGTTCTTCTTCAAGGTCTATTTCAATATCTTGCTCATCTATTTCCGGCAATTCAATGTCAACTTCATCAGTGCGACGCCGAAGTATATATGGACGAATTTTTTTTCGAATGGTTTCTTCAAAATCATTGTAATCTATGAGATTTGGTTCAACGAATCCAAATATAGATACAAGATCGTCAATTTTGTTTTCAAGTGGTGTTCCTGTAAGAGCCCATTTTCGCGTTGCTTGAAGTGCTTTTACAGCTTGAGATGCTTTTGAACCTGAACTTTTTATTCGCTGTGCCTCGTCAATTATAATCAAATCATGAAAAAATTTCTGATTTCCCAGCCATTCAAGTTCTCGCGACAACGACTCATAATTAATTATTTTTACGATAATATTCGGCATTCCTAATTTTAGAAAAAATTGCCTATCTGTCCCAGCTATTGTAATATTATGAACAACTTGCGGCCACCATTTACAAAACTCCGTTTTCCAGTTCGAAATAAGCGTCTTTGGGCAAATAACCAAAATTTGCTTTATAATCCCCTGCCTCCATAAAATCCTCGCAGCAATAATAGCTTGCATTGTTTTACCTAAACCCATTTCATCTGCGAGAAGCGCGTTATTTCTATCATATAACCATTTGATACCGGTGGCTTGATAATCATGAGGTTTTTCGGGTAATCCCAATTGAGGATCAGATAAAATTTCATGAATCGGCGGCATTAGAATACATTTGAGCCGTTCTTCTAAGTTTCTTTTATCAATTTCAGGAGGAACCTCAATTGGTCTTATTGGCGTTATCTTTATCGGTGATATTGCTGGGCTTCTTTTAACTCCCGGAAATAATGTTCGTGGTTCAGGCCTATCAGGAATGAAGTCAATTCTGTGAATTATGATTTTAAAATCATTTGGTACTATATTACTAATTTTAACCGTCTCTTCAATTTTTGGTATGACAATAGGCGATTTTAGCGTAAATGGAATAGGTTCGATAAAAATGTCAGGTGCATTTATCGAGACGCGTTTCCATTCATAAAGAGTCGGCAATTCAATTATTGTGTCTTGACTATTAGTTCTTATGGAAATACTCAAGTTATCCGTTTGGTTAACTGCTTTGAGTTTGCTAAGATAATTATTAATTATATTTCTTCGTTGATTTTCTACTAATCTCATAGGCGGAAATATTTTCTTTAAGATTCCTGCGTCTTAAGTGCTTCTTTAATGGCCTGTCTCATTCTCAAAAAAGGTTCAATAAGATCGAAATGATTTTCGAGATGAGCGATAACCTGACCTATGCGCTCTTGGTCTTCATTAGATTCAGTTTTATAATCAATGAAGGAGAGATTAGCGGGATTAGCATCTCGTTTCTTTAAACAAGCTGTTGGTTTTTTAATTATTTGTCTGGCAGGAAGTATTTCAATATCATCAACAAATAGGACATCAGGTATTCGCGGAACACCTGAAAGCAGTTTTTGAGCTATAACATCAATTTTCACGTGTGGATTCAACGTTGAGGCAAATAATATTTTTTGATATATCGTAGGTCGTACAGGAGAGGTATAAGAAAAATGAATAGGCCTTGCACGAAAATCTGTAATCATCAAAGCACCCATATAAGCTCCCGCTGCATCTTGAGGACAAGTAAGATAACAAAGCGATAAGTCCGAAATATTTTTTCCTAATATTTGCGGTTCGTTTTCAATGTCATTGCTACCGAGATTTTCCATTGCTCTTTTACCTCCCAAACAATTAGAGTTAGACAGATATTTTCCTATTATATACAAAATCATTTGCCAGAGGACGGAGATAATGAGCAAAGGTGCATTTTCTTCAAAAGCCGAATCCATCCGGCGAAATTTACTTAATTAACTATAAATCCTTCTGTCTTTCGCGTCAAATTAAAAAAAGTTCAATGTCCGTTATTCATAGTTCGTAGTAAAACCCCGTCAATTCGTTGGCCGGGGTGATTCGTGTCTTCCTTCGTGCAGTTTCGGCCGGTAACGGCGTTTCGCCGTAGGGATAACATAGTTAGCCCTGTGGTCGAAGATGAAGCTCGCGATTAAGCTCGCTTAAAAAACGGGATTCATCAAGAACACATCACTGGCCGAAACCTTCGTGCCCTTCGTGGTGAAAAAACAATACCTCTCTGCGTTCTTTGCGGTCTCTGCGGTGAAACAGTTATTCCGTGGTTGCTTCCTGCACAGCGCTTTTTTCCTGCCTCGGCATAGCGATTGTGCCTGTCCGCGCGACGTTTTTTATCCCGTAAGGCCGGCACATCTCGATAAACGACTCTATTTTCTCTTCCGGCCCGCTGATTTCGACCATAATCGTTTTATGCCCGATATCGACGACGTTGCCCTTGAAGGTCTCAATCAGTGCGATAATCTCCGCACGCTTCTCAGGCGGCGCCGAAATCGTTATCAGCATCAGATCTCGCAAAACAACCGCCTGCCCCGCGAAATCCTGGACCTTCACAACCGGTATGATTTTCGCCAACTGCTTACGGACCTGCTCCAGCACGTGGTCGTCCCCGATAACAACAATAGTCATTCTGCTGAGGTTCGGGTCTTCGGTCCGCCCGACGACCAATGAGTCGATATTAAACGCCCTTGCGGCGAACATTCCCGCGACGTGCGCCAGAACTCCCGGCTTATTCTCAACCAACGCACTAATAATATGCTTCATAGGTCTTATCCTTAATTTTGCATTTTACATTTTAATTTTTAATTTTTCTTATGCCATACTTTCCAGCAAATCTAATCCATCCATCTCGTGAAGGGACTTACCCGACGCTACCATTGGCCAGACGTTTTCTTCGCGCTCAACCTTGAAATCAATTACACAGGGCTTTTTCTCGCCCAGCGCCTTTTTTATCGCCTTGGGGACGTCGGCTTTCTTGTCAACGGTAATCCCTGTTGCCCCAAGCGCCTCGGCAACCTTCGCGTAATCCGGGTTGGCAAGGTAGCTTTTCGAATATCGCCTGTTATAGAAAAGCTGCTGCCACTGCCTGACCATACCCATATACCCGTTATTGAGAATACAAACCTTAATCGGCAGCTCATACTGCACCGCCGTTCGTAGCTCCGTGAGCGTCATATTAAAACTGTGGTCGCCGTCGATATCGAAAACCGTCGCCTCAGGTCTTGCGATTTGCGCCCCGATTGCCGCCGGCAGGCCGAAACCCATCGTGCCTAAACCGCCTGAGCTGATGAACTGCCTGGGTCTCCTGAACTTGAAAAACTGCGCCGTCCACATCTGGTTCTGCCCGACGCCGGTCGTAACTATCGCGTCGCCGCTCAGCTCGCAAACCTGCTCGATAACGTATTGCGGCTTGATATTCGTCGATTTCTTGTCATACGTAAGCGGGTATTTTTTCTTCCACTGCGCAATTTTCGCAAACCATTCCTTGCGCTCGCGGTGTTCGACTTCCTTAACCAGCTCAGCGAGTATTTCTTTCGCGTCGCCGACGACTGGAATGTCGGCCCGGACGTTTTTCGCGATGCTGGCAGGGTCGATATCTATATGTATGACCTTCGAATGCGGCGCAAACGCCTTGACCTTGCCCGTTACCCTGTCATCGAACCTCGCGCCGACGGCAATTAAAAGGTCGCACTCCTGAACCGCGTAATTGGCGTATGCAGAGCCGTGCATACCGAGCATATCGAGCGATTCGGGTTCGGTCTGGTCGTAACTGCCTAATGCCAAAAGGGTCATCGTAACCGGGATATGCGCTTTTTTAGCAAGCGCCCTAAGTTCCTCGCTGGCGTTGGCGATAATGACGCCGCCGCCGACGTATAACACTGGCTTTTCGGACTTGTTTATTGCCTCGGCTGCCATCGCGATTTGACGCGAATGGCCTTTGGTCTTGACACGATAGCCCGGCAATTTCATTTCAACATTGGGGTCGTAAGTGGTTTTGGCGACCTGAACATCGACCGGCAAATCAACCACTACAGGCCCCGGCCTTCCCGTCGAGGCAATATAAAACGCTTCCTTGACCGTCCGCGCCAGGTCGTTAACGTCCTTTACGATACAGTTGTATTTCGAAACAGGCCGGGTAATACCGGTGGTATCCGCTTCCTGAAAAGCGTCGTTACCTATTAACTCAGTCCTGACCTGTCCAGTTATGGCGACCAGCGATATCGAATCCATCATCGCCGTTCCCAGCCCCGTAACGATATTGCACGCGCCGGGTCCGCTTGTCGTAACAATAACGCCCACCTTGCCGCTTGCGCGGGCGTAACCATCGGCCATATGAGCGCCGCCCTGTTCGTGGCGGGGGATTATGAATTTGATTGGTGCATCATACAGCCGGTCAAAAACGGGCAATATCACTCCGCCTGGGTAGCCAAACATCGTATCTACGCCCTGGTCAATCAGCGACCGGACAACAATTTCAGCGCCGGAAATGAGTGCCTGTGCGTCATTAGGAGATTTTGCAGCCGGACTGGCTGACGATGGTGAATCGGACTTCATTACAAACTCCTTTCGCAGTTCCAGAATTTACAGTTTTTCGGGCCGCCCCGCAGGACCAGCCGTCGCCGCCACAGCGACAACCTGCCCATACGAAGTTACAGGCCACAACTGTAAACCCGTAATCAATATATCGGAATTGTAACACGGACGCCTTACCCTGTCAACCCCGATATATCGGGATTTCGGCAAATTCCCGGCGAGGGTTATGCGAATTTAACGGATTTTAACCGCTAAAAGCGGGGGATTCGGTCAAAACGGCATTTTTCAGGTTTTCCATAAAGCGATTTGGATTTCCCGAATTATTACTTACGCTTTAGGTGTAATGACAATGCCTTCTCTTCTCCTCTCTTCTTCGTGGGAGACGGGGTTGCTAACCGAAACTATGCAACATGGGGGGAGTACCTCGTCTCCTTTTTCTTCT
>JBELAA010000126.1:0-12606 GCA_049509315.1 Sedimentisphaerales bacterium | reverse complement strand
ATTAAAACAAAAATTATCTGCGGTATCCTTTGAGAATTTCGTGCAAGGACTTACTGTGTCAGAATCGGAAGATGACAGACAGGAATGATCAAAGAATCGAACAAGCACGCCGACGCAATAAAAGGCGTAATATTTTCAAGTTAGTTTTGGGAGAGCATCAGCAAGGAGGTACATAACCAGATATGGGCGTGCGGCAGGTGCAACTCGATGAAGTCGGCCAAAGGCCTGTATCAATTCTTCAAAGAAAAATATCCGGGGGAACGAAAGTTCTATGATTTAATACCGCCATTGCTTGAGAAGAAGTATCTCAAGACGATTTATAACTGCCATTTGTGCGCGGCCCGTCTCCGTCTGAAAGACTTCGCCGAGGATCTTCGCTACGCTACGAGGGGTTGATTAGCTGCTCGATATCGGGTGATTCGGTGATAATCTGTGGGCTGAGGTAAATTCTGCCTGCGGTAACGAAGGAAATGGCATCGAGAAGTTCGTCGAAATCACAGTCCTTTGAAAGGTAGCCGGACGCCCCTGCCCGGAACATTTCGACGACCCATCGTTTGCCGGTATGCATTGACAGGCCGATTACTTTGACTCTGGAGTGGTCGGTGGAGAAGATTTGACGGGTGGCGTCGATGCCGTTAAGGTTGGGCATATTGATATCCATAATTATCACGTCAGGATGCAATTGCTTCTCAAGTTTGACTGCTTCGCAGCCATCGTTGGCCTCACCGACGACCTCGTAGCCGGCCTGCGCCTGGAGAAACCTGCTTAAACCCTGGCGAAGAATGGTGTGGTCATCCACAAGAAGAATACGTATGTTCAATGCGATACTACTCCGAAATTCCTCAAGTTCAACGTTCAACGTTTGCCGCATCGTGATTTTGTCCCTTCAGCGTTCTTTTACAACTCGCTTTCGATTATCTGATTCTGACACTGCTGCTGAAAACCGTCAATAGGGGTTTTACCTATTTTTGCATTTTTTTTTTGACGAGAATCGTTTTTAAGGAAAGGCAGGATTTGCTTGAGGAAAGGCACATTTTAATTTATTATTAAACAACCCCCTGCAAAGCAGGCGAACTTAAAGGCGCGGGCAAGATGCCCGCGACACGATTATGCGATGGATATGGATTGATAAATTTGTTGAGTTTAAGAGCGGCGAATCGGCTGTATCGGTCAAGAACGTAACAATGGCTGAAGAGCATTTGCACGACCATTTTCCGGGATTTCCGGTTATGCCTGAATGCCTTATGATTGAGGCGATGGCGCAGACGGCGGGGATATTAGTGGGCGAGGCGAGGAAATTTGAGGAAAAAGTGATATTGGCCAAGATTAAGAAGGCGGTATTTCACGATTACGTTGTGCCGGGAGACAGTTTGAGAATATCGGCGAAAATCGAATCGATAGCTCCTGAGGCGGCAAGCACCGCCGGAACAATAACCCGCGACGGTAAGCCGATAGCCGAAATAGACCTGATGTTCAGCCATATCGACCAGAACCTGGCGGGCAAAGAGTTCCCGAAGGAAAATTTCGTTTTCACTGATATGTTCAAATCGCTATTGCAGGGGTCGGCTTTCAAAGGAAATAAATGAAAAAGACACGGATTAACACTACTTTTTTCAGACACGGATGCCCTCGGAAGGGCACACTGATTTACACCGTTTTAAAAAAATGGTGTGCACAGCACACCCTACGAATCTTGCCTTTAGGCGGGCAGGAGGCAAAATAGTGGGAAGGACCCGCGTTGTAATAACAGGAATCGGGGCGGTAAGCCCGCTGGGACTGACGGCGGTAAAGACGTGGGAGGGGCTTTGCACTGGAAGATGCGGGATAGGGCGAATTACGGCGTTTGAGCCGGCGAAATTCGATTGCCAGATAGGGGGCGAGGTCGAGCAATACAAGATACAGCAATACGTTCCGAAAGCATTTCGCAAGATGACCAAGCTGATGTCGAGAGATATCGAGCTTGCGGTTATAGCGGCTGACGAGGCGGTGCGGGACAGCGGACTGATTACAAAGGCAATTGATGAGCAAAAAGTAAATATTAATCCCGTGCGTATGGCGATTAACGTTGGGGCGGGATTGATAAGCTGCGACCCGTGTGAGCTTGCGCCGGCGGTCGCGAAAAGCATTACAGACGGCAAATTCGATATTCAAAAATGGGGCAGGGACGGGTTAGGATTAGTAACGCCATTGTGGCTGCTGAAATACCTGCCGAATATGCTGGCCTGCCATATAGGGATAATTCACGATATACAGGGGCCGAGCAACACGATAACCTGTGCGGAGGTATCGGGGCATTTATCAATAGCGGAGGCGGCGGAAGTTATCGCAAGAGGCAGCGCCGATATAGCTTTGGCAGGCGGCGCGGAAGCAAAGATAAACCCGGTATTGATAATGCGTCAATGCCTGATTAAAAGGACGACAAGCCGGCATAACGGCGACCCTGAAAACGCGTGCAGGCCTTTTGATACTGAAGCGAGCGGGTCGGTATTCGGTGACGGCGGCGGTATCGTAATTTTGGAAAACCTCGAAACGGCCCAAAAACGCGGTGCGAAAATTTACGCTGAATATGCCGGCGTCGGTCAAAGCGCAAGTATAAACCACCCGTACGAGCATATCGAGCCGGACGGCAAAGGCATAACGATAGCGATTGAAAATGCGATGGCACAGGCGGGGATAACGCCGAAAGATATTGATTTGATAATCCCGCACGGGACAGGGATACCACAGGATGATGTGGCGGAGGCAAAAGGTATTGAGGCGGCGATGGGTAATGAGATTAAACGGATTCCCGTATGGCCGACGAAAAGTATGCTAAGTAATACCGGCGCGGGCAGCGGCGGGCTTGACGTGGTTGCGGCGCTCTGCGCGATGCGAGACGGCCTCATACCGGCGGCGAAAAACTGCGTTAAAAAAGCGGCTGGCTGCAATCTTAATATCGCTACAACAGCGCAAAAAACAAAAATTCGCTACGCCCTTTGTTGTGGCTATACTTACGGCGGACAGACCGCGGCTGTAGTTCTCAGGAAATTTGAAAGTTAAAATGGCAAGTGAAAAAACGAACGAGCGTGTTGTAATTACGGGAATGGGAATCGTTTGCCCATTGGGGCACGATATCGAGACGATGTGGCAGGCGGTTTTGGCGGGGAAAAGCGGGGTTGACAAGACAACGATTTTTGACGCGTCAACTTTCCCGACAACGTTCAGCGCGGAAGTGAAAAATTACGACGTTACGAGATTCACGAAAAATCCTCAACTACATAAGGACGGGAATCGGGGCAGCAGATTCGCCGTAGGGGCGACAGTTCAAGCGTGCAAACAGGCGGGCATAAACGTCGAAACCAACAACCCAGCCGACGGAATTGACCGCAGGCGAATGGGGATATATTTAGGCGCTGGCGAGGGGGCGGCAAATCATCAGGCGTTTTTCGGAGCAATCGCGGCGGGCTGGAACGACCAGACAAATCAGATGGACTGGGCGAAGTGGACGGACGTGGCGGCGTTTGAGATGAGGGCGATGCACGAATTGGAGCAGGAGGCGAATATGCCCGCGGCACATCTGGCGATGCTGACGGGGGCACGTGGGCCGATACGTAGCTGCCTGACGGCCTGCGCGGCAAGCACACAGTCAACGGGTGAGGCGGCGATGCTCATTCGCAGGGGCGACGCCGACATTATGATTGCAGGCGGCGCACATTCGATGATTCACCCATTGGGGCAGACCGGATTCAATCGTCTCACCGCCCTATCGACGAGAAATGATAGCCCGCAGACGGCGTCGAGGCCATTTACCGCGAGCAGAGACGGGTTCGTATTGGGGGAAGGTTCGGCGATTGTGATACTTGAGGGTTTGTCATCGGCGAAAAAACGCGGCGTAAAGATATTAGCTGAGATTATCGGATACGGCAGCAGCTCGGACGCATTTCGAGTTACGGACATGCACGAGGAAGGACGGGGAGCGATTGCGGCGATGGAAGCGGCAATTGCCGACGCGGGGATAAGCCGGGAAGACGTGGATTACGTTAACGCTCACGGCACAAGCACCGCGGAAAACGACTTGATAGAGACAAAGGCGATTAAAGCAGTATTCAAAGAAAGGGCAAAACAGGTCCCGGTCAGCAGTATAAAGAGTATGATGGGGCATTTAATCGGCGCGGCGGGCGCGGCGGAATTGATTACCTGCGTCCTGGCGATACGAGACGGCGTTGTGCCGGCGACGATAAACCTCAATGACCCGGACCCGCAATTAGATTTGGATTATGTGCCGAACGTATCGAGAAAAATGAGCGTCAATATAGCAATGAAGGAATCGTTTGGCTTTGGGGGGCAGAATAATGTCATCATTATTAGAAAATATGCTGAGAATTGAGAATGCAGAATTTAGAATTAAGAAGGCAATATGATTGATATAAAAGAAATACGAGAGAACCCGGAACGGTTCAAAAAGGCGGCGAAAGACAAGAAAATCGAAGTGGATATTGAGCGCCTATTGACAGTGGACGCGGATGTATTGGCGGCGAAACAGCAGTTACAGAATATCGCTACTGAGAAAAACCGAATCGGCAAATTGATACCGAAATCGACGGGACAGGAAAAACAGGATGTGCTGGCGCAATTAGCTAAGTTAAAGGCCGACGAGCCGCCGATTGAAGAGAAGATAAAGCAGTTGCAGCCGGAGTTAGAGGCGTTGATGCTGCTTGTGGCGCAGCCGGCGGATGATAACGTGCCGCTGGGAAAAGACGATACTGAAAACGTCGAGCTGCGAAAAGAGGGACAGGTCCGCAATTTCGATTTTAAGCCGAAAGACCACGTGCAATTAGGAGCCGATTTGGGAATCATCGATATCGAGCGCGGGGTAAAGCTGGCGGGGTCGCGGAATTATTTTCTCAAAGGCGACGGGGCGAGATTGCACTGGGCGGCGCTTCAATTCGCGATGGACGTGATGATTGCGAGAAATTATACGCCGATGTCGGTGCCGCTATTGATGAAGGATGAGGCGATGCGGGGGACGGGTTATTACCCCGGTTCGGAAGAGCAAACGTATCGAATGGAACGGGACGAATTGAACCTGGCGGGGACGGCGGAGGTGCCGTTGACCGCTTACCGGAGCGGCGAGATACTGAACGAGGAGGATTTGCCGTTGAAGTTCGCGGGGATGTCAACCTGCTTCAGACGCGAGGCGGGGGCGGCGGGAAAAGACACTTACGGGCTTTACAGGATTCATCAGTTCGATAAGGTCGAGCAGGTGGTGATTTGCAAAAACAGCGTCGAGGAGAGCAATAAATACCACGAGGAGATTTTGACCAATTCGGAGGTGGTGCTGCGTGCGCTGGAGCTGCCCTACCGGGTGGTGGTCGTATGCACTGGCGATTTAGGACGGGGACAGGCGAGGAAATACGATATCGAGACGTGGATGCCGTCGCGGGGCAATTACTGCGAGACGCACAGCGCCAGCAAATTTTATGAGTTTCAGGCCCGGCGAATGAACCTGCGATACAAGGACGCGGCGGCAAAGAAAAACCTGTTCTGCCATACGCTCAATAACACGGTGATTGCAAGCCCGAGGATTTTGATACCGATTCTGGAGCTGTATCAGAACGCAGACGGGTCGGTGAGTGTGCCGAAAGTATTGCAACCCTATATGGGCGGGCAGGAGAAAATTACTCACCGCTGAACACGCGAAGCCCTTGGCGGAGTCCCCTCAGAAATTGCGAAGCAATTTCGAGGACTTTAGTCCCGGAAATCCTCTGGATTTCACGGGGTCGCCTTAGCGAGGCAGAGGCCGCAGAGAAAAATACAACGTAAAAGAATTGAGGTCAATATGACAAAGAGCGAGATTTTGGAATTTATCGGGAAAAACCCTGTGTTTGCACTCGCGACCGCAGATGAAAACGGGCCGCACGTTCGAATGTTATTGCTGTATAAGGCGGATGAAGCCGGCCTCATTTTTGTTACCGGAGAGAACAAAGACCTCAACAAACAGATTACAAAACAGCCGGACGTTGAGATGTGCTTTTACAGCCCAAAAGAGAATAAGCAAATCAGGGTATCAGGCATAGTCGAGGAGCTTGAAGATATCGAACTAAAAAAGCAGGTGGTCAAAGATTTCCCGTTCCTGAAAGAATGGGTCGATAAAGAGGGATATGATGTCCTCGTTGTTTACTGCCTCAAACGCAGCAAAGCGATGGTCTGGACAATGGAAACAAACTTCAGGCCTAAAGAATACATCCAGTTGTAAAACAAGTCGTTATAGAAAATATAAACAGTATCACTATGCGCCTATGCACCTACCACTATGGTTGGCATATTAACGAAGGCGGACAATCGGTCAAAGTGGTACTCCAATAGTTTGCATTCAAAATGGCTATGTCAGTATCATCCACCACACCGTTTCTGTCAAAATCAAGGCAAGGGTTATAGCATGGAGGACCTTGAGTACAAGGGACGTCACGCTGACAAGGCCAGCATTTATTCATATAAACGCTCATTATTAAAGAAAGGTCTTGGACATGGACATGGTAAAAACCCGATTTAGAAGAGCCTTCCACCTTATTGTCGGCATCTCCATGACACTGATATTGCCAAGCCCAGCAGGGATACTCAGGGCCACCTTGCGGCGGTAAAGCGGCGTAAGTGCTTAACCAAGCTTGGTAACCAAGCTTGGGAAAATATCCATAAGTCGTTAAAGTCAACCGTGCCGCTATGGTCAATATCTGTGCCGCCGCACCAATCCGGCGCAACACAATTACTGAACCAATTATTTCCCAAGGGTGCAAAATCATTGAAATCAATATCATTATCATCGTCAAAATCGCATTTCCAGTGTTTCGGGTCTGTGCCAAGCTCATCAACAATGGTATATAGCGAACAGGCAATAACGACTGCCGAATTACAATCCCAGTTAACAGATTTAGGTGTTTGGTAACCACTAACCGGTGTATCAGAGAAATAGTTAAAGTTGGATATATGCCAGTACCACGCGGGTTTATTGGCACTGAGATAGTCGCGGTTAATACAGTCGGAACCACAGGCAATCGACGCGACGATGATTGGCTGGCCAGACAAAGGACCATAGGTTATCAGGTTTCTGGCGTGGGCAATGTCGTTGGGTTCGGTCAACGGCAGGACGTATGAGTCGTTATGAACGGGATTGTTTGCTTCGGCGACAAGGAAATAAACGGGGCCGGCCTGTACCTGACTGAGAAAGCAACCGAGTGTTATTACGGTAATCAGAATTGCTGTTTTTCGTCTCATTTTCCAACTCCTAAAATTGTCTTTTCCTCTAAGACATTATAAATTATAACCCGTTTATATTCCCTGTCAAGCTAAAAAGGTGATAATTTGGTATAAGAGATGAACATCGAAAATTCGCAGAAAGCTGAAAATTTGAACAAGATAAAACAAAGATTAGCGGAAATCGACAGAGAGCTTCAGCTAAGCCCCGCGTATTATTACAAGCAGGCCGTAAACATCGCCCCGTTGCTGTTTTGTGCGGCGGGATTAATGGCGGGGATAGTCGTTCAAAGCAAGGTGCCTATTCCTGTTAAGGTTTGGTTTGCAGGGATTGTGATTTGTTTAGCAGCAGCAGTTACGTCATTCGTCGCTCGTCGCTCGTCGCTCGCAAGAGGAATCCCACTTCTGGTTCTTGTATGCTTTGTGTGTCTTGGGGCGATTCGATTAGCAAGTTTCAACCGTGCAAGCCCTGATGATATTCGAAAATCAGTGGGCAGCGAGCCGAATCTCGCGACGCTGCGAGGCGTTATAGTTACCGAACCGTATGTTGACAGTAACGAGTGGCGGTTTTCAAAATTCCTGCCGACGGACCCGCGGAGCAGTTTTTATCTTGAAGTCAGCGAGGCGGAATCAGTCAATGGCTGGGTAAAAGCGGCGGGTCTTGTGCGGGTGCGCGTCCAGGAGCCGATTTTTGACCTCAAGAGCGGCGATTACGTTGAGACGTTTTGCCGGCTAAGCAGGTTCGAGGGAGCGACAAATCCGGGCGAGTTCGATACAGCCAAATATATGGCCCGCAAGGGAGTTTACGTTGCAGCCGCGGTTGAGTCGCGAGATGCGATTAAGGTGCTGCAGAATGGTTCGGTCGGCAGGTTCAGCAGATTCAAAATGGGACTTCGCAAAGCAGCGGTCGAGGCGCTTTTGGGCGGGTCATATCCAAAAGACGAGGAAGACAATTTATTACTGGCGCTTGTCCTGGGCTATCGCACGGATATCGACAAAAGCACAATCGAGGCGTTTCGCGAAACGGGTTTGCTTCATTTTATCTGCCTTTCGGGGATGAATTTCGGAATACTGATTGGTTTGATATGGTGGATTTGCAGGGTAGCCGGGCTGCTCAAACGCGGCGGGGCTATCGTGTGTGTAATCACGGCGATTTTATTTTTGTTTGTAGTGCCTGAAAATGCGCCGGCGTTTCGGGCGGCGATTATGTGTTTCGCGTTTTGCGGGGCGTTTATCTTTCGCAGGAGGTCAAACACTTATAATTCGCTTGCGCTATCTGCTATAGCGCTTTTACTCATAAGTCCGATGGGGCTTTTCGAGGCGGGCTGGCAGCTTTCTTTCGCGTCTGTACTGGGAATCCTGCTATTTGCACAGCCGATTGACTCATTTTTGCGGGGAAAGGCGTCTGACTGGTTTAGTTTTACAGATGAGCCGGGACCCGTCGGTCGATTTGTCGCGAAAATTGCGTCCGTGACGGGTTCGGCGTTTTCGGTCAGTTTGGCCGCCTATATGACAAGCGCAGGGTTTCTCGTTTATCATTTTTACTCGGTTAGCTGGCTTACAAGCGTCTGGACGGTGCTGGTATCGCCGCTGATAGGGGTGATTTCGTTTTTAGGATACCTGAAGCTGTTGGTTGCGTTCTTTCTGCCGAGCGTGGCGCATATAATGGGGATAATAATTTTTTACCTGTCGTCGGCGTTAATCTGGATTGTCAAATTTTTCGCCGGCTTCCAAATTTCGAGCGTTCATACAGGCAAAATCCCGGTCCTGGCAATCGTTTTATACTACCCCTTAATCGCCTTTGTATTACTTTTCCCGCTGCGCAACCCCATAATTAAAAAGTTTATTTGCACAATAGCAACTGCGGCAGTCATCGTAATGCTGGCAATGCCGCGATGGCAAAAGGCGAATGGCGACGACCTCGTTATAACAGTGCTCGACGTCGGCCACGGACAATCGCTATTGGCAAAGCTGCCGGACGGCTCCTGTATGCTATTCGACGCCGGCTCATTAAGCCGAAATGACGTCGGCTCGAGGGTCATAATACCCTTTTTGCAATATAGCGGGATAGTCAAACTCAACTCAGTCGTTTTAAGCCACGGCGACATTGACCACATAAACGGGCTGCTGGAAGTCGTGGAAAGCACACCGACAAAAGCAATATACGCAAGCAACGCTTTTTTCGAGGACAAACGCCAGACGACAAAATTCCTGCGCAATGAGCTGGCGCAAATAACCGAAATAAACGACCTCCCGCAACAATTCGGCTCATCCAGGATAACGGTTCTTTGGCCGGTTGCCGATATCGAGAACAATAATTCAATCAGCGATAACGACAAGTCGATAGTAACGCTGCTCGAATACGCTGGCAGGCGAATCCTGATATGCTCCGATATCGAGATTTTCGCACAAAAGGAGCTTCTGCGGCTTCACCCGAACCTTAAAGCCGACGTTGTAATCGCCCCTCATCACGGGTCAGTAAAAACATTAGAGCAGGATTTCATCAGCCGTATAGAACCGAATGTTGTTATCAGCAGTTGTAATATCACCGCGTATATAAAAGGGCAGGTCATAAAACAGCAGGACGGTTTCAAATCATACTATACCGGCCGCGACGGTGCGGTAACAATTCGCGTTACAAAACAGGGCAAACTCGAAGCTGACACGTTTATAAAACAAAAGCAGCCCTGAACCAGAAGCGGTTCAGGGCTGCTTTCATTCTAAATCAAGTTATTCCTTGTTCGCCGGTTACCCTTGCTTGAGGATATGGACGACGATTTCAACCCTGCGGTTTTTCTGTTTGCCTGCGCCATTACTGTTCGGAGCAATCGGCCTGGCGGGACCGCAGCCGGATGCTTTGATTTTCGCATCAGTTATGCCCTTCTGCATAAGATACCTCGCTACGCTAAGCGCCCTTTCTGCGGAAAGCTCCCAGTTGTCGGCCCACTTTGATTTCTTTATGGGGTCGGTGTCGGTATGGCCAACCACGTCAATATCCCGGCTACCGTATTTTTCTCTCAGCACAGAATAAATGTGGTCAAGCTCCTTACTTGTCGAGCTTTTCAGGGTGGCCTTACCCGAATCGAACAAAATCGAATCGGCCAAGGTAACCGTTACTGTCCCGGCAGCGGCGTCGAAGCTGACGTCATAGCCCTCGCCGAATCCGGTGGCGTCGGCGGCGGTCTTCTTCTTTTCGAGAATCTGCCTTTGCAAATCCGTAATTGTCTGCTGGTCTTTGGCCGACTGGTCCGCGAGCTGGCCTTTTTCGGCGCGTTCGCGTTCGAGCAGACCTTTGAGGTTCTGGTGCTCGACATTGAGCGCTTCATACTTTTTCTTCCAGTCCGTGCAGCCGGATGATAACAGTAAGATTGATACCATGCCCATCAACACGATGGTTGTTATCCGCCTCGGCGGATTAAATTTAACGACCTTCATTTTTTGCCTCCTTTAAAGCAATACGCGATAATCGATTCCGTTCTTACCAGTAAAACATAACACTAAGATACGCCATAATTCTATCGTGTAAAATCATAACAGCAAGTATTCCCATTGACAAGAAGGGACCATAAGGAATTTGTCTGGTTTTTTTAAAAAACATTTGGAGCGCCGCCCAGCCCAGTCCGAAAAATGGCGCGATGAAAAACGCTATTATCACAAACAACGGCCCGACAACGGCGCCTGCCGCACCCATTAAATGAACGTCGCCCAGGCCCATCGCCTCCCTGCCGAACGCCAGTGTGCCCAGAATACGCGTGGCCCATACGATTGCGCAGCCGACGAGATAGCCGAAGATGCTGCCCATAAGTCCCGCACATCGCTGATGCAGGGCCGGGAATTGATTTATCAGCCGGTCGGCGGCTACGGCACATATAACTATCGGCAGTAAAAACACGATTTCCTTAAGCATTTCGGCGCGGTCGTTGAACTCGTCGGCCCCTCCTGATTGTGTGCCGGATTTGCCTGTGTTTTGAGGAGCGGTTTGAAGCTGAGAAATGTCGTAACTTCTTTTTATCACCCCCGCGGCAAGTAAAATTAATGATAATCCCAGCCCGATTATGGCGCCGGCCGTCAATGATGCGATTGAGGACGGCTCGACAATTATCAGGTCCTCGGTTGTAGGCGTGAGGAAGTAATGGCGAATTGTCGCGGGATGTATCACTAAAGGGGCGAGCGCTGAGGCGACAAAACCGGCCGCTGTGGCAAACCAGCAGATTGATAATGGGATAATCCACATCTCAAGGTCGATAGCCGACGCGGCTATAAGGGCTGAAAGCAGGATAAGCGTAACAAGATACAAAAACCACCCGCCCGCGAAAAAAGGCGGTATCCCGACGCGCAATCCCGATTGAAAATACAGCCAGAACACGCCGAGAAAAACCAGCCCCGTCAAAAGCTCAATAACGAAATATCGAGGCGAAATACGCACCCTGCAATACCGGCATTTGCCAAGTAAAAACAGCCACGAGACAAGCGGGATATTATCGTAAAAGCAAATGTGTTTGCCGCAGGACGGGCAAGACGATGGCGGCATAACGAGGGACTTGTCGCGCGGTATGCGGTAAATCACGACGTTGAGAAAGCTGCCGACGCAGGCCCCAACGAGAAAACTGAAAGCGGGTAATATCCACCCGGGCATCACTATTTCGCTTCCCTGCATTTATTATCACTCACTGTTTATTTCTTTTTCGCGTTTCTTTGAACAGCACCAGCCACTCTCATAGGCAGGCCGAACAGGCGAATAAAGCCGATTGCGTCGGTCGGGTTGTATTCGGCTCCCATTTTGAAGCTGGCAAGAGCGCCGCTGTATAAACTGAACGGGCTTTTCACGCCCGCCGGCGTGCAGCGACCTTTAAATAGCTTGACCCGCACTGAGCCGGTAACGTTTTGCTGAGTTACGTCGATAAATGCGTCCAGCGCCTCCCGCAACTGACAGAACCACTGGCCATAATAAACCATTTCTGCGTATTTCAAAGCGACCTGCTGCTTGTAGTGCGCCGTCTCGCGGTCAAGGGTTAATGTCTCCAGCGTCTTATGCGCCGTCATCAGGATAGTTCCGCCGGGGGTCTCGTATGCGCCGCGAGATTTCATACCGACTAAGCGGTTCTCGACCAAATCAATCTGGCCGACGGCGTGCTTGCCGCCGATTTCATTCAGCGTTTGTAACAGTTGGACGCTGTCGGTCGCCTTGCCGTCTAATTTAACGGGAACGCCCTGCTCGAAACCGATTTCAACATATTCCGGCTTATTGGGCGCCTTTGATACCGGGTTCGACATCACCCACAGCTCGTCTTTCGGCTCATTGGCCGGGTCTTCGAGGTCTGCGCCTTCGTGACTGATGTGCCAGATATTGCGGTCGCGCGAGTAAATTTTCTTTTT
>JBELAA010000125.1:0-15986 GCA_049509315.1 Sedimentisphaerales bacterium | reverse complement strand
GCCCGCTTATCCGAAGGCGCTGAAGTTTGTTTTTGTGATTTACGATTCGAGGGGCGTATTCCCGAACGGCCAGACGTTTAGTCATATTGTTTATCTTGGAGATTAAGATGACAATATTAAATAATAAATATCAAATAATAAATAATAAATGGCGAAACGGTTCGGCGATAATACTTGCAATCGTCCTGACGAGCTTATTGGCAATCATAGGCGTTTTGTTTCTGATTTCTTCCCGCGTTGATTCGATTGCCACGTCGTCAATAGCCGACAACGAGAATTTGACTCTGGCTGTCGATACGGTTATCGCTAAAATTTCCGAAGACCTCGCCGAGGACGTAAACAAAAGCATTGACCCCAACTGCTATGCTGATTATCCCGACCCCTGTAATTACTGGCTTGCCTGTCTTGAGCCGTATCAATCCGGCACGGACTATTTTTGGCGGCAGGTCAGCAACATTTACGGCCCCGGGGCAGTGCAAGATGTGCAGGCACAGATTCTGACGCGGATGGCGACGGCGTAAGCGATTCGATGTGGGTTCTGATTCAGGACGTAAACTCGAGCAAAGGTAAACCCATTTATGCAGCCGTTAGGATTATCGACAATGGCGGTATGCTCAACGTCAACACCGGCTTCAAATTCGACCCCTCTGCCTCCGTTGGTGCAAGCCAAATGGATATAAATCTTATGGCTTTTGCAGCCCTTGATAAAACACATGACACTTATATAGGGGAAACACAAGACAGATTGTTTTCATATCGTTGCGGATCTGAACCGTTTAATAACAGCTTATATATGCAGAATGTCATTTGGCGATATGGCTTGCCTAATGGTGCATATACGCCGTTCGATATATCCGACGAACTTAAGCTCCGTAATAGATATATCATTAATTACAATCTGATGACATCCAGAATCGAAACCCTTTGGACAAATGGGTTTGATGGCTCCCCCTTTGTTCCGAGGGACCCTCGAAACTATAGTATTACTACCCCAGCAGACTGGTTCTGGATTGTATCTAACAATTATCCTTCGCCCTGCCCTGATCCTTGTACCTATGACAACCGCCACATCGCCACGACTTATAATTGCGACAGGGTAATTACGCCGGCAGGCGATAAAATGGTAAATATCAACACCGCCGAGCCAAATGCGATACGCGAGGCGATATGGCACGGACTGGTCGATGCGAATGCACCCGGCGACGTAAATGGTACCGCAGCACAAATTGCCGCAAACATCGTTGATTACCGGGATGATGACAATGATGTTACAATAGTCCGTGATTATTCAGGCAATCCTCATTTTGGCTTCGAAAGACCCTGCATTTATATTTCTGAAATTGCTCAGAATTTTTATCAGGATTCCAGCGATCCCCCTAATATTTATCATTCCTATGCAATCGAATTATTCAAACCATACCCTGATGATGTGCTGCCCGATTCGAACTGGCAGCTTGTTATTGACAGTATTAAGACAATACAAGTAAACTGGTCCGGCTCAACTTATTTCCACGTCTTCCTTGATGATGTAAGCAATCCTATTAGTGTTGCTTTTAAAGATGCTAACGGAAATATTGTTCCCGGTGTTGCTCAGCCCGCTACCGGCTCTTTGAGTTTCGATAGTAACTCAGTGATAGAATTGCAAAGGAAAGTTTATGACCCCTGCACGGGCACTTATTCAAACATTATTACCGTTGACAAAGTTGTTGTTCCGCCTGCCGGTGCTAATTGGTTGCAAATTCAAATAGCACCTGCAACACCTGCAACTTACAGTTTCCAGCGGGACATATCTTCTCATAAACCGATTAGGCGTTTGTGGGACACAGGGTTAAGTAAAATAAGTCCCCCCACGCTTGGCGGTTTGAACAGTTATACAGATAATAATGATACAAGGATTATTCAGGCACATCCGGCAAATAATATTCGCTTCACAAACGTCGGCGAGATTGGTCAATTATTCTACGCTCCAACCTATTATTATGGTGGTGTTGGGCCTGATTTTACTAAATCTGTAACTGAGCCGGAGTTGCGAATTGATTTAAATGAACCGGCTTATCAGCAGATTTTCAAATATTTAACGGTAATGGACCCCTGCGACCATGGTCCACAAGCTGCCAATGAGTCGAGAATTAAGGGCAGAATCAATATCAATACCGCGCCGTGGTTTGTTATTGCGCAACTGCCGTGGATTTCTTATCATACGCCAAATTATGACCTCGCTCGGGCAATTGTTGACAAAAGAGAAATCAGGGGAGGTTATAAAAGTATCGGCGAACTTATGGCCGATGCCAATAGCAGTATCAACAACATTGGTTATTATCAAGACAATCCTCCCGTTCCTGCTGTTTTAATGACGCCTGCTGATGGTTCAGGGGATAAATTTGAGCAGCGTGATGTAATTTTTGACCGAAATTCTCGTTCGCATCGGCCAAAACGGCCCGCAAAAAAGAGTCATCGCGATTTTAGACAGAAGCGAAGTGCCGGCAAAGCCGGTAAAGGTTATCGCGATACAATCGGTGCCAGACCCAAGGTGATTTTCTATTTTCAATTTTCTATTTATTATTTTAAGAACTGACATTCAATGCCGTGCCCGATATTTCTTAAATAGAAAATGGAAAATAACAAATAGAAAATTATTTCAGCAAGGCCAAGATTTCATTATATACTTTTTTGTTTGCGCCAAGGGTCGCAAATGCCTGGCCATCGTATTTGTCTAAGTCAACGGGGAATAATTTATTTCCTTTCCAGTCGCTGACGATTGCGCCGGCGCGTTCGGCGATAAGGACGCCCGCGGCGATGTCCCAGATTTTCGGCCTGACGAAAACGACGCCGACAAGAGAACCCTTTGCAAGGTATGCAAGCTGAAGGCAGGAGCTGCCTAAGGAGCGGGAGCGTGCTTTTTCCATAAGCGCGATTGTCCATTTCGGGATGCCGTTATCGAAAAAGCTGTCTGTTCCGACGCTGGAAAACATACCGAGGCCGTCGTCGCTGACCGCAATTCGTCTGCCGTTGAGGAACGGGTCGCCGTTTTTGACGGCGGTGAACATCGAATCGGTCGCGGGGTCGTAAATCACGCCGACAACCGGCTCTCCCTCAAACATCGCCGCGAGCGAAACGCTGAACAAAAGCATCCCTTTTGCGAAGTTGGTCGTGCCGTCGATAGGGTCGATGACCCACCAGATTCGTTTGCTCCCTCGCGGGGGCTGTTTGAAAAGTTTGTCGCCCGTTCCTTCCTCTGCGATGAAGCCGTCGTCAGGGAACGTCTCCTTAATCCGGTCAACGATTATGTTCTGGCACATCACATCTGCCTGTGTTACGAGCTGGTCGGGGCCTTTAATCGAGGTCCTGATATAGCTGATTTCTTCCATTGCCCGCTGACCCGCTAATCGGGCCGCGACAACGGCTGTTTCCAGCATCCTGTTCAATTCCGTCTGCTCAAGCACCATATAGGGTTCCTTTCGTATCGCAGTAAATTCCCGTAAGCCCCCAGGTTTATCCTGGGGGTTAACCCCCAGGATAAACCTGGGGGCTTGCACGTAACTACGCGGAATGACAATCGTAATTCTTGACGTTATTCAAAAACGCCGGTATTGTAACGCCCTTATGGATTTTAGCCAACAATCAAGTGCGCACAAGCTGTTATTGTTTGCATCGCCGCGACGCCGATTGACCGCGGCAGGTGTTTTCCTCGCGCTCGCAGGGGGGTTTGCCTTTTTGTGGGTTGTGGGGCATTATAAAATTACCTTATATCCCTTTGCGTGCGGCTTTAAGCAGCGTTATGGGTTACCCTGCCCGACCTGCGGTTGTACTACGTCGGCTCTCGCGTTTGCGCAGGGGCGTATAGGCGACTCATTTTATACCCAGCCCGCGGCAGCCGTTTTTTGCTGTATAGCGGCAGTAATCGCAATTTTTGCTTTGTTTGAATCGCTTTTTGGTCGGCTGGGGTGTAACTTTAACAAGGGCGATTATCGCAATCCGCCAGGGCGGATAAAAATGAAACAAAAACTTATCAGGACGATATTCGGATTACTGCCGATGGTTATGGTTTGTGGGGCGCTTTTGCCGCAGGCCGGCTGTTCCCCGGGAATTGTCTCGGTTTTGGGCACCCCGACAAGCGCCGAAACGAAAATTCCCGCCGAATACGACATTACCAAAGAAAAGGACAAAAAAATCCTCACCCTCGTCGAGCAGCCCTATTTTCTCAGGGCACATCCGAATCTGCGGTATTTTATAACGGTGGGCGTAAACAAAATTCTTGAGGACAGGGCAAAAATCAAGCCGGAATTGTTTATCAGCTACGATGTGTTAGCGGAGCTGCGGTCGAGCACTCCTGATTTTTCAACACTGACTCCCGCGGAAGTCGGCTCGAAGCTCGGCGCAGATTTCGTGCTTGTCGTAACAATAATTAATTACCAGCTTGACGATAAAAATGCGCCGGGTTTCTTCACCGGCCGGCTCGAGGTGCAGGCGCAGCTTTTCAGCGTCTCGCCTGCCGAAAAACTGTGGCCGGCAATGGAAACCGCCAGGACAATCAAGGTCGGTTTTGAATCAGTGCGAAGCGGCGCAGATACCGCGTCGCTGCGTCTGGCGGGCGACGCGGCTAAGTGCGTTACCAGGTATCTTTACAACTGTCTGAAAAACGAGTTTAAGTCAGCCGACGAGGCATCAGAAGTCGGCTGGGGACAATAAAATCCGCCCCTTGGTTGGAGGTGGATAAAATAATTTATTAAACCAGTTTCGGAGTAACCAGGCGATGAAAATTCTAATCACAGACAAACTCGCAAAGGAAGGTATTGACCTGCTGAAGAGTATGCCCGACGTGGAGGTCGTGGTAAAAACGGGAATAAGCGAAGACGAGCTTGCCAAAATTATCGGCGAGCACGACGGATTGATTATCCGCAGTGCCACGAAGGTTACTGCCAAAGTGCTTGCCAGCCCCGGAAAGTTCAAGGCCGTGGCCCGCGCCGGCGTCGGCATAGACAACGTCGATGTGAAAGAAGCGACCCGCAAGGGAATTATCGTTATGAATACCCCCGGCGGAAACACCTTGAGCGCAGCCGAGCATACGATGGCGCTGATGCTTTCGATGAGCCGGCACGTCGTTCCCGCCTGCAATTCGCTAAAGGCAGGCAAATGGGACAGGAAACTTTACGAGGGTAATCAGCTCAATAACAAGGTCTTAGGCGTAATCGGCCTCGGCAGAATCGGTATGGCGGTGGCGAAAATGGCGTCGCAGGGTTTCAATATGAAGGTCCTCGGTTACGACCCGCTGGCGGTGCCGCCTGAGGCTGGCAAACTCGGCGTCGAAATCACCGACAAGCTTGAAAGGATTTTCAAAGAGTCGGATTACATCACCGTTCACGTTCCCAGGAACGAGCAGACGCTCAATATGATAAACACCGACCAGATAAATATGATGAAACCGACCGTCCGGCTGATTAACTGCGCCCGCGGCGGCATCATCAATGAGGACGCGATATACAAGGCGCTTACCGAGAAACGCATCGCAGGCGCCGCCCTCGACGTGTTTCCCAAGGAGCCGCCGGAAGATATGCGGTTCAAGGACTATGACGCCTGTCTTGTTACGCCTCACTTGGGCGCAAGCACTATGGAAGCCCAGATTGAGGTCGCCGTCGAGGCCGCACAGATTCTTGTCGAGGCCATCAGGGGCACCTCAATCAGTAACGCGCTTAACGCCCCATCGACGGCTGGTTCCGTTCCGCCGCTTGTCAACAAATACGCCGAGCTTGCCAGGCGAGTCGGCGTTGTGCTCAGCACCATCGCGCCGGGAGTTGTAAAGCAGGTGCAGGTTGAGTATCGCGGCGCTGTAGCTGAAATGCCCGTCCAGGCAGTAACGCTTAACTTCGAAATAGGTCTGCTTCAGAAGCATTTTGAAATGCCTCTCAATATGGTCAATACGCCGGTGCTCGCCAGGGAACGCGGCATCAACATAGACGTAACTAAAAACCCGACTCCCAAAGACGTTGCGTCCAGCTTCTCGGCCAAAGTTGTTACCGACAAAGCTACACGAACGATTACCGGCTCGGTCTTCGGCGAAAAGCTCCTGAGGATTATCGAAATTGACGGTTTCGACACTGAGATTACGCCGCAGGGCTGCGTTCTGGTGATTTTCAACGCCGATAAGCCGGGTGTCATCGGGTCTGTCGGCACGTTGCTGGGTAAGCACAAAATCAATATATGCACGATGGGCGTAGGCCAGAAACTCGACCAGCAAAAAGCCGTCCTGATGGTGTCGCTCGACAAGACACCCGATGAGGATACCGTCGCGGACCTCAGCAAGCTCGATTTTGTAAACGAGATATACGTTTGCAATCTGGATTAAGTTAAAATCTTACCGCAGAACAACTGATAAGCCCCCAACTTTATGTTGGGGGTTTATTGGGTTTTGCGGTGAGTTTTTTTGTGGAGTAACATGAATTGGCCAGTGAATTGATAATTACCGTTAGCGGCCTGCGGGGAATCGTCGGTGAAAACCTCACGCCTGAAGTGGCCGCTCGATATGGCAGCGCTTTTGGTGCGTTCCTGCGTGATAACCGCTCAAACGCCCCTAAGTCGCTGACCGTTTGCATAGGCAGAGATTCTCGACCATCGGGCCAGACGCTCGCCGCATCAGTCGCCGCCGGATTAGTCGCAGCGGGTATCGACTGTATCGACCTGGGCCTGGTTACGACGCCGACCGTCGGCATTATGGTTCGACATCTCAATTGCGCCGGCGGGGTAATCGTTACCGCCTCACATAATCCTTCGCAATATAACGGGATTAAACTGCTGCTCGATAATGGTATGGCGCCGCCGCCCGATGTTGCCGGGCAGATTAAAAAACGGTTCCTCGCGAAAAAAGCTGAAAAACCCAAATCACCCTTAGGCAAAATCACCGAAAACAAAACAGCCGATGACGTTCACTTATCGAAAGTCCTGGCCCTCGTTGACAAAAAAGCGATTGCCGCGAAAAAATTTACAGTTGTTCTGGACAGTATCAACGGGGCAGGGGGCAGGCCCGGCCTAAAATTGCTCAGTGAGCTTGGTTGCTCAGTCGTTCCGCTAAATAACGAGCCGACAGGTAATTTTGCTCATACCCCTGAGCCGCTCGCCGAAAACCTGACCGGCCTTTGCGATATCGTGAAAAAGTCGAAAGCCGACGTTGGTTTCGCGCAGGACCCCGACGCCGACCGCCTCGCGATTGTCGATGAAGCGGGCACCTATATCGGCGAGGAATACACCCTTGCTTTAGCAGCCAAACTTGTTTTCAGCAAACAAACCGGCTCGGCCCGCGGTGAGCGAAGTCGAACCGCTGCGACCAACCTGTCAACCTCGCGTATGCTCGACGATATCGCAAAAGAGGCAGGGGGGCAGGTAATCCGCACGCCCGTCGGCGAGGCAAATGTCGCGATGGCTTGTATTAAAAACAACTGTATCATCGGCGGCGAAGGCAACGGCGGCGTCATCGACCTTCGCGTCGGCCCCATACGCGATTCGCTCGTCGCTATGGCCTATATTTTGCAGCTTATGACGCAAACCGGTAAGTCAATCAGCCGGCTCGTCGGCGAGATACCGCGATATTGTATGATAAAACACAAATTCCCCGCCGACAGGGACGCCGCCGACCGGCTGGTAAACGACGTTAAAAAGCTGTTCCCCGGCGCCGTGCTCAATACCGCCGACGGCTGCCGGTTCGACCTGCCCGACGCCTGGATTCACATCAGGCCCAGCAACACCGAGCCGCTCGTCCGCATAATCGCCGAGGCAAAAGACAAACCGACCGCCCGGAAATATATCGACGCTGTCCTCAATTTAAAAAAGAAATCGGCCGATTAAGTATATATATGGATGAAAGTCAGCAAATCCTCGCCACAAAACAGCTTCGCCTCGTTACTTACCTCAGTATCGGCGCCAATGTCCTTATACTTGTCCCCGTCAAGTTTATCGTCGGCTTTATGACCGGCTCACTGTCGCTGGTCGCCGACGGCGTTCATTCGGTTACCGATATGATTACCGATTTTGCCGTCCTCCTTGGCCTTCATTTCGGCTCGCAAAAACCCGACCGCGAGCACCCCTACGGCCACGGCAAGCTCGAAACCATCGCCGCCTCCGGCATCGCGATAGGTTTGCTTATCGTGGGCCTCGGTATGATTTATTACGCCGCCCACGACATCGCCAAAGGCACCGTCAAACAACCCAAAAACCTTGTGCTCGTCGCCGCGGGCGTGGCCATCGTGATTAAAGAAATTATTTACCGTGTTACAAAGGCCGTCGCAATCAAGTATCACTGCCCCGCAGCGCTGGCCAACGCCTGGCACGACCGCGCCGACGCCCTTAGCTCCGTCGCCGTCATAATCGGCGTCATTGCCCAAAAATTTGGTTTCAATTATGGCGACCAGGTCGCCGCTATCGCGGTAGGTATTATGGTCTCGCTTATTGCCGCCGGCATTATCAGGGATTGTCTCGCCGAGCTTACAGAGCAGGCCGTTGACCAGGCCACATTAGACCAAATCAAGGACATTATCAATTCCGACGCCCAGGTTCGTCAGTGGCATCACCTCCGCACCCGCGCCGCCGGCAGGGAAATCTTCCTCGACCTGCACATCCTCGTTGACCCCAACCTCAATATCCTGGCTGCCCACGACGTTTCAGAACGCCTCGAAACCGCCCTCCACAAGCAGCTCGCCCGCCCCGTCAACATAATCATTCACGTCGAGCCCGACATACCTCAACTGCGAAAGTAAATTCACCTTTCAAAATCGCGCCTGCAATCTCAAGTGTTAGCAGGGTCTTGTTTTGTGACAGGACGTTATATGTTCCCGAATCGGCTATTTTAACGCTGCCTTTGCCTTTGTTGACGCTGCCCTCGTATGTCAAAAATTTCAGCGGGTGGTCGAAAATTCTCACCGCCTCAATCGGGTTACTGCCCCATTGTTCGGGCGGCTCGCCGATGCGATACGTTTCCAGAAAATAACCCGTCTCCAGCATCAAATCCCAGTGTGTCGGCTCATTTTGCCTCTCGTGCCTCTGCACAACGAATTTTTTCGGCTCATCCATAACTTTCTCTGAAAAATTATATAACTGAAACCATTGCGGAAATCATCACAAAAAGTTTTGCTTTTATCAGGCCAATAGCATAAAATTTCCCGTCTTCTGAGAACAATATTCTTACTGAGCAATTCGCCGCTCAGGGTGGGGTCTTGAAAATCGGTTGCGATAGTTGGCGCCTCGAGGCAAAAAGGCAAGGTTGGTTACGAAATACTGCGTTCGATGCTGGAAGCCGGCTACGAGGGGAAGATTTTCCCCGTCAATCCTCAGGCCGATACCATCGAGGGCCTCAAATGTTACCCCGACCTTAAATCAATCGGCCAGACGCCCGACCTAGTAATAATTGTTGTTCCCGCCAAGGCGGTTTCCGCCGTTATGCAGGATTGCGGCGCGATAGGAACCAAGGCCGTTGTTATCATCACCGCCGGCTTTAAAGAAGTCGGCGAGGAAGGAAGAAAACTCGAACAGCAGGTCGTTCAAATCGCAAGGCAATTCGGCATCCGCATCATAGGCCCCAACTGCCTCGGCCTCATCGTCCCGTCCCAAAAACTCAACGCCAGCTTCGGCGGCACGCTTCCCGCCGTCGGCTCAACCGGTTATATGTCCCAGTCAGGCGCGCTTCTGGCCGCAATTCTCGATATGGCCAACGCCAACGGTATCGGCTTCAGCAAGCTCGTAAGTATCGGCAACAAGGCCGACGTTGATGAGGTCGATATTATCGAGGCGTTCGCCGATGACCCCGATACCAAAGTCATCGCCGGCTATCTCGAAAATATCACCAACGGCAACACCTTTGTCCGTATCGCCGAGCAAATCTCCCAGAAAAAACCAATCCTCCTTATGAAAGCGGGCGTTACCGCCGCCGGCGCAAAGGCCGCCTCCTCACACACCGGCTCTATGGCCGGCTCCGAAACCGCCTACGAAGCCGTTTTCGAAAGGGCGGGCGTCATAAGGTGCTTCTCAATCAAGTCCCAGTTCGATTTCGCTCAGGGTTTCGCCTATCAGCCCCTGCCCGGGGGCCCGTCCGTCGCCGTTATCACCAACGCCGGCGGCGCAGGCATTATGGCCGCCGACGCCATTGAAAAACTGCAGCTTACCTTCGCCAAATTAACCGACGAAACAAAAACCCGGCTCGCCGAAAAACTCCCTCCCGCCGCCAACTTCCACAATCCAATTGACGTCCTCGGCGACGCCCTGCCCGACCGTTACGAATTCGCCCTTGATGTTGTCCTCGACGACCCGAATGTCAATTCGGTGCTTATTCTGCTCACCCCCCAGGCAATGACCGATGCCGAAGGCACCGCCCAGGCCATCGTCAAGGTCCTGAAGAAAAAGCCGGGCAAACCCGTCTTCGCCTGTTTCCTTGGCGCGACAAAAGTCGCAAGGGGCTGCGACGTTCTCAAAAAAAATCAAATCCCGCAATACGATTCCCCCGAAGCTGCGGTTCTGGCAATCAAGGTTATGGTCGATTACGTCCGCTGGAAGACCAGGCCAAAACGCGTCGTCAAGCTCTTCAGCGTCAACCGCCACAAGGTCGAAACCATAATCGAAAGGCACCTCCGCCAGGGTATCCGCCAAATCGGCGAGGCCGAATCGAAGGAAATCCTCGAGGCGTATGGCTTTGTTACCCCCAAAGACGCCATTGCCACAACCGCCGAGCAGGCCGTCAACATCGCCGAGCAAATCGGCTTCCCCGTCGTCCTCAAAATCTGGTCGCCCGACATAATTCATAAATCAGACGTTGGCGGCGTGCGCGTCGGCCTCGATACCCCGCAGGAGGTTATGGACGCTTTCGACCTGATGCTCTTTAGAATCCCCAAAAAAATGCCCGGCGCCAAAATCTTAGGCGTCCTCGTCCAGCAGATGTGCTCGGGCGGCCGTGAGCTTATTCTCGGTATGAACCGCGACCCGCACTTCGGCCCCTTAATGATGTTCGGTATGGGCGGAATTATGGTTGAGGTTATGCAGGATGTCTCATTCTACCTCGCGCCCCTGACCGCCGAAGAGGCCAAACAAATGCTTATCAACACAAGAACTTATAAACTCTTAGTCGGCGCACGAGGCCAAAAGGGCGTCGATATCGAAGCCGTCGCCGAAGCCCTCCAGCGATTGTCCCAGCTTGTTACGGAATTTCCGGAAATTCAGGAAATGGATATTAACCCGTTTATGGTCGGCCCATCCGGAACAACCCCCGTCGCGGTGGACGCCCGCATAAGAGTTGAGAAGACATAACAAGGAAACAATAAATATTTAATGGTACAGGATAATTATAGCCGAAATATGCAAGAAGACAGGAATTTTTTAAAAAACAACTATTGTTAAGTAGAGGATTTGTATAGTGCGTCAGAGTATTTTTGAATACGAAATGGATATGATTGATGTATTATCATCTTCTACTTCGCAGTATTTTTATGGAAGAATATGGTCAAGAGAGATTTCTCAAATGCCAGAAGTAACGGTTGGTTCGGTTATTCCAGATATTGTGTGTATTGCGCTTCCAAAAACATACCATAGAGATTGCACCAATTATCACCCAGAACTAGACACATTGATCATATTCGATTTGCTGAAAAACGGCCCCAGCACTGCCTTGGACATTAGCAGTCGAATATTTGCCAGAGAGATTACTATAAGAAGGTCACTTGAACGTTTGTATAATAAGTCTACAATAACTCAGGTTGAGTCCGATCGTTTTAAATTAAGACGAAAATCTTTGCTTTATGATTATCAAATCGTTTCCATAGAAGCAAAGCTTGCAAATTGGCGTGCAGCATTGAAGCAAGCTATTGCCTACCGTGATTTTTCTCACATGTCATATGTTGCATTGCCAATCACAATAGCAAGCAAAAATATTGTTAAAGAGTATTGCCAGGCAGAAGAAATTGGTATTATTGCTGTGAATATTGATTCCGCTAATGTTCTTTTCAAACCAAAACCGCATCAACCTCATTCTTCTAAGTGGATATGGTTGTTGTCTAAAACAGTTGGTTTAATGTAAGAATATTATTTCGCCTTTTCCACAAAGTTTTTAAAAGCTTTGTACCAAGAAGATTGATGATTTATCTCCGTGCGAGGATGGCGATTATCTAACTTAGAAATGATCTCCGCCAAATATTTGGCATTTTCCAACCACTTGAGACCGTATGTAAATAATTCATCTTTACTCATGTTGGCAATTTCTGCAGTGTGATTAATTGCTGCTGAAACAAAATGTTCTTTTGCCGCTGTTACATTGGCAGGCCTATATTCCCATTCGGCTACCATAGATGCTTTTTTCCCAGACTTTAATGCGGAAAGCAATAGCGCACTTGCAGGAGTTATTTCTTGAATAGTTGACAATAATCCTTTTTTATATGCGTGATCAAGATCATGCTCAACATTAAATTCGCTTGCAAAACTATGCGAATAATATGCAGGGAAAGCCCTGCCCTCAGTATCTTCTATATCCGTTAATTTGAGCCTTCGTTCAGATTTATACCACCCCGAAGCCCATGTATCGGCACCTGCCAGAAGAGAAAGGAATCCTGTAGTCCCTGTATATGCAACAACTATTCGTTTTAGGCCAGCAGTCTTCAATCCATGAACTAAACGTAACAAACAACCCACTGTATTATGATGGGTACAATAATAACCTTGTTCATTCGATTGTTCCAAGACGATATAAGCGCCGTCGGGTTCTCTTGAACTTACTTGGTCGATAATCAAATCGATCAATTCGTTTTCCCATGGTTCTATTAGTCGAAGAGCCGAATCTGAAATCGCAATCGTAGCTAAAGCTGGCTTTTCATTATTAGTTTGTTTACTTACTTTCAATCCGATATCAAGCCACTGAAGCTCAGTAGAATAATCTGTAGCCTGATCGATTGTTAATGGTGATGGCAATATATAATTCTCACAATCAAGATTTTCTTGAACTTCTATGCAACTCTTAACCGTTTTTTCGATTTCATCAGCTTTTTTTGGTAACTGACCGATCCATAATTCATGTATTTTATTTTTGAGTTCTCTTTGCCATTCTCTCTGGTTATGTTCGCCACTGTTAAACGAAGTGAAAGGTTTTTGGGGAAACCATGGATATGTTGCAAGTTGAGCGCACTTTTTCCGACAAGTGTAGGGATCAAGCTTTACAAGGTAAAGTTGTGGATCCAACAATCGTCTATTAAGATGTGGATATTTTTTATTAAGGTCTCTTCGCATTAGAGAATGATATGCAACGCCCATTGGGTAGATAATACCGCCTGACACCCCAGATACATTACCAGGTATTTTCAATTGCACACTGCCCGGCCAAAAGAATTCTTTTGTCATAATAACATCCTTTTTCAAATGTAAGATCCTAATATTTTGAATATATCATTAAATTGAGGCCTTTCATACGTTCGGTATCGAAGCATAGCATCAATAATATCAGCCATAGGTTTAGGTAATTTATCTTGAAGTGTATTCGTGCGTACCTGTCCTCCGTTAACTAATAAGTCTTGGCGATGGTTAACTGGATGATAGCCTGCTAAACATTCTTGTAAAGTAATTCCTAATGAGAATATATCCGATTTATATGATAATTGTTTGACAGCCCTCGCTTGTTCTGGAGATAAATAGCCTATAGTACCCCAACTAAAACCGGGTGCGGTTAAAGTATCAAGGTCAATATGACGAGCAACTCCGAGATCAATTAGCACCGCTGAATTTTTATCTGTAAGCATTATATTTTTCGGGTTGATATCTCGATGAACTATTCTTTCGGCCCATAAGAGTTGAATTGCTTTTGCTATATCATATCCACACTTGGCTACGGCAGGGAAGCCCATTTTCCCTTGTTTAATAATATTTGAGAGTACATTGCCTTGAACAAACTTTGTTGCGATAAAAATGCAATTGGCATTCCTGATGAATATTTCTCCCGACTCGACTAACCTAACAAGTGCGTCGTTATCAATTCGTTTCATTAAATCTATCTCGCGTTGCGTTCGTTGTTGAATCTGATTCGTGAAATATATTTTTAATGCTACTGTTTGATTGGATGGCCGATGTGTACACCTGAACACAGCGCCTTGTCCTCCACATGGCAGTAAGGCAATTTCATCAAAAAGGTTGCCCAGCGATGCTTTTACTTCTTCACATATTAAAGGCGGATCGAAAGCCACAATCATATCCCCTAATAAAACAACTTCTTTTCTGAAATACTCATAAAGCTCTGCCCCAAAATAATTATTTCCTGCGTCTATTATAGGGCGACTGATTTGTCGGCTTAAGCGAAACATTTTCTTCGCTGGCCTTTGTATAAACTGCCGATTCTGTTCGTTTAAGTTTATAAGCAATAAGCCCTGTGGGAGTATTATGTTCTGCTAAATGCTCCAATTTATTGACATCTGTTTTTGTCCACTCTTTACCATGATTCGCCGGTTTTTTTGCCATAATAACTCCTTTCAATCAATAATATTCCTACATTTTTCGGAAAGCCCACAGAAATGAAAGGCGGAGTGGTTATGGCAACTAAGTCAAAACTACTTCGACGATCCATCGTCTGATGGCCGTCCTTGTTTTTTGTAATGTATTCAGTATTTGCAAATCCCGTGCCAGAGTATCCCGGTTTAAAAAACCCATAAATTGCTCAAATAACCCATATTTTACGGCATAGTCAATCTTCAACCCTGCCATTAATGTTTTACTCTGCCAAACTGGCAGATAAAGCACAAATGTTTTGCGATTAACTTTTCGGCTGAAGACACAGAAGGACAGTTCATTACAAAAAGGAGGGTCAACTAAGGTCAAGTTAGGTCAACTTGCGTTTTTAGCTCAAAAACGAAGCTTTTTTACTATGAACAATGAACTACGGAGTCTTCGGAGTCCCGTCTTGCGGGGCGGGATAAACTTCCCCTGTCCGCTTCTAAATACTATCGACTATCGACTAACGACTATCGACTGCTCTCAAATCTTGAACTGCGCCCCGTGAGGCCATATTTCCGACTCCGGCCTATCGAACTGGAGAAACTCGACCGGGGCATCATCAACAACAATGAAAGCAACCGTAACACCTTCAGCGGGGCTGTTCGGCTCGATGATTACGTTCTTGCCGGCTATTTCCGCTTCGATGTCATCTACAACAAAAGCTATATGCGGAACTGTTTTCACTAACTCCGGCAGGGGGCAATCGTGGTCGAAATTCATCCACTCAATGCCATACGGATTTTGATAATACCCGGACGCGGCCATCTTGTATTCGGGATTGTAATCTTCCCTCGGCAGTGGCTTATCAGTGGGTATTCCGATATGATGATATCGAATCTTTGCCATTTTATTTCTCCTAAAGACATATCTCGGCCTTAAGTTTTTGCCTTATCAACTATAAATCCCGCCGTTCTTACTGTCAAGCTTTCAAGTTTTAACCTCGCTGTGCCTTGTCATTTTACCATTGAAAATACTTGCTGTTTGGCTATAATCGTTCGCGTTTCTTAAAGCGTAGAATATAATACACAAGACACGGCTTGACACTGATTAACACCGTTTTTTATTTTTTCTCTGTGACCTCTGTGTCCTCTGTGGCTAAAAACTCTGTGGCTAAAGGATTGAAAAACAACTATGGTTGATTTTGACTGGAAAGAAAAATACAAATCGAAAATAACTTCCGCCGAGCAGGCAATGAAATTCGTCAAGTCCGGCGACCACATCTTTATAGGCACCGCCTGCGCCCAGCCCCAGCACCTGGTTTCCGCGCTGGTCGAGTATTCCGCGCACATTTACGACGCACATATCGTTCATTTGCTCACGATTGGCGCGGCCCCTTACGCCCAGGAAAAATTCCGCGAAAAATTCAAAATGAACTCCTTTTTCATAGCCGACAACGTTCGTGACGCCCTCAACAAGGGTATCGGCGACTACACCCCCATATTCCTTGCCGAAATTCCCAACGAATTCGAAAGCGGCAGAATACCCTTAGA
>JBELAA010000124.1:0-6790 GCA_049509315.1 Sedimentisphaerales bacterium | reverse complement strand
GTAATGCCTTCGAGCCGGTATTCGACGGGGTCTTCCACTGTTACTATGTTCAATTCCGGGTCGTTAAGCAATTGAAGCATCGAGTATAAAGTGGTGGTTTTGCCGCAGCCGGTCGGCCCCGTCAGCAGAATCATCCCGTAAGGGCTTTCCGCTAACTGCCTGAATTTTTTGTTGTCCTCCGGATTGGTTACGACGCTATCTAATGACCATTTCAAGGCGTACTTGTCGAGGATTCTCATTACAATCTTTTCCCCGCCCGTTGCCGGCAGCGACGAAATCCTCAAGTCGTAGTCCCTGCCCTCGTGCTGCACCGCCATATGGCCGTCCTGAGGCAGCCGTTTTTCGGAAATGTCCATCTCCGACATAATCTTGATATGCGAAATCACCTCTAATTGCGCCCCCGCAGGCACAGTCAGCGCATCGTGCAAAATACCATCCACGCGATATCGCACCCTCATATCCGATTCCCTCGGCTCAAGGTGTATATCGCTTGCACGTGAGTCAATAGCGCCGTTGATTATCGACGACACAAGGCGGGTAATCGGGGAATCGGCGATTCTCTGCGACTCGCGCTGCGCCTCGGTAAGCTTACTCTCAATCTGCCCGTCCTCTTCCTGATTCTGCCCCGGCTCCTGCTTTAGCCGCATTGAAACAATCGCCTGCTTTGTTACGTCTTTAACGGTGAAATGATAACGTATCGCCCGCGTTATCGCGTCCTGCGTCGCCGCGACGGGCACAACGGTGAAGCCCGTTTTCATTTCAATCTGGTCTCGAACCGCCAGATTCATCGGCGAGCTCATCGCGACTATCAGCCGGCGACCGTCTTTCCTGACCGCGATGACGTTATATTTGCTTACCATTTCATACATAAGCAGGTGTGCCATCATCGGGTCTATCATATCCGGCGTAAGCTCGATAAACTCGATATTGTGCGCCGCAGCTATTACCCTCGCGAGCTGCTCATCATTCAAGAGCTTGCCCTTTTTCAGAATACTGATTAAGCTCTTGCCGGTCTGCCTCTGCTGAGCCAGTGCCGTCTCTAATGTGGCCTTGTCAATAATCTGGTTTTTCTCGAGCTGTTCTATTATTGGGTCTTGCGTCTGCATAGCCCTCTTTCCGTATTCTTTCACCGCGGATACCAGCCATAAGCCCCCAGGTTTATCCTGGGGGTTAACCCCCAACATAAAGTTGGGGGCTTTCAGTTTTTTCAACGGTAAGTATCCTGACCTTTGGCAGATATAGTATCTGCCGACCCATTCTATCGACACCCCCCCGCAACGACTTAAAGACAAAGCACAACCTCCAATCATTGTCATTGCGAGGAGTTCCGATTTATCGAGACGACGAAGCAATCTCTGCTTTTCGCTCAATAAGTGAGATTGCTTCGCTGCGCTCTCGCGGCGAGAGCAATGACAAAGCCCCACCTTGCGGGACAAAGTGTTCTTTTAGGGATTCCCAAAGCCCAAAGGGGCTTAAATGCAGGTCAAATAAAACAAATTCCAAGCCCAAGGTCCTATATAATCGCCCTTTTGAAATCATCTCACCGTTAGTTTAAACCACTATTTTTCAGCTCTTGCTTTGCCGCTCTTACATTCAAAATTTTCGAAAATTTTTCAAAAAAATGTATTATTTGCTTGACATAGTGTAATGTATATATTACATTGCGTCCGATATGATTAACATATACAAGGAGAACAGTTATGAATAGATGGCAGAAAATTGCGTGGTTCAATCTGATTGTAACAACGATATGTTTTATCGCCTGCTTCATATTATCAATGGCGATGCAATTCAAGCGGGTCGCAACGCCTCCCACACCTTTGTCGCTGGTAATTATTCCCTCATTGATTTTAATAGCGTTATCAAAACTTATTTTTCGAAAAAAATCCAAACAGCTTGATTTCGATGAGCGCGACAGGCAAATTCACAAAAAATCTCAGTATGTCGGGCTGTGGGCATTCGCTATTTCTACAGTATTGGCTATGACTGTAGAAATAATGATTTGTTTCTTTGCGGTCGGGCCCAGAGGGGCACTCCCTTATCCTCTTGTTTTGCTTTTAACAATATGTGCAGGAGGAGGCGTTTGGATAGCAGCGGAATCTATATCGATTCTGATTCAATACGGCAGGGGAGACAACGATGAATCAAAATGAGTTGAAAAATCAGATTCGTCGGTTGCGATTTGAAAAAGGCGAAATGACCCAGCAGCAGTTGGCCGACCTCGTCGGCGTAACGCGCCAGACAATCATCGCGATGGAGCAGGGAAAATACGCCCCATCGCTTCCGCTTGCCTTTCGAATCGCCCGCGCCTTCTGCGTCCCCCTCGAATCGGTATTTCAATATGAGCCGGAAAGTCCTGCCCCAACTCACAATTCGCTGCTATAATGGCAAACTATGGCACTACCTGTTGTAGCGATAATTGGAAGGCCCAACGTGGGCAAGTCGAGTTTGTTTAACTGGCTGGCCGGCCGAATGATAAGCATCGTCGAGCCGACGCCAGGCGTTACGCGCGACCGCGTCAGCGCCGTCGTCGAGAGAGACGGCCGATATTTCGAGCTTGTCGATACCGGCGGCTATGGCGTAGTTGACGCAGACCATCTCGAAAGCCACGTCCACCAGCAGATTCAATTAGCTATCGAATCAGCCGACCTCGTTCTGCTTGTAACCGATATTCGAGAGGGGCTGACCACTCTCGATGAGACAATAGCGAGATTGCTCCGTAAACACTCACTCAATATCGTCGGCGTCGCTAATAAGGCCGATTCCCCCAAACAATTTCCTGAAGCCGGGATATTCGGCAAGCTGGGCTTCGGAGAATTTGTATGCGTCTCGGCTAAAAACAACGTTAATAGAGCGCTGCTTTTAGATGCAATCCTCGACCGGGTGAAAAATATCGAATCAACAAAGCCGGTCGAGCCCGCGATGAAAATTGCAATTGTCGGCAAACGCAACGCAGGCAAAAGCTCGTTAGTCAACGCAATCCTCGGCACAGAACGGGTCATTGTCAGCGAAATCCCCGGCACAACGAGGGACGCCATCGATATTCGCTTTGAAAAAGACGGCAAAACAATCATCGTTATCGATACCCCCGGCGTCCGCAAAAAAGGAAAACTCTCCGGCGATATCGAGTTCTACAGTTTCGTCCGCGCGACAAGCTCGGTCCGCAGGGCCGACGTAACCCTGTTGTTGATTGACGCGACCACCCCCGTATCGCAGCCCGACAAGAAAATCGCAAAACTCATCCTGGATGAGCACAAGGCCTGCATAATAGTCGTCAATAAATGGGATTTAGCCAAGCAGCAGGCGGTAACGGGCCAGTATGAGGAATACCTGACAAAGGTCCTGCCGGGATTAAGCCACGCGCCGATTGTCTTCACTACGGCCACACAGACCAAAAACGTGAAAAGTATGCTCGATTTGACGGTTGAAATTTTCAAACAGGCCACCACCTGGATATCGACGCCTAAGCTCAATAAGGCGCTGGAAGCCATAAAATATGAGCAGGGTGTAGCGTCAAAGGGGGGAAAATGCAAAATTTACTACGGCACACAGGTAGCGGTCAACCCCATAACAATCCTGACGTTCGTTAATAATCCGAAATTATTCGATGACAATTTTCAGCGGTTCATAATCGGCCGATTAGGGGGAATGTTGTCCATCAGCGAAGTGCCGATTCGCCTGGTCGCACGTTCGCACAGAGAATCATCCCCGCGTCCGGAACCCATCAGGCAATCTCAGGACAAAGGCAAACACCGCCCCCCGCGCAAACGTTAAACGGCCGCCCTCCCTATTATTCCTCCAATCATCGGTTGGAGAAATTGGCTATCCGCTGTTACAATTCCACTGAGATTTTTGATTGCCAGATTCCCGATTGAAATGATATATTGTCACCATGGGAAATACAATTAAACAGGCCGAATACGGCATCCTTCTAAATGATGTTAAGGCCCGCATACGGGCCGCGCAATACGAAGCGTTAAAGACCGTCAATAAAGAGCTTATCACGCTATATTGGGATATTGGCCGAATGATTGTTGACAGACAGGACAAACAGGGCTGGGGTAAATCTGTTGTTCAAAACCTTGCGGCTGATTTACAAAAAGAATTTCAGGGCACTGGGGGATTTTCTGCCGCCGGGTTATGGAGAATGCGCAATTTCTACCAAACTTATAAGGAGAATGAAAAACTCGCACCATTGGTGCGAGAAATTAGCTGGTCGCACAATATAATCATATTTGAGAAATGTAAAGATGGCCTGGAGCGGGAATTCTATATCCGAATGACGAAACGCATGGGCTGGAGCAAGAACGTCCTTGTCCATCAGATTGAAAACAAAACATACGAAAAAACGCTGGCAAACCAGACCAATTTTGAAAAGACCCTTCCTGCCAAAATAAACAACCAGGCGAAGCTGGCCGTCAAGGATGAATACGCGTTTGATTTTCTCGAGTTAGGTGAAGAATATGATGAAATGGAGCTTGAGCGGGCGCTGCTTAGCCGGGTGAACCGTTTTCTTATTGAAATGGGCGGAGCGTTTGCGTTTATGGGCAATCAGTTCCGGCTCGAAATAGACGGCAGCGAATATTTCATCGATATTCTTTTATATCATCGCAGATTAAGATGCCTTGTAGCGGTAGAACTAAAGGTTGGGGAGTTTAAGCCGGAATTTGTCGGGAAGATGCAGTTTTATCTGGCGGCGCTGGATGCAATAGTAAAAGCGAAATATGAAAACCCTTCTATCGGCATTATTGTGTGCAAGGAAAAGAAAAGAACCATCGTAGAGTACGCGTTAAAGGAAAGCAAAAAGCCGATTGCGGTTGCGCAATATAAAATGACAACAAAACTGCCGAAAGAATTGAAGAAAGAACTTCCCGCTCCGGAGCAGATTCAAAATTTAATCGAAGGTATTTAAAATATGGCGGGTAAAAGTCGGTACTGGCCGGAACCCGTCAGGCAATCTCAGGGCAAAGGCAAACACCGCAAACCACGTAAACGTTAAGACGGTTAGACAAAAAGCTATAAATATTCCCATCATAGCTCTACGTCTATTTCTACTACCAGTGGAATATGATCGCTGACCCTGCGAGTAAGTTCGTTGTCGATGATATTGGCTGCCTTAACTCGATTTTTTAAATCACAGCTTGCGAAAATATGGTCATCTTGAAACGGATGGATACAATTAGCCCTAAAGAATGTTTGAATTTCCGTTGGGTGAAACATTCGGCAACAATCTACCCAGCGATCCCCCTTGTCTATTTGTTCGAAAAAAGGCCCATGTCCATTACCAGGCCACACTTTCTCAGCAAGACGAGCGGTATTCAAATCGCCTCCGACAATAACACTACCGCGAGCAAGGTGTAATTCTAATTCCGCAAATATTTTGGCAAGACGCGGGAACACACGGGGGGTAGTTGGTGCATGGATGCTTGCAATAAATAGAGGCAGATTCTTGTCTAATACTATAGATGCAGCAGCGACCCGGCCTGGGGAAAGCGAAAAATCTTTTTTTTGTAAAGCCAGAGATGGCGCAAAAAGAGCTGTTCCCCAACCCTGCTTGGTTTTTTCAAACAAAAGAGCGTGATGTGGTATCCAAGAAGGCGGTTTTACCTCCTGCAAGAAAGCGATATCCGGCTTGATTTCATTACACAAATAATTCCACGCTTCATCATGAAACGACTTATACTGCCAATATCCGAGATTCCAAGTGGCAATTTTCATTTATTAGTTTTCCGCATTAACATTTTGTCGTCTTTTTCGAGAAGGGTTAATCCTGGACATCCATAGGAGGTCCGGCCGGGGTTTCGGTAGGCGAGGTCTCTATCGCGTTTTGCAGGCCGGTTTTATAGAACCACCAGATTTTTCTCATCGCCTCGAAGAAAATAATTACCACTAACACAAGCATCACAATCGACAGCACAGCTTTGAGATTTCCCTGGAAGTCATGCTTGGGCAGGTAATTAGTGAAGATATTATCGACGCCTGCGACAAAAGTGGTTACTGCCATAAATATCGCCGGGATAAAAGTAATAAGGCCGTAAGCCCACCTGCGGGAATGTCTGAGAATAAAGACCGTGCCTATGCACAGCGCCAGCGTCGCCAAAAGCTGGTTTGCGACACCGAACATAGGCCAGATGGTAGATATGTCGCCGTTATAAACGAGGTATCCCCAGAGGAAACTGACGCCGCCGCCGCTGATAATTACGCCGGGCATCCAGGAGCTGCTGCCGAATTTAGGATGGGCTATTTTGAGTATTTCCTGAAGGATATATCGCGCCACACGTGTCCCCGTATCGACGGTTGTAAGAATAAATAACGCCTCGAACATAATCGCGAAGTGATACCAGTAGCTTACCAAATGTTTCATCCCCGGTATCGCCGAGAGAATCAGCGACATACCCGCCGCGAGAGACACCGCCCCGCCGCTTCTGCCTGTAAGAGATTCACCGGTCATTCGTTCGATTTCGGCGAGCTTGTCCGTTGCCAGGCCAAGTTTGGCAAAATGTTCAGGCGAGACGTTTATCGCGAAATAGTCACCCGGAATCATAACAGTCGCGGCGATTAGCGCCATCACCGAGACGACCCCCTCGGTCAGCATTGCGCCGTAACCGATAAATTGTATGTCGGCTTCACTGCTAATCATTTTGGGCGTCGTGCCTGAGCTGATTAAACTGTGAAAACCGCTGATGGCCCCGCAGGCGATTGTGATGCAGACAAATGGCCATACCTTGCCGGGGATAATCGGCCCGCCCCCGTGGATATATGCCGTCACTGCGGGCATTTGTATCGTGGG
>JBELAA010000123.1:0-7597 GCA_049509315.1 Sedimentisphaerales bacterium | reverse complement strand
TGAAGTCCTTACGCTGCTTAACGACCGCAGATACTCGACCGGCTCGAAAAAGCGAAGCCACATTCTGCATATCGTTAGAAGCGAATTGAACGTCCTGTTCTGGAATATTCCCAATATAGGCGTGAAGAATTCATACGATGGGGCGTATCGCCTTATCGATTTTGGGACCCGCGACAAACTCAGGGGGCCGGAGGGAAATGAAACAACCCTCGTGATTGACGCCGCCCATTTCCCGGCCGAAGGCAACAACTGCGACGCGGCGCTCCTGGTTGACGCGTATATGAAGGGCTGGAAGCGGTTCATCAGCTTCAATTGTATTGGTCAGCGGTTCATTGGCTGTGGCTTAGGCCCAGAAACCGAGGGCGTAACAATCGATGTTTACGGCAGCTCAGGCGATTATCTCGGCTCCGGCTTGGACGGACTGACCCTCAGCGTTCACGGCAACGCACAGGACCAGTTAGGTCAAATCATAAAACAGGGGAAATTAGTCATACACGGCGACGTGGGCCAGACGTTCTTGTATGGCGCAAAAGGCGGAAGCACATACGTGCTGGGTAACGCGGCAGGACGCCCGCTCATCAATTCGGTGGGCAAGCCCCGGGTGGTAATAAACGGGACGTGCCTGGACTTTCTGGCAGAATCGTTTATGGCGGGAGACCCCCATAACGGCGGCGGTTTTGTCATATTAAACGGCGTCAAATTCGATAATGACGGGCAACTGGTCTCGCTGTCGCAGCCATACCCCGGCAGTAACATCTTCTCATTAGCTTCAGGCGGGGCGATTTTTGTCCGCGACCCCTGATACTGCCTTACCTGAAAGAAAACGAGCAGCTTTTCGGAATAACAATAGAGCAGCTTTTAATCGTAAACGGCGAGCACCGTGAGCCAACAGAAGTTTATCGCAAAGTCGTTCCCGGTAGTGTTCCAATACCCTCGGAAGAGACCGACGATACCGATGAGGTTGTAGAAGAGCTGGCTGAGAAATAGCGAAAGGTAATTTACGTGATAACCATAAAAAAAACCAGAACAGGTAACGTATTAAAAGGCGCGGTCGAGCGGCTCGCGGACGTTGACCTCAGCGTATGCCTGCAATGCAGGAAATGCTCGAGCGGCTGCCCGGTAGGCAAGCTTGCAAAGACCCGGCCTTCGGAAATTATGCGACGATTGCATCTCGGCGCGGGTAACGAGCTTCTTGAAAGCGATATTCTGTGGATGTGCGTTTCCTGCGAGACCTGCACGACGCGATGCCCGATGGGCATCGACGTTGCTGCGGTGATGGATGCACTGCGGAAACTGGCGATGGAGAGGGGGGTGTCGAAACAGCAAGGCAATGTGCCGCTGTTCAATAAGGCGTTTTTGAAGACGGTCGAGGTTTTCGGCAGGACATACGAAATGGCCTTGATAACCGCCTACAAATTAGGCACGGGTAAATTGATGAACGATACTGAAAAATTCCCGACGATGCTCAAGAAAGGGAAAATCGCATTGATACCATCATTAGGGGGCGACAGGAAAACGGTGAGACGTATTTTTAAAAAAACCAGACAGAGCAGGGGGGCTGAAAAATGAGATACGCTTATTACCCCGGATGCTCGGCGGAATCGACCGCCCGCGATATGCACCAGTCAACCCTGGCGGTGGCGGGCGCCCTGGGAATCGAAATGCTCGAGCCAAAGGGCTGGACATGCTGCGGCGCTACCGCGGGCCACCAGACCGACGCCATACTGGCCGCGTCATTACCCGCCGCCAACTTAGTCAAGGTTAAGGATATGGGACCGGATTGCGTCGTGAATTGCGCGGCCTGCTACAACCGGATGAAGGTGGCAAACTATGAAATATCGAATAATCCACAAATACGCAAAGCGGTGAGCGAGGCAATTGGTCGAGATTACGACGGCTCAGTTAAGGTCAGGCATTTTATTGAGGTGCTTCTCAATGATGTCGGGCTAAAAACAATCAGCGGCAAAATCAAACGCTCGCTCAATGGTCTCAAGGTCGCCTGTTATTACGGATGCCTGCTCGTTCGCCCGCCGAAAGTTATGAATTTTGACGATGCTGAGAACCCGACATCACTTGATAAGCTGGTTAAGGCAATCGGGGGTATCAGTGTTGACTGGCCTTACAAGGTCGAGTGCTGCGGCGGGGGGCTGTCGCTTTCGAGAACCGACGTTGTGGTTAACCTAACAAATTCAATTCTCGATATGGCCAAAAGCAGCGGGGCCGATTGTATAGCGGTAAGCTGCCCAATGTGCCAGGTCAACCTTGATTTACGCCAGCAGGACATAAGGAAACAGGCCGGCAGGAATTATCAAATCCCGATTGTTTATATCACGCAGTTACTCGGACTCGGCCTGGGTATCAGCCCGAAAAAGCTCGGCTTCAATAAGCTGATGGTTGCGGCTACGAATGTTCTGGAAAAAGTGGAAGTGAGCAGCAATGGGTAAATACGACGATAAAAAAATCGGCGCGGTGCTTGTGCAGGGGGGCGGTATAGCAGGTGTGCAGGCGTCGCTTGATTTGGCCAACAGCGGCTTTAAGGTTTACTTGGTCGAGCGCGACGCCGCCATAGGCGGTATGATGGCACATTTGGACAAGACCTTCCCGACGGGCGATTGCGCGACCTGCATTGTCTCGCCCAAGTTAGTCGAATGCGCACGCAACCTCAATATCGAGATAATGACGCTTTCGGAATTAGTTGACCTCGAGGGCGAGCCCGGCAATTTCAAAGCCACGGTCAAGCGCTACCCCCGATACGTCGATGAGGACAAATGCACCGGCTGCAGCGAATGCACGCAGGTTTGCCCGGTCGATGTGCCGGACGAATTCAACAGATGCCTCGGAACAAGAAAAGGTATTGCAAAACTATACGCCCAGGCCACACCCAATATATTCGGTATTTTGAAAAATGGGCACTCGCCGTGCAAAATCAACTGCCCGGCCAAGGTAAACGTTCAGGGCTACGTCCAGCTAATCAAGAAAAAAGAATACGTAAAGGCGGTTAACCTGATTCGCCAGAGAAACCCGCTTTCAGCGATTTGCGGAAGGGTTTGCACGCACCCCTGCGAGAGCGAATGCACACGGGGCAAAGCCGATGACCCAATCGCGATACGATTACTTAAGCGGTTCGCGTCGGATAAGGAAATGGAATTAGTCGAGGCGGGAAAACTTGCGCTGCCGGAGGAAAAACACCCCTCGCCGGACGCTCAAAAAGTGGCTGTTATCGGCGCAGGCCCGGCGGGGCTTACCGCCGCAGGCGACCTCGCGGACGCGGGGTTCGCGGTAACCGTATATGAATCGCTTAGTGCGGCGGGTGGTATGCTTCGCTATGGGATTCCCGAATATCGGCTACCCAAGAAAGTATTGGATTACGAAATCGAGCTTATACGCAGAAGGGGCGTTAAACTCGTTTATAACTGTCGCGTCGGCAAAGACATTACCATTGAAAAATTAAGGTTGGACAATGCCGCGGTATTTATTTCGGCTGGCGCGCACATAAGCCGAAAACTCGGCATTGAGGGTGAGCAGAAAAAAGGCGTCCTGCACGGCGTCGAATTCCTCAGGGAAGCCGCATCAACCAAAAAACCGGTTGTAAATGGCAAAGTCGTAGTCATCGGAGGCGGTAACGTCGCGGTTGACGTCGCCAGAACCGCACTGCGGCTTGGCGCAAATCAGGTTGAAATGGTTTGTCTTGAACAACACGACGAGATGCCCGCTTACAAAGAGGAAATCGAGGCGACATTAGCGGAAGGTATCAAAATTCACAACGGCTGGGGACCCAAACGGATAATCGGCAATGGTTCGGTAACCGGCATAGAATTCAAACGCTGTACGCGGGTTTTCGACGACCAGAAACGATTCAGACCCGTTTTTAACGAAAATGACCTGACAAAAATCGAAGCAGACCAGATTATCGTCGCAATAGGTCAGGCGGTAGATAGCTCGCTGCTCAGTCATATCGCAGTTGAAAACGAAAGGGGCTGTTTCAAAGCAGACCCTGTAACAGGGAAAACCTCGGTGGAAGGAATTTTCGCCGGCGGCGATAACGCATCGGGGCCTTTGTCGGTTATCGAGGCGGTCGCTGCGGGCAAACGGGTCGCGGAATCAATCGAGCGATACCTGACTGACAAGGATTTACTTACGGACCGTTTCGAGGACGGGCTTAAGCCATTATCGGAAAACCTGCTGCCCTCGACGGAAGACGTCCAGAAAAAAGCACGTCCCGAAGTGAAGGAATTGCCGGTTGCCAATCGCCTGCGGAATTTCGATGAGGTCGAAATAGGCCTCACCGAGGAGCAGGCGATCGCGGAAGCTGAGCGTTGCCTGAATTGCGCATTGTGTTCGGAATGTAACCAGTGCGTCGAGAAGTGCGAGCAGAAAGCAATCGACCACGCTATGAAAGAGCGATTGGTCAAATTAGAGGTCGGCTCGGTTATATTGACACCCGGATTCGAGGAGTTTGACGCTACTCGGAAGGGTGAATTTGGCTACAGCCGATACCCGAACGTTGTTACGAGCGTTCAATTCGAGCGAATGTTGAGCGCAGCAGGCCCATTCGAAGGTCATCTTATACGATTGTCGGACGGTAAACCCGCAAGGCGCATCGCCTGGATTCAGTGCGTCGGCTCACGCGATTCGAGCTGCGGAAACGATTATTGCTCCTCGATTTGCTGTATGATGGCGACAAAGCAGGCAATGGTCGCGGGAGACCACGTCGATGGCCTTGACGCGACAATTTTTTATATGGATATACGCGCTTTCGGCAAGGATTTCGACCAGTATTACGAACGCGCCAAAGCACAGAAAAACATACACTACATCAAAAGCATACCCTCGCGGGTGATTCAGGTCCCCAATAGCAAAGACCTGCGACTGCTATACTTAGACGAAAATCACAAGGTTTCGCAGAGGGATTTCGACCTTGTTGTGCTGTCGGTGGGAATGGAACCGCCTGCCTCGATGAGGGAAATCACTTCCCGTCTCGATATAAAGCTTAATGAGTTTAACTTCTGCAAAACAGACAGGTTGGCGCCATTGACGACGACGCTGCCCGGCGTATTTGTAGGCGGTGCGTTCCAGGAGCCGAAAGATATACCGGAAACGGTAACGCAGGCAAGCGCAGCCGCATCAATGGCAATGGAACTGCTTGCACCTGTGCGAAATACCCTTATTACCAAAAAAAGCTACCCTGCCGAGCACGACGTTACCGATGAACAGCCGCGAATCGGTGTGTTTGTTTGTCATTGCGGAATGAATATCGGCTCGGTAGTCGATGTCGAGCAGGTGGTTAAGAATATCGAGACACTGCCCGGCGTGGTTTTCGCGTCTCATACGATGTTCACCTGCTCCGATACGAGCTTATTGAATATCAAGGATATGATACGCGAGCACCGTCTCAATCGAATCGTGGTCGCATCCTGCACGCCGCGGACGCACGAGCCGCTGTTCCGTGAGACGCTACGAGAAGCGGGATTAAACCCATACCTGTTCGAAATGGCCAATATAAGGGACCAGTGCTCGTGGGTTCATTCGAAAGTCCCGCAGTCGGCGACCCAAAAGGCGACGGAATTAGTGAAAATGGCGATTGCCAGGTCGCACTTACTTACACCTCTCGAAAGCGGCACTTTGAAAGTTGACCAGACGGGCCTTGTCATAGGCGGTGGCCTCAGCGGTATGACATCAGCGCTTGCTCTTGCCAATCAGGGGTTCAAGGTGCACCTGGTCGAGCGGGAGAATCGCTTAGGCGGGACGCTTCACGATATTTACTGGACTTTCGAGCATAATCAAATCGGCCGGTGGGCTGATACCCTGATAAAGCAGGTTGAAAAGCATCCCAATATAAAGCTATACCTCGGAACCGAAATCACGGGCATTTCAGGCCACATCGGCAAGTTCGAAATGACGCTGACCAAAAACGGCCAGAACAGCGAGGTTTTGGGCGGTGCTATAATCGTCGCTACAGGCGCAAAGAAAGCCCAGACAACCGAATACCTTTACGGCAAATCGAATCGCGTCCTGACCCAGGCCGAGCTAGAAAAGCAGCTAAATGAAAAGACATATCCCGCGAAGGGCCAAAACGTAGTTATGATTCAGTGCGTCGGCTCACGAAATAACGAGCACCCCTATTGCAGCAGGATTTGCTGCTCGATGGCGGTTAAAAACGCGATTGAAATCAAAAAGCAGGACCCCAACGCCAATGTATATGTGCTTTACAGGGACGTTCGGACTTACGGCTTCAGGGAAACGTATTTCAAACAGGCCCGTGAGATGGGAGTCGTATTTATCCGCTATATACCTGAAACACCGCCGCAGGTAAACGACAATAATGGGCTGACGGTAACGCTTACAAGCCCCGATTTGGCGGAGCCGATTGAAATTGAAGCCGATAACGTCGTCCTTAGCACGGGCGTTGTGGCCGACAAGGAAAATAACAAGCATATTTCGGATATGCTCAAAGTGCCGTTAAACGCTGACGGCTTCTATGTCGAGGCGCATATGAAGCTTCGCCCGGTTGATTTCACTACAGAGGGTATATTCCTTTGCGGGCTAGCTCATTCGCCGAAATTTATCGACGAGAATATCTCACAGGCAAGGGCCGCTGCGGCTCGTGCTGCGACGGTGCTTTCCAAGACGCAATTAGACGTCAGTGCCCAGGTTTCTTACGTTGACCAGAACAAGTGCATATCCTGTATGACCTGCGTTACCATTTGCCCGTATTCGGCGCCGTTCTGCAACAAAGACGGCAAAGGGCAAATCGAGGCGGCCAAGTGTATGGGCTGTGGAATCTGCGCATCGGAATGCCCGGCGCGGGCGATACAGCTTCACCATTTCGAGACCGACCAGTTTACGGTTATGATTAAGAAATTATTTGCCGGTGAGAACGGCGAGGTGTTTGCAAACGCCGTGAATGAAAAATTAACGGAAAAAGTATAAGAATTATGAAAGCAAAAACATTCGAACCTAAAATCATGGCCTTTTGCTGCCACTATTGCGCATATTCCTCGGCGGATTTGGCGGGGTCGATGCGGATTCAATACCCGCCCAACGTGCGCATAATTCGCACACCCTGCACGGGCCGGCTCGAAACCGAGTTTTTTATGAAGGCATTTGAAAACGGCGCAGACGGCGTTCTTGTCGCCGGCTGCCTCGAAGGCGGGTGTCATTTCGTTGAAGGAAACCTCTGCGCAAAACGCAGGGTCAATTACACGAGGGATATGTTAGATGAAATCGGGCTGGAAAAGGAACGATTGCGTATGGTAAACGTTTCAGCCGCAATGGCCAGGCCTCTGGCGGATGTTATTATCGATATGGTGGAAACCGTTCGCAAACTGGGCCCAAGCCCATTAAAAAATAACGGTTCTATAAAATAGGAGCCCTGACTGATGATAGTCGCACAAAGAAAAAGTATTCCCGACCTTCTGGAAATCATAAAAGACCACAAAAAGATTCTCATACTGGGCTGCGGCACCTGCGTAACAGTTTGCCTTGCAGGCGGCCAGCGAGAAGTCGGCATAATCGCCTCGGCACTTCGAATGAGAGCGAAATTGAAAGGGCTTGCACTACAGGTCGAGGAATTGACTATCGAGCGGCAATGCGACAA
>JBELAA010000122.1:0-6801 GCA_049509315.1 Sedimentisphaerales bacterium | reverse complement strand
CCGTATCCTGTGCACTCGTGGCTGATGAGAAAATCGAGCGCCTGTGTAACGTCGTTCCGGAAGTCGGCATTGGTGTCCTTAAGCCCCTCAATGAGCGTATCTACGGCCTGCGGGCTGGACATATCGACCAGCGCCGGAACAGCCGCCTCCTTAACGTCCTCGTATTTGCCTGTGATTGCCTCGGCGAAAACTTTCAGCTTGGTATCGACGCTCTTTTCCTCGGCTGTCTGTAACGCCATTGCTCTGACGGACTCGCTCTGGTCGTTTATCGCCTTTGTAAGGATGTCGCCTGCCTGTTTATCATCGATAAATTTGCACGCCTCGACCGCCTTTTCCCGCACCTCCTCATCGGCGTCTTTCATCGCCTTTTCCACCGCGGCGGGCGCCGGCGTTTCATTTTCAATAACCGCGTCGAGCGCCGCCGAACTAACCTCTGCATTGCTGTCGCTTATTGCTGTTTCGGCCATCGCGGCAATTTGGTCGGGGTGGGCTTCGGCGAAATTCGAAATCCATTCGGTTTTATCCTCCGGGCTTGCTAAGGAAGAGAACTGGTTGAGGTTTAATTCAACCGGGGTTTCGGTTTCGCTAATTACGTTTGTTTTAGGGGGCGGGGTTAAACCGGGCCGCTCTTTGGCTAATTGCGAAAATTCTTTTCTTTGCGGCTTTTGACCCCGTGCGGGCTGATTCATATCCCCAACCGCGGGAAGGGCGGTTGTTTTGGGAGGCACAGTTGTCTGCTCATTTTGCGTCTTTGGGGCGGGCTGCTCCGCCTGCGGTTTTGCCGGCTGCGTTGTTTTCGTTTCTGAAACGGGTTTTGGCTGCTGAACGGGTTTTTTCCGGCAGCCCGCGCAGAGCAGGATACTTAACGCCGTAATCAGAACAAGCAAGGTTTTGACTGAACTCATTTTTCAGGCCCTCTTAAGAAGTTAATTATTTATTTTAACCGATACGCCCTCGGAAAAGCCGCTCATAGCGATATTAAACGCCGTGTCGCCGGGGTCGGTATCGAATTTTGTTCCCCTGATTTTTACCCAGAACGTGCCGGCTTTGAAATCGAAATACGCATCGACGACACCGCCCTGAGCCGACTTGATTTTTTTGCATTTATACTTCGGCTGTGTCCTGCTGGTTTTGTCGAAGCTGCCCGCTGGAATTGTAAACGTGCTTGAACCCCAGCCCACAACGACGTCTTCTATTGTAAGGTCAGGTGCAGCGTCCTTGAATACGATAGCCCCGTTAAGCGTCATATAATCCCGCTTCAAAATCAGCTTGTCTATTTTAAGAGCGTTTGTGCAGCCGGACAAGAATTTTATTCCAATATTTTGCTTTCCGTTGATGATGTTTTCATTGAGCGCCTCGTCGGCGGTCGCGGACTCTTTGAAATCGCCAAGCTCCATCGCCACTGTAACGGGGCTGCACAGGCAGGTCAGGTCGGCTTTACTGAGCGTCAGGCGGAATTTCCCCGAGTATGAGTTGAGAAGCTGGTATTGGTTATTCAACTGGATGCTAACGCCTGTTCTATTGAGCTGGAAAGAGCCGTTGCTCAAAAATTTGTCCGCATTAAAGGGAACGCACAGCGTCCATAAGGCCGTGTCCTGCTGGCGGATACTCAGGCATAATTGCTGAGCGGAAAGCGCCTCGCTCATCGTTATGTAATACCAGCCGTCAATTACGATTGAATCACTGGCGGTCGAGCTGCCTTGTTTTACGGTGATTTGTGAAATTGCCAGCTTGGGCCTGTCGGCTGTAACGCGGATATACTGACTCATCCGTGAATCGTCCAGCGAATCAAGGGTGCAGGGAGGGTAATCGGCGTTTTTGGGCAGCAGGAATGACGCGACCTGCGTTGCCGCCTTGTCGGTCAGCTCTACGTCGATATTGCACTTCCAGGCGCCGTCCTTATTTATTGCCACAAGGGGTTTGGTTGAGCTTCTATTGGACATACACAGCGGCTTTATATACCACGTGCCGAAGACGTAAACGTATGACACGACCCGGTAATCCGAAAATCTCACGCCGGCGACCCTGCCCTCTAAATACTCGGGGCTGCCGATTGCGCTGACGTGGGTGTATTCGATTTGGCCGCCCCTGCCTGTCAGCGGCACACTTACTGTGCCGGCGTGGCCTTTTATTTCGAGAATCGCCTCGTAAACGCGATTGGTATCGGGTGTAAAGGCAACGTCAAGCTTCTTGCTTGAGCCGGGCTCTAATGAAAATGCCCTGTCCGCCGCGTGGAAGTAAGCGGCATCGGCGCCGTTGACATCGACTGTTACCATATAGGGAATGCAATTTCCCGTATTGGCGATAGTTACCGGCTTTGTCGCCGTTTGGGAAATCAGCGCCGAATTGAAATCCAGCAGGACTGGCGATACCTCATACGAGCAGGCGTTTACATCGAAATCCCTGATTACCACCTCGACCTCACAGCCGTCGGCAGGGGGTTTGCCGCCGTCTAACCACAGGTTTATTCTCGCGTTTTCGGTTCCCGGCCGGGGAACGTCACTGCCGGTGTAAGTCCACGAGTCGATTAAGCCGGCCTCATTCGTCGGGGGAATTAATCCGTAAAAACTCTCGAAGCCGGCGATGCCAAAACGCCAGTCGAGAACGTGTGTAACACCCTTGTCGCAGGGGTCTATATTAAATCTGTGCAGGTTGCCGGTTTTTATCGAGGGCTGAATCGCGTATTGAGCGTTAGCCGCGCCCGTATTGCCCCATCGGCTGATTTCGATATCCATTTCACGATTGGCGTATTGCGGCGCAAATTCATCCCACGTAAACAGACCCAGCACAACATTCGCGTCGAGCGACGAAACGTTGCTGTCCACCGCGAAACTGTATGTGCCGCCGCCTAATGATTCCTCAGTAAACACCTCGGCGCATTGCCACTTGTTCCCGCTGTTTGTGATTTTCAAATGCAGCAGTCCCTCCGCGTCAACCCATGCGTTGTTGCTGTTGAAAAGGTTCGGCCCCGGCCCGACGCTCTGCACGCCGCTATTCTTGACTAACCAGTTATAGCCGGCAAACTGTATTTTTTTGGTAAAGCAGCTCGGTCGAAACGCGCCGGCACTGGGGAATCTGAACGCTTCGAGAGGTAACGCCGGCAGGCCTGCTCCGCTGTTGAAATTCACGGGCCATTCCGCAATTTCATTTTTCGGCACTAAAAATGCCATTACCTCGGTCGCGTTGAGGTCGTAAATGCTGGTCGCTATATCGCATTGCCAGGTTCCGTTGGCTTCAATCGCAGTCCAGGGATGCGCAAATGTCGGCTTTGGCCACCAGTTATCGACGAACACATATACGCCGACCATATAATCATCGGGATTGATTCCCACAACCGAGCCCTTGAGCTTTTGCCCCATAACACCGGGGCAGGGCGGTATCTCATCTAAATTAAGGCAGTCGGCGCATTCGTATTCCCGCAGGATGCAATCGTCGAAGCCGGCGATTGTCTGGCCTATGGTTTGCGGCTTTTCAATCAAAAGTGAGTATCTTATAGAAAATGTGCCCGCCGGTGCCGCATTTGTAGCGACTTGAAGCTCGACCCAGTCGGTTTCGGATTGGTTGATGTCGATACTGTTATATTCCGCCAGTGTGTTGCCGCCTGTGTCGAGAAATTCGACTTTTAATAATGCCCGTGAGCCGTCTAACCACGAGGTCCCCGCAAAACCGGTCCTTGCCCAGGCGCTTGCGAAATAACGCCTGCCCGCAGCGCTTGGGAATTCCTGATACACCTGTGATTGCAACTGGTCGAGCGCAAAGCCGGTATATTGAAAAATCCCGTTGTTTCCGGTCCTTGCGGCAAAGGATGCGCAACCCGCCTCTCCCTCTGCGTTTTTCAGCCAGCACCCAGAACTGGGAAACCCGCCGTTGGGTTCGCTTTGCTCAAAACCGCTATCGCAAAGCAGATTCCCTGCCAGGCACAAACCGGGATTAGCCAATGCCGTCAAAACCGCGAAAATCAATACCTTTTTAATCAATCCGTTTTTTTGCCTCATAATGAAACTCCTCCAGAAACCGCAGTGGTCCCTGTAAAATCGCGGATACGTTTTAACAATCCAATAACCTCATATCGGCTGTTAAGATTCAATAGCAACAGATTTTCAACAGCGTCGTTTTTTGAAATTCACTGCTAAAAAGTAAAATTTTTGCCTGCTTTAGCCCGATAAAATCTAATAAAAATTGTATTGTTTGAGGTTTGAAAGGGATTTTTCGAAAAGTTGCGCATTTTACCTAAATCGTCTAATCTTCCCAGATTAACACTGCCGATAAGAAGCATAATGAAAACGCGTGTTCGATATTGTCCGATACTGACCTTAGGGAGAACAAAAGTATGGAGACGTTAGTTGAGCAACGCAAAAGCACCCGAACGGATGTATCCTGGCCGGTAAGCGTCTGGATGCCTGAGGCAAACCGTTTCTTTAACGGCAGGTCCAGTAACATCAGCAAGACCGGCGTCCTTGTTCGGCTGCCGGCAACCACGCCGCTGCAGGCGGGCCACGTAGTGGAATTGAATTTCCCGCGGACAATGGCCCTGGCAAAACAGAAAGGCGGCTTCGCCCGGATAAAAAGCGGCAGAATCGTGCGAATCCAGCGCCAGGATTTACTCGACGACGCAACCATCGGCGTCGGTATCGTTTTTGGCGAAATTGAAAATTAGCAGATTTTAATTTCGAAATAAGCAGGCCCCGACGTCAAGGGGATTGCTGACAGCATACTCGCCTCGCTTCGCTTGTCGAAGCGGGAAGGCAGGGGAAAAAATTAATGACCGGCCGCACAGAATTGCGTCCGGTCATTTTTTACGCGCCGTTGTCAGGTTATCAGAATAACAGGGTATCAGGGCGCAGGATTCAGGAGAACAGGTTATCAGTCGCCAGCCGTTCCCTGATATCCTGATTCTCTGGTAACCTGCTTCCTGGTTTCCTGATGACCAGATTCCCTGACACGAGTCGCGCATTTTTTTACGGCTGTTGGTATAATCGCGTCTATGTGGCCTTTCAAACAATTGAATAGAAAAATGCTCAGCCAGAAGGCGTTCCCGCTTGTCTGGCTTTCTGTTATCTCGACAAATTGCGCAATCTATCGCAAACTCACCGCCGCCGACAAAGAGGAGTTGCATCATCATATCCTCATATTCTTAGCCGAAAAGCGGTTCGTCGGCTGCGCAGGTCTCGAAATCACAGACGAAATCAAACTCACAATCGCCGCTTATGCCTGCGTCCTGCTTCTTCATCGCAAAACCGATTACTTTCCGGGCCTGCGCTCGATTCTGGTTTATCCGGCTGCCTACGTCGCTAAGGAAACCCGGCATTTGCCCGGCGGCGTTGTGGAAGAGGGCTATGACGTCCGGTTGGGCGAATCCTGGCCCAATGGCTCGGTTGTGCTCTCGTGGGACGACGTCCGGCGGGATGCCGCAGACCTCCGCTTTGGCAGAAACGTCGTCCTGCACGAATTTGCCCACCAGTTAGACAGCTCATTCGGCAGGGGGGATAGCAGCGAGGTTCTCAAACACCCGTCCGCTTTCGCAAAATGGGCACGGGTGCTTTACAAAAATTACATTAAATTGCAGCAGGACCTCGGCGTAAATAAGCCCACGCTGCTCGGCTCTTATGCCGCCGAAGACCCCGCTGAATTTTTCGCAGTCGCTACCGAGAACTTTTTTACAAGACCTAAGGAATTGCAGAAATCATCCCCCGATTTGTATCAGGAATTGAAAAATTTTTACCACCAGGACCCCGCTGTTAGTTAGTTTTACGTCGCAAAAAGGGAATCCATTTTATAGGGCGGAGTTGCCCGTCCGAATTTTCCGTAACCACAGATTTACATTGAATTTTTAGACACTGATTAACACTGATTTACACGGTTAATCAAGAAAAAGCAGTAGGGCGGGTAAATCGTCAAACATTCAAAACCGCATTTTTACGTCAATATCACACATTTTGCTGTAACTCCTTACAAGATAAGGGTTTAATTCTGGACTAATACAGTTGTTTAATACACTTGTTGGTCAAAAGCGCGCAAGCGCTTTTTTGGATTTTCCAAAATTCTGAAATTTTTTTTATTCCTTATGCCATAAGGACTTAAGTGCATTTCGGCGACCTCCAAAAACTGTTTTTTTGGTCACTTTCGCGCAAGTTCGCGCCATAGGGTAGAGGAACCTTTAGGTTCCGAGGCCCTATGGCGCGAACCCCCCGCGTCGCATTATGCGAGGCCTCACAGAGTGAGGCAGAGCAAAATGGCGGGGGGTAGCGGGGCTGAGATTAGGGTAGAGGAACGTGCGAAGCGGAATACCGCTTCGCGAGAGAGTTGAACAGTAGAACAGGTGAGCAGGTGAGAAGAGTGGGAAAGGTTAAAAAATGGCGAATGTTCAAATAAAGGTTCCTGATTGGTTAGACAGAATTTGCGTCTGGCCCCTGATGCTGTATCGGCGTATTAAATATGGTTACCCTTTCCGCCGGATTTATCTCGGCGAAGGAGAATGGACCATTTTAGACCCCGTGGATTACTACCGTTTCGGCCATTTCAAATGGCACGTCTCCGGAAATAACGGCAAATTTTACGCCGTCCGCACCTACAAAGTTGACGCCAATACAACTTCAATAAGGCGTTTGCACAGGGATATTATGAACGCTAAGCCCGGCGAGTTCATCGACCATAGAAACGGCAACTCCTTCGACAACCGCCGGGACAACCTCCGTCCCGCCACCAGCACACAAAATGGATACAACAAGCGCAAACGTAAAAACGCCTCCTCGCAATACATCGGCGTCTCTTACGACAAAAACTACAAACAATGGGTCGCGC
>JBELAA010000121.1:0-8487 GCA_049509315.1 Sedimentisphaerales bacterium | reverse complement strand
CTCTTGCTTGTCGGGGTAAATCATCCGTCCGAAATTATTACCGTAAAACTTCCATTCGACTTTCGAAAAATATGAAAATTTTCCGAAAAGGTTTTTATTCAGTATTCGCCTGGTCTGGTTTCTTCCTCCGGAGTATTCACCGTTTACGCTGAAAATATAGAAAACCGAAAAGGTTGTATCGCCGGTCAGCAAATCCGGGCTTGTCCTGGCGAAAACGAGGTAACGGGATCCGATTTGCCTCTGGCCATTTGCCTCGGGCGAAGCCGATTTGATTTTAAGCATAACCTCATCAGAGCTTACCTGCTGGAAGCCGCCCCCGATGTAACATTCCTCGGGTCGGTGCGGCACAACGTCCGGAGTCGAATAATAAGTAACAAACAGCGAACAATACCGCGTCTTGTCTGCTTGGCCAACGCTGGTATCTTCCAAAACCCACTGAATGTAATCCTCGGTGCCGAGAGTTTCGAGAACATCGGGGTTGTCGATGGTCTGTTTGGCCGCCACAGTATATGGAGCGAGGGGAAATTTATCCAGCGCAGAAAGCGGGTTTTTTAACGGCAGCGGCTCTTTCTTCAGGTATGCGCCGGAAATTTTAATCACCGCCGACATAGCGCCGGCTGTGAGCGCAAGCACCGCCGCACATATCAGAAACGCCGGCTGAAGATAATTGGCCCTGATAATTTTTAGTATATCTTTCATCCTTATTCGAAGTCCGTGTTAGTCAGTGTTTCGGTCGGTGTCAGTCCGTGTTCTGGCAACTATAATATCGGGGGTCTGCCGTTGTTCGCTTTCGACAAACAGATTCGACATAAACCACGCCAGGGCTCCATATAGTCCGAATGCCAGAGGCAACATCGCCATTCCAAGCAGGTCGTGGTAAATTCCCTGTGCATATTCAGGGTCGCCCAGCACGTAAATGAAGCCGGTAATCATTACCCGGATGATATTGCACAGTATTGCTATAGGAATTGTGCTGGCCAGCAGCACAAGCCGCTGCCATACAGGCCTGTAATGAAGATACGCCATTGCGACACCGAGGGCGAAAAATGCCATCAAAAGCCGCATTCCGCTGCACGCCTCTGCCACGTCGAGGCCCGGTTCGAGGTGTTGACCTTTGTAAACGATATCTATAATTACGCCGCTGGTCGTTGCCTCCACCTGAGGGACAAGATTAAGCATAACCGTCGCGCCGGCGGCCGCCCATTGGCGCATCGGGATAGTGGCAAGGCGCAGGTATCCTTCAGGCAAAGGAACGGCAAAAAACAGGTATGCCACAGGAAGCCACGTCCATTTGAGCAGCCGCCAGCCCCCGAGAAACAAAACCACCGCGCCGAGAGCGCCGACTACAGCCAACTGTCTGAAATAGCCGTAACCTGCGGGGCTGACGATATTGAAAATGTAAAATAAGAGCACACAGACAAGCAATACCAGGCCGAGATAGTTTGGCTTAAACGACGCGTTAAGGATTTCGTTTTTGGTCTGGTTAAGGAAATATAAGCTGAAAAGCGGGATTAAAATGCCGTGAGACCAGGAGCTGTCTGTAAACCAGGTGTAAACAATGCCCCAAACCTCCCTGTTAAACAGCCAGAACAGCAAGCCACCTATTATTGCCATTCTGATATATGAATGCACGCCGAGCCGACGCCAGGACTGTTCAGGCGTATCCGCCTTTGGTGAGCCGGGAGAATCGGGCTGCTTTGCCGCAGGTAAACTGATATTTTCAACCATAATTAAATAACCGCACAGTCAGCCGGGTAAGCCCGGCAAGCTCGCCACGGCAAAGCCAAAGGCAAAACCGGGCAGGGATTAAATGCCAAAGGGGCCAAGCGGGTTATTGAGACCGAAATGGCGGTCTGCGAAGTTGCGGTCATAAAGGAAACCAAAACCATACGTCGCCCTAAACGAGTTCCGCAGTATGTATCGCCAGTTCGACGACGGGTGCGTTCCGACGTTGATAAGGTCGTTGGGTTTGATAAAGAAATCGGGCTGCTCTCCAGCGGCGATTTTATCAAGGTCCACCATAACAATTTCTTCCCTGTTTTTCGCAATCCTTCTGACTACCTCACATTTTTTAGGCCAGGCCAAAGGTCCCAGACCGCCAGCAGCAGCGACTGCCATTTTCAGCGTCATCGGCCGACCCGTCATATTTATAAAACCCTGGGCATTGATGTTGCCCATAATACAGAATTCACCAATAATATCAAGCGGGACGTGGATATTATCATTTGGCCGAATTACGATATTGTATCGAGGGTCGCCGCTGAGCAGTTTATCCGCCGGTATTCGTATTACCCGCCTTTGGCCGCTTGATACGCCGCCAATCTGATTCCATTCCGTGCCGGTCGGCTGCTGCTCAACCTCGCGATGGTTCACCTCATCCTTTGGGCGAGGCGATTTAGCGGGGGATTCGGCCTGCTTTGCGGCTCCTTGCGCCGAGGGGGTTTTAGGCGACGACGGTATCTGTACCGGAACCCACCGGCCATCCTGGAATATCCATTCGATTCGGGAATCATTGCCGGTTGCCTGCGACTGGTCGTTCGCATTTTGAGCCACGGGAGTTGAGTCACGAGTTACAGTTTTTTGAGTTCCTGCTGGTGTGTTTGGGGTATCAGCCGGTATTTTATCCGGCGAGCTTGCCTGATAAAGCTCCGCAAGCTCATCACCGGTAACCATTTCACTGGAAGCGACAACAATTCCCTGCGGGCCGGTGTGAACCGAAGGCGCGACTATATCGAGCATCTCATTGTGCGAATCCCCTTTAGGCGCTGCTTTAGGCGGAGGGGGGGCATTTTGGCGTTCAGCCGTCGCCGAGGCGGCCGGCTCGGTTAACGCCTCCTGGCCTGTAATGGGACGGGAAACGTATATGAAACTTGTGTTAAACTGACCGATGCCTCCGGCGGTAGCCAATGCGTCGGTCAACCGAAAATCATATCGGGGAAGCTCGTATCGGCTGGGCCTGGGAACGGCTGCGCCGAAAATCGAAAACATCCGGCTTTGCGACCTTAACAGCGTTACGTTTACGGACGGCTCTTTAAGAATGTTGGGCGAGAGAATCTGTTTTATTTCTTCCTCTAATTGCGATTCGGTAAGCCCAGACGCCTCAACGACGCCGACATCCGGAATCGATATTTTGCCCGTCTCCGTAACAATGAACTGATTGGCGTATATCGCACCCTCGTTGAACAGCTCGAATATGCCTATGTTGACGACATCGCCGGGACCAAATACGTAATCCGTATCGTAAGCAATGACGTCGGCAGGCGTGGGGTCTTCGCCGGTTTCCCAGGCGGCGGGCGTTTCTTCAGCCACACCCAATGAATCCAGTATGATGTTAACGGCGGGAACAGGCCGGAACCGGCCCACCTGGGTCGGGTCCCAGAATTTGTCGCTGCAGCCGGCAGCCCCCACTAAAACGCAGGCCGAAAAAAAGACGACTAATCCCGTTTTTCTTTTCACAAACCCACCTTGGCATAATGCGTTTTCAATTTTCTATTTTCAATTTTCTATTTAATAAAAAGCGACCTATCGGGCTAACCGCCCTGTTTTCAAATAGAAAATAATAAATTCTTACACTGCCTAAAGTTATCGGCTTTATGCGCAGGCCGCTTAACCAAACAAAGGCCCTCCATGGCTGGTATTTCGGGTATTTACGGGGATAAAAAACCCGCCCCATAGCTTTATAACGGGTTAATATACTGGAAAAATAGGGGGTTTGTTCAGGCATCAAACCGGTATTTTTAGAAAAAGACCGATAATAAAACGGCTCTCAATGCTGCCCGTTACCACGCGAAGGTCTTTTGCCAGGCGAGTTTGAGGTCTGCTATATCGGCGTTGATGGCCGGAAGGCCTTTTTGGCTCTTTATTACGAGATTCTGTGAGTCGGTAATCCGCCCGATTTGGCCAAAAGGCAACCCCAACACCAGTTTCGCGAAATCGCCATATTTTTCCGGCTCAACCTCAACGATATATCGCGATGTCGATTCGCTGAACAACTGGCTGTCAACGGCGGAGCAATCCGGGTCTTTAGGCAATCCCCGTAAATCCGCCTCGATACCGACTCCACCGGCAAACGCCATTTCTGCTAACGCTACCACCAGGCCACCTTCCGAACAATCGTGGCAGCTTACAATCAGCCCTTTTGCTATCGCTTCGGCAAGCCGGCGGGCGATTTCCGGCGCCGTTTTCAAATCCGTTTTCGGCACCTGTCCTTCGCCCTGTGATTTGAGTAACGAGTAATGTGAGCCGGCAAGCTCATTTTTGGTAAGGCCTACGATGAAAAGCAGGTTACCTGCCTTTTTGGCGTCCATTGTTACGCATTTATTGACATCATCGATTATTGAAATTGCGCTTATGAGCAGCGTCGAGGGTATGCTGATTCGCGTGCCGTCGTCCCGTCTGAATTCGTTATTGAGCGAGTCCTTACCCGATATGAAAGGCGCATCATAAGCGATTGCCCCGTCATAGCAGGCCTGGGCCGCCCGCACTAACGTTCCTAATGTTTCGGGTTTAGTGCAGTCGCCCCAGCAGAAGTTATCTAATAGCGCGATACGCTCCGGCTTAGCGCCAACACATATTAAATTCCTGATTGCCTCATCGATACCAGCCAGCGCCATCCAGTAAGGGTCGCCCGACCTGTCGGGGTCGCCGTAACAGGGGTTCATTCCGCAGCTTATCGCAAGCCCTTTATCGGAATTGTATTTCGGCCTGATAACCGCCGCGTCGCCTGGGCCGTCATTGGTTACGCCCGTTAATGGTTTAATAACCGAACCCGCCTGCACCTCGTGGTCATATTGGCGAATCACCCATTCCTTGCTGGCAACGTTATAAGAACTGAGGATTGCCAATAGCTCGTCGTTATAATTATCTTTACCACAGTTTTGAGTTTTGAGTTTTGAGTTTTGAGTTGTTTTCCACACCGCTTTACGTGAGTATTTCGGCACGCCGTTGTGCAGAAATTCCATATCGAGCTGGCCTACGAGTGTGCCTTTATAGCGAAGTTTGAGTTTTTTATCGTCCGTGAATTTGCCGATTACGGTCGCCTCGACGTTTTCGCCCGCGAAAATTTCCATTATCGCGTCCAGGTTTTCCGGCTTAACCGCGACGACCATTCTTTCCTGCGCCTCGCTTATCCAGATTTCGGTGTAATTCAGCCCCGCGTATTTGAGCGGGACCCTTTCGAGGTCAACCTCAGCGCCAAGCTCCTCGCCCATTTCGCCGACCGCGCTCGATAACCCGCCTGCTCCGCAATCGGTAATCGCCTCATACAAGCCCCGGTCGTTTGCCTGGATTAGCACGTCTAACATTTTCTTCTCAGTTATGGCGTTTCCGATTTGAACTGCGTGTGAGAAAATCGTCTCGTGCTCGTGCGTCATTTCGCCCGATGAGAACGTCGCGCCGTGTATGCCGTCTCGTCCGGTTCTGCCTCCCACGACGATAATGAGATTTCCCGTCTGCGGGTGTTTGAAGCACTTGTTCTTGTCCATAATGCCTATATTGCCGCAGAAGACCAGCGGGTTGGCGGTGTATCTGTCATCAAAATATATCGCCCCGTTAACGGTAGGGATTCCCATTCTGTTACCGTAATCGCGCACGCCGGCGACGACGCCTTTCATAACGCGTCTGGGGTGCAGGACGCCTTTGGGGACGTCCTCGGGTTTCATATTGGGGTCGCCGAAACAGAATATATCGGTATTGGCGATTGGTCGCGCGCCCATGCCTGTTCCCATCGGGTCACGGATTACGCCGCCGATACCGGTCGCCGCACCGCCGTAGGGGTCCAGCGCCGAGGGGTGATTGTGCGTTTCGACCTTAAAGCATACTGCCGACTCGTCGTCAAATTCGATTACGCCGGCGTTATCGGCAAAAACCGATATGCACCAGGGCTTGTTCAATTCCTTGGTGGCTTTGAAAACGGTTTCCTTTAGCAGATTATCAAAGTGAATGTGTTGGCCTTCGTAATCCATATCGACCTGGCTTTTCAGCGTTTTGTGGACGCAATGCTCGCTCCAGGTTTGCGCTATGGCCTCAAGCTCGATATCGGTCGGCTCACGGTCAAGCCCGCGGTAATAATCCTGAATCGTTTTCATTTCCACGACGTTGAGGAACAGGTCTTTTTCTTTGCTGAGCCGCAATAATCCCTCATCGTCGAGGTCGCGTATCGGCCAGTGAATGATATTCAACTCGTAGGGCTTAACGTGCGGGTTTGGCGGTTCTGCAACGCTACCTATAACGCAAATCTCGATACAGTCGTTTGCGAGTATTTTTTTAGTGATAAGTTCGGTTTGCTTTCGACTGATTTCACCAAGAACGACGTATTTTCTCGCAGTCCTGACGTGAGCGGCCGCGATACCCATATCAGCAATAGCTGTTACTACCGATTGCGCGACGGGGTCGGTAACGCCGCTTTTGAGATGCACTTCTATCAGCGTCGCCTTTGCTAATCCAGCAGGCGCTCCGCTTCTTCCGATGTAATAATCTTCGCAAACGGGGTCAGCCAGCAGCTCTTTACCAAGCCGATGGGCAAATGCGTCATCAAATTCCGCCTCGATTAAGTAAACGCGTGCAAACTGAACCGCCTGCACCGTGTTTACGCCCAATTCCTTAATATCCGCCAGCGTGCTGTTGCCCTGCACGTCGTTAAACCCGGCCTTATTAAAAACCTCGAATCGCCATTGTTTCACGATTGTATTACCCCATAAGCATTGATAAGAGCGAATTATAAGGCGAAGCGATTAAGCAGTCAAGAAACGCTGCGTTTGCGGATTCGGTGGGGTGTTTACTTCTGAATCAAGTTATACAGTTGGTCTGCTTGTTTAGCGCCGAGGGTTTTTAAGATTTTGTATTCTTCAAGGGCTGAAGCTTTGTCGCCGGTGGTTAAATAGACCATGCCGAGATTGAAGTGCGCATCCACATAATCAGGTTTGATTTTAATGGTATGCTTAAAGGATTCTATTGCATCCTGATAGCGGCCAAGGTTGGCGCAGGCAACACCAAGATTATAGTGTGCGTCGGCGAAATCGGGCTTAATTCTAATGGCTCGCTTGTATGATTCTATTTCTTCCTGGAAGCTGCCAATACTGCCATAGGCAACACCAAGATTATAGTGCGCCTGGGCATAATCCGGCTTGATTTTGATGGCTTGCTTATAAGCTTCTGCCGCATCCTGATAGCGGCCCAAGCTGAGGTAGGCATTACCAAGATTATTGTGCGCCTCGGCATAATCCGGCTTGATGTTAATGGCCTGCCTGCAGGATTCTAACGCGTCCTGGAAGCTACCAATATTGAGGTAAGCAATACCAAGATTATTGTATGCCACGGTATAATCGGCCTTGATTTTAATGGCTTGCTTATAAGCTTCTATCGAATCCTTCCATCGGCCAAGTTTGTCATAGATAACACCAAGATTATAGTGCGCCTCGGCGTAATCCGGCTTGATATTAATGGCCTGCCTACAGGATTCTAACGCGTCCTGATAGCGGCCAAGGTATAGGCAGGCAGAGCCAAGACCATTGTATGCCTCGGCATAATCCGGCTTGATTTTGATGGCCTGCCTACAGGACTCTAACGCGTCCTGGAAGCTACCAATATTGAGGTAAGAAACACCAAGATTATAGTGCGACTCGGCATCATACGGGTTGATTTTGATGGCCCGCTTATAGGATTCGAGCGCATCCTGATAGCGGCCCAATCTGAGATAGGCATTACCAAGTTCATTGTGCGCAACATCGTTGTTTTGTGTTACCTCGATGGCTCGCGAAAACAGTGTAAAGCTGTTTTTCCAGAAGCCGACCTGCTTATGCGCGAGTATGCCAAGGGTTGCAAGCACCATTATCATCACAAGACCAAGAACAACTTTTCGCTGCGGCCCCGCCTTCAGCGAGGTCTCGCCTACTCGCCTCGCTTCGCGGGCGAGGCGGGAAGGCGGACATTTCGAAAGAAAATCCGGCAAACCCCACGCGAGCATTATGAAAAGACCTATATAGGGAATATAGGTGTAACGGTCGGCATACGCCTGACCGCCAACCTGAACCAGACCGATGACGGGCACAAGCGTTCCAACAAACCAGAACCAGCCGACCGGCAAATACCTTCGATTTCGTGCGAAACGAAACACGAGAATGGTTATCACCATCAACAATAAAACAGACATCACCGCCTGCCAAGACCGAATGGTGCGGACATCAATAGGATAAAATACAGCGAGGTTTTGCGGCACAAACAATTTGCCTGTGTATCTTGCATAAGATAAGAAGGCATTGACAATCCTGTCTTTCAAAGGAAGATTGCCGATACTCGACATTGCACCACTGCTTCGCTGGGCCAGAAACGTGATTAAGCCTGAGACGGCGGCAAGAATAAAGAAGGGAATTTTTTCAACGATAGAATTGAGAATTGAGAATTTAGAATTTAGAAAACGATTCAGGGGCCAGTAATCAACAAGAAGCAGGACAAAAGGAAGGGTCACAAGCATTGGTTTTGACATAAGGC
>JBELAA010000120.1:0-6856 GCA_049509315.1 Sedimentisphaerales bacterium | reverse complement strand
TATCATCAGGCAGGCCGTGCTCGTTAAGATAACGTGCGATGCCTTCCTCCGGCCCGTCATAGTCGTGAGTTATTTCGTAAAAATAATCCTTGAGCTGACTTGAAACCATCAACAACACAATTACTGCAATACCAAGAATAAAATGCGTCTCGAGCGCCGCGTCAATCACGACTGCCGCCAGAACAATCAGCAGCGGCAGCGAAGGCGCTATATAGCGAAAATACGGCAAAGGGGCCTCTGCCGTCATTGCAAAGACATTAAATATCACAAAAATCACAGGCAGCAATATTTTCTCCCAAAACCGTGCATCTACCGGGACTAATTGCCCTTGTTTTAACCGCCTTTTGACCGCCGCAATAACCACAATCACCAAAAGCCAGGCAGGAAACATATAACTAAATATGTCAGCTATATATGTTTTGATAGAGACGACCGGCGTTATAGAGTTTAACGCTCGGGCCGTATGTGTGGCGGAATAATGTGCGGCGCTAAGCCAAATCAGCCAGGGAACGTTTAGTATCGCCACAGCGACAGTTACAACCAGTAATAGTTTGAGTTTGTCGCGTCTGAAAATGCCTGCGTGCAAAAGTAACGCCGCGAAAAGAATCGGCAGGTAAAAATGCTGACTATGAAACAACAACGTTGAGCCGATAAACAAGAAAACCTTCGCGTATCTTTTGCCGTTCAATAAGGCAGCGTATGCCCACATCGACAAAACAGTGAAGCACATCGTCATACTGTAGTATCTGCACTGCCTGCACAGCAGCAAAAAAGGGACTGAAATCGCCAATAATCCCGCGGCAAGCAGGGGAATTCGAGAGCCGGGCCAGTATTCTTTGGCAAAATAGTAGGTCGCTGCAATCGTAGCAAGACCGAACAGTGTAAAAGGCAGGCGGGAAACAAACGTGCTGACTCCGAAAATCTTGTAAAATCCCGCGAGGACATAAAACGGCAGCCACGTATGCCACCTCCAGATATAATTATTCCCGTATTCGGCGCCTGATTCCTGCGAAAAAAAGTTTTTGCCGTCGTATCCCCGGGGGATGCCGTCGGTCAGTATGGTTTTGCTGATTAACGCCGTTTGCGCTTCATCCTGCCAAAGGTATATGTTGCCGAGATTGGCCAGCAAAAGCAGGGCAGAACCGCATAAAATCACGAGCAAAACGACTATTTGTCCTCGCGTGGTTTGCCGGCAATTACCTCTCACCGCTATCGTTTTGTCAGTTACATCCATATAAAGTTATACACAGTTTAGCTGATGCCACAGTTTGAAGCAAGATAAGTGTCTTTGCTTTTGTTCGTTATCAGCCGTTGACATAAACAGGCGTCCGATTTAGCATAGTGGTTTTACTTTTTTAGAGGTTATAAGATGCCGGATAATGAAAGCAAAAGTTACAGTCAAACGTTGAATCTGCCGCAGACGAATTTCGCGATGAAGGCCAACCTGGTGCAGCGTGAGCCGATGATGCGAAAGGACTGGCTTAAGCGAAACCTGTATGCGCTTATCAGGGCTGCCCGCAAGGGAGCGCCGCTTTACATCCTGCACGACGGCCCCCCCTACGCCAACGGCGATATTCATATGGGCCACGTCATCAACAAGGTCCTCAAGGATTTTGTCGTCCGCTACAAGACAATGACGGGTTTTGACGCCCCGTATATCCCCGGCTGGGACTGCCACGGCCTGCCCATTGAGTCAAAAGTCGTTACCGAATTAGGCGAAAAGGCAAAACAGATGGCCAAGCCCGAAATACGCCAGCTCTGTAAAAAATACGCAAGCAAATACGTCAAGCTGCAAAGCCAGCAGTTTCAGCAATTGGGCATTTTCGGCGACTTCGATAACCCCTACCTGACTTTCAAGCCCCAGTATGAAGCGGGCATTTTGGAGGTTTTCGCGGAATTGGTCGGCAAAGGACTTGTGAAAAAACAGCTAAAACCAATTCACTGGTCCGTCGGCTGCGAAACCGCGCTGGCCGAGGCCGAGCTGGAATATAAGGATATCGACTCGCCGAGCATTTTTGTCAATTTCCCGGTAACTAAGGAATCGATAAATAAACTGATTGAGCTTGGTTTAGTAAAATCAGAAGAAACGGCCAAATCACAGGTCTGTTTTATGATTTGGACGACGACGCCCTGGACGCTTGCCGCCAACTTGGCCGTCGCAGTTCACCCGCGACTTGAGTATGTAACTATAAGTTATCAGCATAACGGCAAACAATTTGTCTCGGTAATCGTCAGCGACCGGCTGGAAGCTGTCGTGTCAGCCGCCGGATTACAAGAAGGCCAATATAAAGTCAGTCAAACCAAGATTGTCGGAAGCAAACTCGAGGGCTTGCGCTATCAGCACCCATTTGTCGATAAGAACCCAACCGATTCGGACGCCTACAAGGTGATTCTGGCTGAGTATGTTACAACCGAAGACGGCTCAGGACTGGTTCACATCGCCCCCGGCCACGGTATCGAGGACTATATGACGGGCCAGAATTATAAACTGGCAGTTTACTCACCCGTCAAGGACGATGGCTGTTACGACAACACCGTTCCCGACTGGCTCAAGGGTAAAAACGTTCTCAAGGTTGACCAGGAAATTATCGACCACCTCAATAAAGCCGGCTGGTTAGTTAAGCAGCAGAAAATCACCCACAGTTACCCCCACTGCTGGCGAAGCAAAACACCCGTCATATTCCGCGCAACCGAGCAGTGGTTTATAAGCGTTGACCGCGTAATTCCGGGTTACGATAAATCCCTGCGCGACCTTGCGCTGGAAGCCGTGAAAAACGTTAAATGGGTCCCCGATTGGGGGCAAAAACGTATCGAGGGGATGCTCGAATCACGACCCGACTGGTGCATCAGCAGGCAGCGAAGCTGGGGCCTGCCGATACCGGTTTTCGTAAACCGCCAAGGTGAGCCGCTATTGACCAAGGAATCGGTTCTGGCTGTGGCAAAGTATATCGGGGTAAAAGGTTCCGATAGCTGGTTTACAAATACACCCAAACAAATTTTAGGCGATGATTTCAAATTGCCCCCCGGCTTCTCGTTCGATGAGCTGAAAAAAGAAGAGAACATTTTTGACGTCTGGTTCGAGGCGGGTTGTTCCTGGCACAGTGTCGTCGAAAAGGAGGGCTGGTCCATTCCCGTTGACCTGTATCTCGAAGGCAGCGACCAGCATCGCGGCTGGTTCCAGTTATCGCTATTGCCTGCCCTTGGCGCAACAGGCAAGCCCCCCTTCAAGGCAGTTCTGACCCACGGCTTTACAGTCGATGAAAAGGGTATGAAACAATCCAAGTCGCTGGGTAACTACACCAACGCACAGGAAGAGGTCACCAAATACGGAGCGGACATCCTGCGCCTATGGGTGGCAAGCGTCAATTATCAGGACGATATGCGATGTAACGACGAGCTAATCGGCAAAACGCAGGACGCATACCGCAAAATCAGGAATACCATCCGCTATCTCCTCGGCAACATCTACGATTTCGACCCCGCTAAAAACAGCGTCGCAGAAGACAAAATGTTCGAAATCGACAAATGGGCAATCCAGCAGCTTCAAAATCTCGTCGCTGATGTTAGATTGGCATACGAGGAATTTAGTTTTCACGTGGCGTTTTCGCTTATCTACAATTTTTGCAGCGTCGATATGAGCAGCATTTATATGGATTTGCTAAAGGACCGCCTGTATTGCGACCCCGCCGACAGTTTATCGCGTCGAAGCTGCCAGACCGCCCTTTACAAAATCCTCGATTCCCTCACGCTGCTGTTAGCCCCAATTCTCGTCCACACCGCCGAGGAAACCTGGTCCGCCATCTCGCACAAATCTCAAAATGTTGAAAGCGTTCATCTCGCGTTGATGCCACAAGCTAAGCCAAAAGTCGAAGACCAGAAATGGCAGAAGCTTATGTTCCTTAGAGATGAGGTTCTTAAAGTGCTGGAACCATTGCGACGCGACAAAATAATCGGCTCCAATCAGGAATCCAGCGTTACTGTCCGTTGCGGCGAAAATGATGCTTATGTAATTGAGCAATTTGGTCTGAAAAATTTTGCTGCTCTTTGTATCGTTAGCGAAGTAAATCTCGAAAAAACCGATGGCCAACGTGAAATAGTGCCCCAGAAAAGCCCCCACAAAAAATGCCAGCGTTGCTGGAACTACTGGCCAAGCGTCGGCTCAGACCCGCAACACCCCGACGTCTGCCAACGCTGCGCCGAAACGCTAAAACAATTGAAACAATAAGAATATCTGATTTTTGATGAAAAATGTTAATCTGGAGAACTAAAAACGGTAACTGACCTCATTATTACCATTATAAAGAGCATAGAAGTTAATTATTGCAGCCAATCATTGCAGAAAGCTTCTATGTCATACATATCAACATAACCATCAGGGATTCCATTAGGACCAGAAATATCTCCAGTATATTTTTCCTGCGGCTTTCCAAAATCATTTGCTAAAATAGAATAATCTGCAAAATCAACAATGTCATTGCCATTTAATTCTGCTAAAGGTTCTGTTCCGATTGTAAGTTTGCCAGATGCATAGGGAGCACTAACTACATAAGTTCCAGCAGGTAAATCGTTCATCTCCTCAACTCCAGAATTGTTCGCAATTGCATTTCTTACATTAACCCTCTTGCCATATTTTAAGTTGTTTGAATCAAAGATTATGTCTTGAGAGCCGAAACTCAAATCAGAACCGTAAGGAAAACTAAATTCAAGATGATTTCCCTTTGGAGGATTTACATTGCCATTATAAAACAATTCAACATCATAAGTTGAAAGAGTATTTGCAGGTCTATAATCTACTCCTAAGATATTACCCTCTACTGCAGAACCTATTCCAATTTGCCCGCTTAAAGGAGGAATAACAATACAATCCCAAGAATCGTATCCTTCAGAAATTCCTCCTCCGTCATACTTAATTAAACATAAGATTGAGCAATCAGACCCAATATAATTTCTAATGTCTAACTCTCCTTCTGATGCTTTAGCACTTCCAGTGAATATACTGGCAACAACTCCAATTTCTAAAAGCACCTTTCCAACCAATCCAAGTTTTTCCCTTTCAGGTGAAATATTCCTGTCTTTTATCTGGTTTAAAATTAAAGGGCCCATGCTGTAAGATTAGCAGATAGCGATAGTTAAGTCAAGGATTTTCAGGTCGGAGAGAAAGGGGTCAGCCTGCCCTGAGCGGAGTCGAAGGAGAGCCATTTTTGGTGATTTGCCGACAGGCCGCCTCGAAAACCTGCTCGACGGTGATATGAGAGATACTATGTTTCGGGTCATAGCTATCCGCCTTCATTCCACGTTCATTCGGCTCAATCGCAACTACGCAATCTGGTCTCTTGTAAGAGCAAACCCTCGCGGGATTTGTCGGGCCAAAAATCATCACAACAGGCACGCCCAAGGCCGCAGCGATATGGCCGGGGCCTGTATCGTTACTGATAACTAACGACGCCCCTTTCACTAACGAGATTAACTCCCGAATCGTCGTTCGTCCCGCCATATTGATTATTTCGCCGCCTATTTTCCCAATATAATCACGTTCACCCTGCGAGCCGATTGCCACAATAGACGAGCCGAATCGTAATGAAATCTTTTTCGCTAATTCCGCAAACCGTTCAATCGGCCAGCGTTTTTCCGGCTGCGCTGCTCCTGGTACGAGCACAACGTAATTTTCAATGTTTACCTTTTTACTTAACAGCAGTTTCCTCACCGCCTCATCAGCTTTAGTATCTTGCGGCAATTTGAATTCGATACCGCAATGTTGCGCCCCCGCCGAAGCAACCATTTTCAAATAGTAATCAACAAGGTGAATACAGGAGGAATCCTGTGGAATCTTATCGGTATAAAACAAGTGAGCAAATTCCCGTGCGCCGGCCATCCCGAACCGCCTTTTGCTGCCCGTTATCCAGCCAAAAAACCCTGTCCTGAAAAGCCCCTGAAAATCGAAAACCAGGTCAAATCTCTCATTGTACAATCGGTTAAATAATCGCTTTAATTCAACATTTGCCTTCCATTGATACCACCACTTGCCCAACAGCCGCCTGTCAAACAGTATAAGCTCATCCAAATCGGGATGCCCCTGCAGCAAGTCCGCGAATTCAGGTCTCACAAGCCACGAGATTTTCGCCTGCGGGAAACTGTGCCGCAGCGCCGACAACGCCGGCAGCGCGAGGACTATATCACCCAGCGCGCTTGGCTTGATTATCAGGATATTTTTCGGCTGCCCTGCCATTGCTGCTATTTTATTCGCTGGGGACGGTTTCGGCAATTGATTAGATTATGCCGGTTCGTTATGCTATGGGAGAAATGAATCAAAAAGGTAAATACGTTTACGACTGGCCTAGGCCTATGGTTACGGTTGACGCGGCGGTTTTCGCCGTTACCGACGCCGGTGTCAAGCTGTTGCTGATTAACCGGGGGCACGAGCCGTTCAAGGGCCAGTGGGCCATCCCCGGCGGCTTCATCGGTATCGACGAGGAGCTTGACGACGCCGTGGCGAGGGAATTAGCAGAGGAAACCGGCCTGACAGGCGTTAAACTCGAACAAATGCACACCTTCGGCAAACCCGGCCGGGACCCGCGGGGCCGGCAAATCACCGTTTGCTATCTGGGCATAATAAGGGAAGGCCTTGACCGCGTTAAAGCAGGCGACGACGCCGCTCAGGCACAATGGTTCGATATTAACGCCCTTCCCCCCAATATGGCTTTCGACCACGACGAGGTCGCCAGATTCGCAATCACCCGGCTCAAATCGAAACTTGCTCTGTAGAAAAAACACCAAAATGTCATTCTGAGCGAAGCGAAGAATCTCGCTTTCGATTTTCAGCCCAGATGCTTCGCTGCGCTCAGCATGACAGAATTCA